>JAZNJA010000110.1:0-15454 GCA_045577755.1 Eubacteriales bacterium
TGCCGCGTCCTTTGCCTTCTCCAGCGGAGAAGGGGGACCGCGAAGCGGTGGATGAGGAGAGCATTTGTAACCCAACTTACTGGGATTACAGTTATGTTCCTACAACCATATGGATAGATGCGTCAAAATGGTTGATACAGATGCATTTTCTTGGTTTCCGAGATCCGAAAAACAGTAGGATAGTTGGCCGCTCACCCGGAACGCTGGCCTACAAGTGCTCTCCTCATCCACCGCTTCGCGGTCCCCCGCATCCGCTCGCGGATGGCACCGCATGGGGAAGGCTAATCAAGGTCGTTGCCAACCCACCGCCAAACCCAAATTTGAAAAATATCCAATCTTTACGATTTCTTTACCCTTTCCTTTGCCGATTTCTTAACTCCTCCGTTTTATAATAACGGCACAAACACGGAACACGGCGAAAAACAGCCCCCGTGTGAGAAAGGAGAACGACTTTATGGAATACGTACTGACGACCAATGCGTTGACCAAGCAATACGGCCACTTCAAGGCCTTGGACAATTTCACCATGCACGTCCCCAAGGGGGCCATCTACGGCTTCGTTGGCAAGAACGGGGCGGGCAAGACCACCCTGATCCGCCTCATTTGCGGCTTACAGACTCCCACCGAGGGAGATTACACCCTCTACGGCGTGAAGAACACCGACCCCAAGGTGGTGCGCTCCCGCCGCCGCATGGGGGCTGTGGTGGAGACCCCCTCCATCTACATGGACATGACCGCCGAGGAGAACCTCAAGCAACAGTATCTCATCCTGGGACTGCCCTCCTTCGACTCCATCCCCGAGCTTCTGAAGCTGGTGGGTCTGGAGAATGCGGGCAAGAAGAAGGCGCGGAACTTCTCTTTGGGCATGCGCCAGAGACTGGGCATCGCCATCGCCCTGGCGGGGGATCCCGACCTGCTGGTGCTGGATGAGCCCGTAAACGGTCTCGACCCCCAAGGTATCATCGAGATGCGCGAGCTGATCCTGAAGCTCAACCGCCAGCGCAACATCACGGTGATCATGTCCAGCCACATTCTGGACGAGCTGGCCCGTCTGGCTACCCACTACGGCTTCATCGACGGGGGGCGTATGCTCCGCGAGATCAGCGCCGAGGAGCTGGAGGCCGCCTGCCGCAAGTGCTTGCGGGTGGAGGTATCCGACGTGGGGGCATTGACCCGCGTTCTGGACACCAAGGGGATCGAGTACAAGGTAATCTCCGACACCAAGGCCGACATCTACGCCAAAATGAGCATCACCGAGCTGGCCGCGGCTCTCTCAGGAGAGAATTGCGAGCTGCTCAGTGTCACCGAAAAGGATGAATCCCTCGAAAGCTACTACGTGAATCTGGTAGGAGGTGACCGCCATGACTAAGCTGTTATCCGCCGGCTATCGCCGCCTCTTCCGCTCGGTGTTCTTCTGGCTCGGCCTGGCCGTCACCTGCGGACACCATCTTCTGGGGGTTCTGAACAACCTTCACTACAAGTCCGCCTTTGTGGATCAGGTCATCAAGGCCGACCACACCCTCCTCCCCGACACCCTCATCACGGCTCTGGTCATGTCGGTGCTGATTGCCTTGCTCATCGGGCGGGAGTACAGCGACAAGACCATCCGCAACAAGATCATCACGGGCCATTCCCGTCTGTCCATCTATCTGTCCAACCTCATCGTCTGCTCCACCGCCGCCGCCATCTACTACGTGATCCCCACCCTCCTCATCGGTCTGGGTCTGGGCGCGCCTCTCCTGGGTGGCTTTGAGCTGACGGCCAAGGCCTTCCTCCTCCCCGCCCTCATCGGTCTTTTGGCGGTGCTGGGCCTTACCTCCCTGTTCCTTCTGGTGGTCATGTCCATCCAGAACCGCACCATCGCCGCGGTGACCGTGCTGATCCTGGCCATCGCTATGATGATGTGGGTGACCGTCCCCATGCGGGAGGCTCTGGAGGCGCCGCAGTTCGTGGACGAGTACGTTTTCTCGGAAGAGGTGAACGATTTCGTTCCCACGGGAAATACCATCGAGAGTCCGGCCTACGTGGGCGGCCCCGCCCGAGTGGCCTTGGAGTTCCTCTACAACTTCCTGCCCAGCGGTCAGGAGGAGCAGGCCTCCCCCTACAACAAGACCGCCGACATGGCAGACCTCCCCTTCTGGGGCCTGGCCTTCATCGCCGCGACTACGGCAGGAGGCGCGTGGATCTTCCGGAAGAAGGAGTTGAAATAACGAAAAACGACCCTCTTGCTCCCTTCCCGGGGAGTGAGAGGGCACTGACAGGAGCCGCCTATGACCGAATTCCTACTGGCCGTGATCGGTGTTCTACTCATCACCGTTGCGGTGCTGGCTTTGAAAGTGTATACCCTTCGAAAGGCCGCGAGCGAGATCGCCGAGGCCTTTTCGGCGCGTCTGCGGGAGGATACCAACACCCTCATCGACATTTCTTCACGGGATAAAAAGATGCGGGAGCTGGCCGAGGCGGTGAATCGGGAACTGAAGCTCTTGCGCCGCCAGAGACAGCAGTTTTTGAGCGGTGACCGCGAGCTGAAGGAAGCGGTGGCGGCGATCTCCCACGATCTTCGTACCCCCCTGACCGCCATATACGGCTACCTGGAGCTTTTGGAACGAGAGGATCTGCCCGGGGAGACGGCCCGCTATGTGGCGCGGATCCGTGACCGGGCCGAGGCTTTGCGGGTGCTGATGGAGGAGCTGTTCCGTTACTCGGTGGTGGCCTCCACACCCGAGGTCTTCCCCGAGGCTGTGGATCTTTGCCGGGTGCTGGAGGATTCCCTCATCTCCTTCTACGGCTCCTTCACGGGACGGGGCATTGAACCCGCCGTTTCCATCCCCGAGGCGGGAATCACCCGCCATCTGGACCCCTCTGCCTTGACCCGCGTTTTCGGGAACATCATCAGCAACGCCATCAAGTACAGCGATGGCGATTTCGCGGTGACCCTTACCTCCGACGGGACCGTGACCTTCGAAAACACCGCCAAAGCCCTGTCCTCAGTGGACGTGGGCAAGCTCTTCGACCGTTTCTTTACGGTGGATTCCGCCCGCAATTCTACGGGCCTGGGGCTCTCCATCGCCAAGCTCCTCACCGAGCGGATGCACGGCAGCATCGGCGCGGCCTACCGGGAAGAGAAGCTGATCATCACGGTGGCCTTTCCCGAAGCCCCTGACTCTCCGTCTCCATGAAACAGAAACCGCCGCGGATCGCATCGCGGCGGTTTTTCGGTTGAGGCACCCAATGCGGGGAGGGAGGGCATCAGGCGTTCCTGTCGGGCAGCTCGTTCCAGAGGGTGAAGCCCAGGATGAGGGCGCCACCCAGGGCCTGCCACGGAGTCATAGGCTCTCCCAGCACCGTGACCGAGATCAGCACCGCCACCAGGGGGTCCACGTAGCTCAGAATGGCGGCCTTCTGCCCGGGGAGATTCTTGAGAGCCGAGAAGTACAGGCAGTAGGCAAGCCCCGTGTGGATCACACCCACCGCCAGCAGGCTGAGCCATCCCTTGGCATCCATGCCCCCGAGGGTCACGCCCCCCGTCAGCAGCACGTAGGGAAGCAGAACGGCGGCGGCGGCCAGGAACTGGAGCAGGGTTCGGTGCAGTCCCTCTACCCCGCGGATGAATTTATTGAGGACCACCACCGAGGCGTACAGCACCGCCGCGCCCAGGGCGAAGAGGATGCCTCCCACGCGGTCGCTGCCTCCCGCTCCGATCCCCGTGACCAGCACGAGTCCTGCAGTGGACATGACAAAGCAGACCACCTGCTTGAGCGTCAGCCGTTCCTTGAACAGGAGGGGGCAGACCAGGGTGACCAGAACCGGGGCGAAGTAGTAGCTCAGGGTAGCCACCGAGACGGTGACCCGCTTGTAGGCCTCGAACAAGAGGATCCAGTTGACTCCCATAGCCATTCCCGACAGCAAAAGCAGGGGAAGCTGACCGCGGATGCGGGCGAAGGGAACGGGGCGCCTGGTGACGAGCAGAAGGATCGCGATCAAGGCCGATGCCATGACGGCGCGATAGAGGGCCAGCTCTCCCGAAGAGACGGGGATGAGCCTCACGAAGGGGGCGAGGGTACCGAATATGGCCATGGAGGCGACGAGCATGAGGCGGGGCTTCAGGTCTTGTTTCATGGAGATCTCCTTGGTTGCAGCGCTGACTGTATTATAGCGCATATCCGTCGAAATGTCAATGGGGAGAGGGACATCGGGGGCGGGACCCGCCGTTTTCGCCTTTTCCCAGCGGGAACCATTGAAAAAAGCGCAAAGCATCTTGCTTTTTTTCTCGGTTTATGCTATACTGTGGGAAATGAATTCTCCCCCAATAATCAAATGAAAAGGACATATCCGACATGAACCAATTCTCCTACCTCCTCCGCGATCAGATCGACGCCGTCTGCAAGAAGCTCTACGAGATGGGCCGCGACGACCTGGCTCTGCTCTTCGCCAAGTGCTACCCCAACACCCTGGAGACCACCACCAAGCTTCTGGACGACGGCTCGGCCTTCGTCATCACGGGTGACATCCACGCCATGTGGCTACGCGACTCCGCGGCGCAGGTGCACCACTACCTTCCCGTGGCGGCCAAGAATGATGAACTGGCCGACATCATTGAGAAGATGATCAAGCGTTACGCCATCTACGTCCCCAAGGACCCCTACGCCAACGCCTTCAACGAGCGCGACAATAACCGCGGCCACGTGGAGGACCTGACCTTCCGCTCTCCCTGGGTCTGGGAGCGCAAGTACGAGGTGGACTCCCTCTGCTCGGTGATCTTCATCGCCTACAAGTTCTGGAAGAAGACGGGACGGACGGGGCATCTGGATGAGGACTACAAGAAGATGCTCACGATCATTCTGGATCTCTGGGAGACCGAGCAGTACCACGCCGAGAAGTCCGCCTACGTCTTCGAGCGTCCCGAGCCTCCCAAGCCCACCGACACCCTGACCCACGGCGGTCACGGCTCCCCCGTGGGATACACCGGCATGACCTGGTCGGGCTTCCGTCCCTCGGATGACGCCTGCACATACCACTACCTCATCCCCTCCCAGATGTACGCCGTGGTGGTGCTCCGCTACCTGACCGAGATCGCTCGCGAGATCTACGCCGACGAGGCTCTGGCCATCCGCGCCGAGAAGCTGGGGAGCGAGATCGACGAGGGTATCCAAAAGTACGGCATGGTGGATCACCCCAAGTACGGCCGCATCTACGCCTACGAGACCGACGGCCTGGGGAACTACAACCTCATGGACGACGCCAACGTCCCCTCCCTGCTCTCCGCCCCCTACCTGGGCTACTGCTCCGCCGACGATCCCGTCTACCGGAACACCCGCCGCTTCATCCTCTCGGAGGATAATCCCTTCTACTTCACGGGTACGAAGCTCCACGGCATCGGCTCTCCCCACACCGAGCACGGCTTCGTCTGGCCCATCTCTCTGGCGCTCCAGGGTCTGACCTCCGACGATCCCGCTGAGGTGGAGGAGATGCTCTCTATGATGGCCACCTCCCACGCGGGGACCTACTTCATGCACGAGAGCATCAACGCGAGCAACGAGTATGAATTCAGCCGCGAGTGGTTCGCTTGGGCGAATTCCATCTTCTCGGAGCTGGTGCTGAAGTACGCGGGGTTTGAGGTCTGATGCAGAAAAATTGGGGTTTAGCGGGGATTTTGCATAGCCGGAAGAGAGTGCCCGCCTAAATGTCCGCGTTCTCCCCCACCCGCTTCGCGGGAGGTCTCCCTGCGGGTCGGTCACAACGCGCCTCTGCCCGCCACTGGCGGCCATTCACTACCGCGTTGCCGCTTCGCTACCCCTCCCGGAGGGAGCCTTTCGTCATGCCACGCGGAAATCCGTTACCCAACAAGTGATTCTTGCCCGCGCTCCTATGGCTCCCTCCGGGAGGGAGCTCCCGCCCGCAGGCGGGTGAAGGAGAACGCGTACATAGAAATACGCAATTCGTTACGGGTAGCAAAATCCCCGATAAACCCAAATTTGAACTCCCCACAAAAAAGCAGGAGCTCTCCGCCAAGGAAAGCTCCTGTTTTTCTATCAAATTAAATGCTTCCGGATCACGGGGGCGATGCAGATCAGGTGATCCAGCCCGGTATCGGCGCCGTAGAGCTTGGGGATCTCCACGTCGGAAAGCTCCGAGATCGGGACCGTCAGCTCCCCGCCCGAGATGTCCAGCGCTCGCTCGCCGCTTTGGCCCTTGAGCAGCAGGGTGTAGGCCGCGGGGGCCTCGTAGCCCGGCTTGTTCACGTCGCGGAGGGTAAAGCGGATGGCCTCCCCCTCGCGGCGCCAGTCCAAGAGCATCCCCTTGGACACCCAGGTCCGCTGTACCGAGAGAGCCGCCCGCAGCTCGGCTACGGCGTCACCCCCCTCGCGCCCCTCGGCGTAGGTGGCGAACCGTCCGTCCATGCGGTCGGTGACCCGATGGAGATCCATCCCCGCGCAGGCGGAGACGGGGATCCCCCCCAGCACCAGCTCCTCCCACCAGCGGATGGCGGGGCCGTTGACGGTGTGCAGGGACTCGCTGTTGTTGATGACCTCAATAAAGTCCACGTGGGTAAAATCCCGAATCTCCATCTCAAAGCGGCAGCCCATGGCAAAGGGCTCGCCGTAGGCAAAGGGGTGGGCGATGCCCGTGATGCCCCCCGCCCGCTTGCAGGCCTCAAACAGCCGCTCGGGACGGTGGCGGTCGATGGAGTCCCAGGGAACGTAGGTTTCCAGCACGGGGCAGACGATGTGCCCGAAGTAGGTGGTGTACTCCATGCCGTAGGCGCAGGTCAGCTTCAGGCCGTCCCGCTCCAGCTGGCTGCGGATGATGCCGTGGCCCGAGACCGTATTGTGGTCGGTGATGGCAAAGCAGTCCACCCGCTCGGCCACCATACGGCGGATCAGCTCCCCGCAGGAGATGGGTGCGTCGGACTCGTCGGTGTGGTTGTGCAATTCGTAGCGCTTAAACACGGCCGTCCTCCTTCCCTCCGCTGACCCTCAGGGTGTAGCGGGTCTGATCCTTGGCCACGTTGAAGACCAGCAGGGTGATCTTGAGGACTCCCTCCATGCGGGTCTGGGGGATGCACCCGTGGGAGGCGTAGTCTTCCCGAAAGATCATATGGCGATCGGGTAGCTGCTTGTGGATACAGCCGATGAACTGATCGTTCAAGGTCGCCAGAGGGTGGATCTCGGTCTTGAGGTCGATATCGTAGACCAGGAACTTCCGCGCCTCCTCCTCGGTGATGACGTATCCGCTCATGTCGCTGACCTCTCGGATGGTCTTCTCCAGCACCGCGGGGGTGATGGGGGGACACTCGCGGTAATGCTCCTCGGTCCCGTAGATCTTCAGGATCCCGTCGCGGTCCAGGTTGGCCTTCTCGTCCCGATAGCGCAGCTCGGCGTAGTCGTAGGTCAAATGGACGTCCAGCTGGTCGCAGGGCTCCTCCAGGCAGACCGTGTAGGTGATCTGCCCGCGGAAATCCCGATTCAGGGTCCCTTCAACAGAATACAGCTCTTTCATAGCCGTTTCCTCCATATTCCCCGTGGGGTCTTACTCCACGACCTCGGCGGAGACTTTGTTGTCCATGTAACGGAAGGTGAATTTCACCACGCAATTGTCTCGGGGGGTGGTGAAGTGGGCCTTGGGGCCGTCGCCGCTGGCAGGGCGGTGGCTGTGGGCGGTGTAGACCGCCGACAGGGTGCCGTAGGTGGAGACGGCGTAGTCGTAGGTGCCCGCGAAGGGGATTACCACCGACAGGGTGTAGGTGTTGTCCCCGACGTAGTACATACGGGTCAGCTCGCTGTTGGAGTCATTCTCCTCACAGCCCACGAAGGGCTGGAAGCTGCCGTACACCACGATCTTCTCGGGGAGCTTGAAGCCGGTCTCGGGATCGTACTCCTCGCGGCAACCGTAGCGGATGAGGTGCTCGGGGTTGGCGTAGCCCTCGCGGAGGCGGTCGCCGTCGGCCCAACAGGCGGCCATCACGTCCTCCTGACCGAAGCCCATGGGGCAGGCGGCGGACTTGTTGTTGATCTGGTAGTAGTGGTTCACGCCCATCTCCCCGTTGTCGCCCCGCACCATCTCTACGCGGGCGTCGCTGAGCATACGGCGGAAGGGCATGAGGAAGAAGGCGTGGGGATTGTTGATCTGGGTCCAGCGGTAGGTGTACTCAATGAAGTGGTCGCGGACCTCGGGGGACTGGTTGGCGAACCAACCGATCTGATCGAAGCCCCACCACTGCCAGCGGGCGACCTGATGGCGGCCGCGGTTGGCGATGGCCTCCTCCACGGTGACCTCCTCGAACATTTTGCCGCCCCAGTTGTCGTACTCCATGAGGTAGGGCATCTGCTCGCCGTACCAGCCGTTGGGGTTCTCGCCCCCCTCGCTGAAGCCCTCGCGGACCAGCACCAGTCTTTGACCCTCGTAATGCTCCAGAGGAGCGCGGGTGAAGGGCATGGCGTGGTAGTCCAGAAGGAGCTTGCCGTTCACACTCACGCCGTGGGTGTGGGCATCCAGCAGGACCTTGTGACGGCGGGCGTGCTTGGCCGCGTAGTCGCGGATCATGCCGAAGAGCTCGTAGGTCTTCTTCATGCCCTTGTCCTCGGCGGTGTAGAGGTGGACCTGACCCATATGGAGGGCCTCGTAGCCGCAGTCGATGTAGCGGGTGGCGCGGTAGTAGAACCACATACGGGCCTCGTCGCGGTTGAGGTCGGGCATATCCCCGATCTTACCCGGCTCGCGGTCGGGGTTGGAGTTCCAGGCGGTGTCCCCGTTCTCGGAGAGCATACGGGCGGCGTCCCAGTTGAAGCAACGGTCCTCCACGGGCTTACCGAAGGCCTCGAAGACGTAGGCGGGGATCTTTTCGTAGTTCATCTGCATGGTGACGATCTCAAAGACGCAGGCCTGGAGGATGATTTCGGGATCCTGGGCGTGGATGGCGTCGGCCAGGGCCTTGGACTTGGCGAAATGGGTCTCGTCGTCCTCCAGCATATACCAGATACCCGACGCGCGGCCGATGAACTTGACCCCCATGCGCTGGATAGCGCGGAGATCGTCCTCCAGGGTGTCGGTCTCGTACAGGGAACTGGCGGTCACGGCGCGGGAGAGGTAGCTCTCCAGCACCTCACGGCTCATATTGCCGTCAAATTGGAAATTCAGATTCATGGGATGTGGTCTCCTTGGTTACGTTGAGTGAGAGAAAACGTCTGTAGCATAGGGGGTTATGAGAAGGGAGAAAAACAAACGGTGTGTTGCATTGTGTATTTCAAATTTGGGTTTGTCGGTGCGTTTCTTTGCCTTCCCCAGCGGGGAAGGGGGACCGCGAAGCGGTGTGATGAGACCGAGTAAGCTCGGCGAGCATTTGTAGATCAGCGTATCGGGTGTATAACCAACTTTCCTACAACTTTCCGGGTATATGAAAACCCAGAGAATCTAATAGTATCAACCTTTTTGTATTGTATATGCCGGTATGTTGTAGAACGGTTATTGTACACCCGAAAGGCTGATCTACAAATGCTCTCCTCATCCGTCACCCGCTAAAGCGGGTGCCACCTTCCCCGCTGGGGAAGGCTAATGAACGCGGTCGGCGCCCCTATAAACCCCAATTTGCCAAATTATGCGGTCAATTTCTCACCGAAAATTCCTCACGCCTTGCCCTTCAAAATCTTCTCGCCATACGCCTCGTTGTAGTCGGCGATGAGCTTCTTGGCCAGAGAGTAGGAATTGATGAGCGGATGGGTCATGAGGGCCTCGATGGCCTTCTCCTCGTTGCCCTCGCGGACGGCCTCCACGGTCAGGCGCTCGTAGCGCTTAATGAGGCGGATGTACAGCTCGCACATGGTGGGAACCGTCTCCTGCTTGACGGGGGCGATGCCGTTCTTGGATACGTTGCAGGTCACCTCCACCACGTCGTCGTCGGACAGGAAGGGGATGGAGCACTGATTGAGGATGCTCAGCACCAGGGTGCGGCCCTCC
This sequence comes from Eubacteriales bacterium, assembly GCA_045577755.1. GTDB lineage: Bacteria > Bacillota > Clostridia > Oscillospirales > CAG-272 > CAMEON01. The sequence goes on from JAZNJA010000110.1 coordinate 9,955, forward strand.
TCGCTCTGCATACCCTCGATGCAGTCCAGCATGACGCCGGCGTAGCCCATACCCTCGGGAACGGGGAGACTGCCCTTCTCCAGCATGGGACGGTTGGCGGAGCCCGACTCGATGGACATATAGCTGTTCTCGCGGAGCTGCATGTAGTACAGGAAGATCTGGAGAGCCTCCTCGGGATCAGCGTCGATGTCCATGGCACCCAGCTCCTGCATCATCTGGATATTGACCTTCTCGATGGTCATGCCGCGGGTCATATCCGACTTGTTGATGTTGGCGAGGGCCTTTTCGCGGTGGTAGTAGTAGTACAGGTACTCGTTGGGGATCATGCCCGTCTGGCGCACCACCTCGCGGTCGAAGATCTTCAGCTCGTGGATGGAGGACATGAAGTCGTCGTCGGCGATGAGCTTGTCCATGATCTCCTCCCCGTTTACCTGCACGCTCTTGACCCAGGACAGGTGGTTGAGGCCGAAGAACTCCACGTACATCTCCTCCTCGGTGACCCCCAGCTTGTCGCACATACGGTACTTCAGGCTGCTGGGGGCGTCGCAGATACCGATGATGCGGTGGTGGCCCGCGCTGTGGAGGGCCTGGGTGACCAGCCCCGAGGGATTGGTGAAGTTGAAGATCCATGCCTCGGGGGCGTGCTTCTCGATCAGCTCGCAGTAGTCCATGAGCACGGGAATGGTGCGGACGGCCATGGAGAAGCCGCCGACACCCGTGGTCTCCTGTCCGATGACGCCGTTACGAAGGGCCACCGACTCGTCCACCACGCGGGAGTGGTCCCCCCCTACGCGGAGGGTGGTGACGATGTAGTCCATGCCGCGGATGGCCTCCACGGGGTCAAAGACCTCCCGGACCGTCAGATCCTTGCCCTCCCGCTTGACCACGTGACGGCAGAGCTTGCCAATGATGGCCAGCTTCTCATGATCAATATCGTAGAGCACGACCTCGTCGATGTTCAGCTTCTTGTAGCGCTTGAGCAGGCCGTTGATGAAAATGACGGTACGCACACCCGCGCCGCCGATGACTCCGATCTTCATATGTATGTTCCTCCGAAAAATCTATGTGTAGGTGGTTCAGTCCGAGACGACCTCGGTCTCGGCGGTGAGGATCCAGCTCTCCAGCTGATCCTTGAAGGGGAAGCCGGTGTTCCCGCCCAGCATGGTGGCGGAGAGGGAGCCACAGCCGTTGCCCCGCTTGAGACACTCCTCCAGGGGCAGGCCGCTGACGAAGCCGTAGACGAAGCCGGCGTTGAAGGAATCTCCCGCGCCGGTGGTGTCCTTGACCTCGACCTTGTAGGTGGGTGCCTTGAACACCTCGCCGTCCTTGACGGCCAGCGCGCCCTTCTTGCCCAGCTTGATCACCGCCATGCCCGCCTTTTCGGCCAGCCTGCGGGCGCCCTCCTCGACGTCCTCGCATCGGGTGTAGTGGCGGCACTCGGTCTCGTTCATGAAGAGGACGTCGATCATGGGGAGCAGGTCGAAGATGCCCTCGTACCACACCCCCGTGGTGTCCCAGCCCACGTCAAAGGACACGGTCACGTCCCCCATGGCGTGGATCTTCTTCAGCATATCCAGGTACTCGTCGTGGTTGGTCAGCCCCTCGTAGCCTGTCACGTGGACGTGCTTGGCGTAAGGGAGCTGGGTCAGGTCCATGTGCTTTAAGGACAGGCCCTCGTTGGTTCCGCGGTAGGTCAGGAAGCAGCGGTCCTTTTGGGTGGTGAAGCTGATGGAAATGCCCGTCTTCTTGGTGTCGCTGTCCAGGAGCAGGGAATCATCTACCCCCAGTTCCTTGAACAGATTGCGGATATACTCACCGTACATATCCTTGCCGATGCTCCCCTGGAACACGGGGGTCAGACCCAGCTTGGCCAGGCCCAGGGTAAAGAGGGCGGCACCGCCTCCCACGAAGGTCTCCATGGTGGGCACGTCCACCTCGGAGCCCATGTCGGGCAGGGCCTCCACACCGGGGACCACCAGGTCGATGTTGACGTCACCGTAGACGTATACGTCCCATTTCTTTTCCATATGTGTATAACTCCTTTGAAGCTTCAAAGCATTCTCCGTTCATTGTAATATAAATCAAGGAAGATTTCAATAGATGGGGTCAACAATTTTCAAATTCGTAACAATTGAGACGGGGCTATAGGCGGTGCCGAGGGCGCATACGAAAGGAGAAGATAGGGGCGAGCGCTACCTTCTCCTTTCGTATTCGGCGGCCGAAGCGAGGGGGGTCAACCGTTTCGTGCTCGGTCCTCTTTTCTCTTATCACTTCCGCTCCGCTTCTTTTCGGCTCTTTTGTAGAGCTTGTACTTGGTTTTGATGTATACCGCTTCTCCGCAGATGGGAAACGCAAGCATCATCAGTCCTATGACCGTGATACCGATGTACGTCGAATCGATCTCCGCGGAGGTCATTTGGTGATTGTCGATCACAACGCCGTGGACATAGATCTCCACGACCCACGGCAATTTGTCCATCCTTCGGTATTCGACTTCCTGCCCCTCCAAGAGCCTTGCGAGCTGATCGAGATCGTAGCCGATCGCGTCGTACAGATCCGCGGGCAGCCACGGGCAGACGAGCCGGAGCTGCTCTCCGTCAGACATCTCGACGATCACTTCCTTTATGTTTGAAGAATAGTAAACGTGCGCGACGGTCCCGCTTGAAATAGCGGTGTTCTCCTCTGTGGGTTGGGGATACATATGGAACAGGATGACGCAAAACGAGAGGATGGCTACTACCGCGACGGCGGTCAGAAGTGAAGAGAACACGATATGCTTTCGAAATTCACTTTTTGTCAAACAGGATCACTCCCTTCGGGGGTATTGTACCACATTTTCGCGAATCAGTCAAGGCACAGCCTGGAATATCAAACGAGGCTTGTTAATTTGAGAGAGGCAACTGTACCCCTTCCGTTTGCGCGAAGCGCAACCTCGTTTATTTGTGCCGGGGGGGGGATGGGAATGATGTTGACATGATCATTTGCGTTCTACCGCCGAAATACTGGAAAGCATATTCGTGTGCCTCAATCGCCGTCTGTGTAGTGAAGGGCTCGCGACTGAAATACACGTAGTGCATGCGGCTGTAGGACAACACCATGCAGAAGAAATACACACGCACCTGCTTGCCGTACATGTCCTTCATGCGAAATTGCCCGAAATCCACCTGTGCTTCATAGCCCGGTGGCGACTCCTCCCGCGGCGATGTGACGCGCCCCGTGAACTGAACGAATCCGGTCTGCTCTCGCAGAATGTGCATATACCGATAAAAGGTGCGCTTATTGCAGTTGAAGTCCGGGAACTCCTCACGCAGTCGGTATAGAATGTTGGTCTCTCCGGTTTGCGGGCAATCGCGCAGGATGCTTAAAACGAACTCGCGATACTGATCCATGTACGGAATATTGTCCCGCTTGAGCGCTTCAAATCCAGCCTCATCAATCTTAGACCACTTTCGTGCTGTCTGCACCGATACGCCAATTTGCCTGGCTGCTACCGCCATCGATATGCCTTCGCTTTGACATTACTTGATGGCGAGAAATTGTTTTTTGGAAATCATCATCGTTTTTACCTCCTTCTATTTATTTTTGATTCCAAAGAATTGTGTGTGCAATCATAGGCCTCACCTCCTTTAAGGATTTTGGGAATTAAATTTTACGTTTTTAGGAAATAATACGATTGTATCGCATTTTAGCCTTGACAAACAGCCTTGTTTGTGCTAAAATAAGATAGCATCGTATTTTAGCGTCAGGAGGATTTCCATATGACTTACATTAAACGCGATCTTGAAGATAAAATTATTGCTCTTTCAAAAGAGTATTCCTGTATTTTAATCACCGGTCCCCGTCAGGTCGGAAAAACGACGGTTTTACGTCAGCTGATGGACGATGGCCGTGAATATGTAACCCTCGATGATTTAGAGGAGCGCGCACTTGCAAAGCGTGATCCCGCCATGTTCCTCGCCATGCACTCTACGCCGATTATGATTGACGAGGTGCAGTACGCGCCTGAGTTGTTCTCTTATATCAAGATGGAGATTGACAAAGGTGCTGCTCCGGGCACTTATTGGCTTACCGGTTCGCAGGCTTTTAAGCTTATGGAGTTGGCACAAGAGTCTCTCGCCGGCAGAGTGGCGATTCTTCATATGTCGAGCCTTTCCCAGCACGAGATCTACGGCTCCGGGGAATGTACCCCTTTCTCGCTTGATCTTGGTGCATTGAAGGCGCGCGAAAAGACCAATGCGCCTGCCGATCTTACCGAAATTTATGAGCGCATTTGGCGCGGCTCGATGCCCGGTCTTGTCAGCGGCAAGTTCTCCGATCGAGATGTATTCTATTCCAGCTACCTGCAAACCTATATTGATCGAGACGTCAAAGAGCAGGTGCAGCTTGCTGATCCGCTCTTGTTCCGTGATTTTGTTCGCGCTGCTGCCTGCCGCGCAGGACAGATGCTCAACGTTCACGACATAGCACAGGACGTTGGCGTTTCGGATGACACCGCAAAGCGCTGGTTGCAGGTGCTTGAAAAATCCGACGTCATCTTCTTCCTTCGCCCTTATTCCAACAATCTCCTGAAGCGCACTGTCAAGACGCCGAAGCTCTATTTCTTTGACACGGGTCTGGTTGCATACCTGACGCGCTATTCCTCGCCCGAAATTTTGATGAACGGTGCGATCAACGGAGCGATTCTCGAAAACTATGTGGTTGCGGAGCTTCTCAAGTCCTACCACAACAACGCGAAGGAGTGCCTCCTCTGGTACTACCGCGACAGCAATTCCAACGAGATCGATATGGTTATTGAAAGCGACGGTATGCTCCATCCGCTTGAAATTAAGCGTTCTATCAATCCCGGCAGCGAGCTTTTGAATGCGTTTAATCTGCTGGATAAAGCCTCTGTTCCTCGCGGCAATGGCGCAATCCTTTGCATGCGTCCGAAGTTGTCTGCTCTGAATGCCGAGAATTATATTGTTCCAATTTGGATGATTTAACTTTACACGGGCACGGGTGCCGAGCAACACGATTGCTCGGTACCTTTTTTACCCCTTACAGCCCCCAGAAAAAGCCATTGCGAAAGGGTATCCTCCAGCTCTGTGCTGTTCCGCGAGAGCAGATGCAGCAAATGCGCATATTCGCCGCCTTTCACCACATCCCGATCCGTCGGCACGATGTTGCCGTAATACAGCTCCTCAATGATACTTCGCATGTCTCCACCTCCTTTGGTGGGACACATCATACACCAGCGTTTGGGGCTTTTCGGGGCATAAAAAAGAGTCGTAGCAGCATTTTCAGCTGTTCCGACTCCTGGTTTCATGTAATTTTCCTTGATTTAGCATGATTTTGCCTCAAAAACGCCCAAAAAGACGAAAAAAGAGGCTGAGTCATTAACTCCCCCAAAAATCAAAAAAAGCGGTTGTTCAAAACCGAAAGGGCTTGAACAACCGCTTGCTTTGTTGTATAATTTAATTGCCACAAAAAACCTACAAGAAAGCGAGGTAATTATACAACA
>JAZNJA010000111.1:0-14851 GCA_045577755.1 Eubacteriales bacterium
CCAGAGGGGGAGCCTCAGAACGGGGAAAACTTGTTGTGAAACGGAATTTTGGGGGATTGGCACGCAAGGCTCCCCCTCTGGGGGAGCTCCCGCCGCAGGCGGGTGAGAGGGCAACACCCATGGGTCAGCACGAACCAACAGTTCGCTAAACCCCAATTTGAAATCCTCTTGATTTTTCCCTTCCTTTATGGTATAATGAAAGCAGAACTATCGAAAGGATCACCCACATGAAGCTCAAAACCGTTTACGTATGCACCGAATGCGGTGCGCAGTCCCGGAAATGGATGGGAAAGTGCCCCCATTGCGGCAAATGGAACTGTCTGATCGAGGAGGTCATCGATACCGATCCCGAAGAGGTCAAGACCCCTAAGCGGACCTCTATGGCGGGGCTGGGGGAGGAGAATCGGGCGACCCGCTTCGGGGAGCTGACCCTTCCCTCCTACATCCGCACCGATACGGGGCTCTCTGAGCTGGATCGGGTGCTGGGCGGCGGACTGGTCACGGGCTCGGTGGTGCTGTTGTCGGGCGAGCCCGGTATCGGTAAATCCACTCTGCTTATGCAGATCTCGGATGCCCTGGGGCAGAATCGGCGGGTGCTGTACGTTTCGGGCGAGGAGTCCGGGGGACAGCTCAAGCTCCGTGCCCAGCGATTGGGGGTCAGCGGTGAGCATCTCTACATCCTGACCGAGACCAATCTGGAAAACATCCTGGCCGAGGCCGGGGAGGTCAAGCCCGACGTCATGATCCTGGATTCCATCCAGACCATCTACTCGGACAAGGTCAATTCGGCACCGGGCAGCGTGACCCAGGTGCGGGAATGCGCCCTGGCATTCTCCAACAAGGCCAAAAGCGAGGGGATCTCCATGCTGCTGGTAGGCCACGTCAACAAGGAGGGCGGGATCGCGGGTCCTAAGGTGCTGGAGCACATGGTGGACGCGGTGCTGTACTTCGAGGGTGAGCGCCAGCAAGCCTACCGCATCATCCGCGCCGTCAAGAACCGTTATGGCTCGGTCAGCGAGATCGGCGTCTTTGAAATGACCGACCGAGGGCTGGAGGAGGTGGTCAATCCCTCCGAGATGTTGCTTTCGGGCCGTCCCAAGGGGGTCTCGGGCAATTGTGCGCTCTGCACCATGGAGGGTACCCGTCCCCTGATCGCCGAGGTTCAGGCGCTGGTCACCCCCACCGTCTTCCCCGCCCCTCGCCGTACGGGGAACGGCGTGGAATACAGCCGTATGTGCCTCATTCTCGCGGTACTGGAAAAGCGGCTGGGGCTGAAATTCTATCAGAATGACGTCTACATGAACGTCATCGGCGGATTGTCCATCACCGAGCCCGCCGCCGATCTGGCCATCGCCACCGCACTGGTTTCCTCTCTCACCGACCGCGTGGTCCCCGACGACCTCATCATCATCGGAGAGCTGGGCCTGGCGGGCGAGTGTCGTGCCGTCTCCAATCCCGAACAGCGGGTCCGCGAGGCGGCCCGTCTGGGCTTCACCCGTGCCATCGTTCCCTACCGCAACGTAGAGAAGCGGCCCCTGGAGGTAGAAGGCATGCGGATCATTCCCGTCAAGAGCATCTTTGAGGTCATTCGGGAGCTGAAAAGCATCGATGGCTGAGACAGGCAGATTCAAGGAAGCCACCTCATGATCCCGCGTACAGAAAAAGGATGTCCACCGTATTGTGGGCATCCTTTTTTGTTACTTGATGGCGAGTGTGACGGGATGGCAGTCACCGCATACCGGTTCCGATACGGTTCCACTCCACCAGGCGGAAGACTCCCAGGTCCAACTCCACGGTGGCGCCCTCCACAGAAACCTCGGCGGGCAGCTCAATGATCTTCAGGCGGGCGTACTCGTAGCCCTCCCCGTAGGCGCCGGACTGGATCCACTCCAGGCTGCAGATATGTTCGGTCCCGTCGGGCATCACCACCTTGGCCGTGGCTGAGCCTCCCGGTTCCACGTAGGAGACGGTCTTGAAATCGGCGTGAACGGTATATACCAGCTCCACGTACCAGTTTTGGTATTTCTTCTCCACCACCTTGTGGTTTTCGGTGTCCAGCTGCTTGACGGTGTGCGTCTCGTAGCCAATGTGGGACAGGCTCACCGTATGCAGGTCGGGATCGGTATACAGGATCTGATCGACAGTCCCTGTGCGGCGCAGGGGGAACGTCAGCCTCACCGGGGCGGCGGTGACGGACCGGGTGGTCTCGGTGAAGTTGTACAGCTCCTTGAGGTAGTAGCTGCTTCCTCCCGTCCAGTAGTTCCAGAAGCCCAGGTACCAGCACAGGAAGGAGGAGATCACCAGGCACAGCACCGTTACGCAGACGGCGGTGAAGATCTTTTTGCGGTGAAGATTGATCCCGCCGCGGGGCTCGGTGCGGGGCTTGGCGGCCTTGACGGCGGGGTCAAAGGCCGCAGGCGGGGCGGTAACCTCGTTACGCTCCATATACTCGTCCAGAATGGACTGGCAGAAGGCGGCCGTCCCTCCCTTCCCCAGTACCTCCTGGAGTGGCATCTCCCGCAGCTGCGCCTCCAGAAGAAGCGACTCAGTCTGCCCCAGGATCTGCCAAAGCTCGTCGGTAGCGGGCATCACGTCCATCAGGCGGATGGATATTTCCTGCATGGCGCGCAGGTAGGGGCCGCTCAGCTCATGGCTGTTGGGGCGGTCGGGCTTGCGGGGGATGTTGGCACGCATAGGCGTTCTCCGTTCTCAGTTGGTAGCGGGATCGCCGTCGGGAGTCTCCTCAGGAGTCTCCGCAACGGGCAGACGGCCGTAAAGGCGGTTCATCTCGGCAAAGCGGCGGCGATCAATGGACGCCATCTGCTCGGAGGTGACGCGGAAGGCCCAGTTGCCCTCCCCCTCGCCGGGGGTGTTCATGCGGCAGTCACCGCCAAATCCCAGGATATCCTGGATGGGCAGAATGGCCAGGTCGGCCACCGAGCGCATGAGGGTACGCATGACGGCGTCATAGCTCTCGGAGCGGTCCCAGTTCCACTCGGTGTAGCCGCAGTAGTTCAGCATATCCCGGCGGGTGGACTCGTCGGCGTCCCAGATGAAGCCCAGGAGGGTGTTGTTGTCGTGGGTGCCGGTGTAGGCCACGGTGTTGGCCACGTAATTGTGGGGGAGGTGGGTGTTCTCGGGGTCGCCGTCAAAAGCGAACTGGAGGACACGCATACCGGGGAAGCCGCTGTCCTTCACGAACTTCTCCAGCTCGGGGGTGGTCTCGCCCAGATCCTCGGCTACGATCAGGGGACGGTAGCCCAGCTTCTCCTCGCACTCGTCCACCACCTTACGGAGCTGCTTGACAAAAGAAGCGCGGGGGCCCTTCTCCCAGTGGCCTTCCTTGGCGGTGGCGGCGTTGGCGGGGATGCTCCAGTAGGCCTCCAGGCCGCGGAAATGGTCGATGCGGACACCGTCGAAGAGGGTCAGCATATGGCGCATACGGTCGGACCACCAGGCGTAGTCGTCCTTCTTCATGCGCTTCCAGTCGTAGAGGGGATTGCCCCAGAACTGGCCGTCCTCGGCGAAGTAGTCGGGGGGACAGCCGGCGACACCCGTGGGCTTGCCGTCCTTGTCCAGCTGGAACTGCTCGCGGTTGGCCCAGACGTCGCAGGAATCGTAGGCTACGTAGATGGGAATGTCACCCATGATACGGATGCCCTTCTCGTGGGCGTAGGCGCGGATATCATTCCACTGCTTCACGAAGTGGAACTGGATGAACTGCCAGGCAAAATGCTCGGTCTCGTCGATCTCGTCGTTCGTCCACTCATACCAAGGGGTATCCCCGTTGGCGGCGCGGCGGGCCATGAACTCGCAGAACTGCTCCAGGTAGGGGTTCTCGGCAACGAAGGCGGCTACGGCGGCACGGTCCTCATCGGTGGCGCGGGAGGCGGCCAGGCGGAGGATATTCATACGGGTCAGACCCAGCTTGCCGTACTCGCAGACGTAAGGAGTGTCCTGCTTGACGGTGGCCAGCTCGTCCACGGTGAGGTAGCCGTCAGCGGCCAGGATGCGGAGATCCAGGAGGTAGGGGTTACCGCCGAAGGCGGAGTAGGACTTATAGGGGGAATTGCACTCGTCGGCCATGCAGAAGGGCAGGACCTGCCACCAGGTAAAGCCGCAATCCGCGAGGAAGTCGATGAAATCGCGGGCTTCTTTGCCGAAGCAACCGATGGAATCGCTCCCGGGAAGGGAGGTGACGTGCATGAGGACGCCGGAGGAACGGGACATAGAGTTCATGGATTTTCCTTCTTTCGTGTGTGTATTTGAAATGACAAAACTACAGGGGACTTGGAGCAGTGATTAGTGGGCCTCAAACCAGTTCTTACCGATATGGGCTTCCACGTCAAGCGGAACGGAGAGCTTGACCGCGTTCTCCATCTCCTCACAGAGCAGCTTCATAGCCCCCTCGGCATCCTGCGCGGAGGCCTCGAGGATCAGCTCGTCGTGGACTTGGAGGATGAGCTTGGCATCCAGTCCGCTCTTTGCCAGGCGATCGTGGACGCGGATCATGGCGATCTTCATGATGTCGGCGGCGGTGCCCTGGATGGGGGAGTTCATGGCCACCCGCTCACCGAACTTCTTGCGCATCTTGTTGGACTCGGCTAATTCCGGAATGAAGCGACGGCGGCCCAGCTTGGTGGTGACAAATCCCTGCTCGTAGGCGGTTTTGATGATCTCGTCCAGATAACGGTTGATATCGGGGTAGCTGTTCAGATAGCTGTCGATATAGGACTTGGCCTCGGCGCGGGAGATGTGGAGATCCTCGGAGAGGGAGTGCTCGCCCATGCCGTACATGATGCCGAAGTTGATGGCCTTGGCCTTCTTGCGGAGCTCCACCGTGACGTGGTCCTTGTCCACGGCGAAGACGCGGGAGGCGGTATCGGTGTGGATATCGAAGCCCGAGATAAAGGCGTCCCGCATGGCGGTGTCTCCCGCGATATCCGCCAGGAGACGGAGCTCGATCTGAGAGTAGTCGGCATCGATGAGGACGCGGCCTTCGGTGGTGGGAATGAAGAACTTGCGCAGCTCTCGACCCAGCTCGGTGCGGATGGGGATGTTCTGGAGGTTGGGCTCGGCGGAGGAGAGGCGGCCCGTGGCGGTGCCGGTCTGCTTGAAGGTGGTATGCACCAGTCCCGCCCCGTCGGCCACCTTGAGAAGACCGTCCACGTAGGTGGACTTCAGCTTGGTGACCTGACGGTACTCCAGAATATCCTCGATGATGGGGTGGTACTTCTTCAGCTTATCCAGCACCTCGGCGGAGGTGGAGTAGCCCGTCTTGGTCTTCTTGTCGGTGGGGAGCATGAGGGTCTCGAAGAGGATCTCACCCAGCTGCTTGGGGGAATTGATGTTGAAGGGCTTGCCCGCGTAGGTGAAAATGCGGGACTCCAGATCGGCGGCGTAGGTATCCAGCACCAGGCCGTATTGGTAGATGGACTCCCGATCCACCTTGAAGCCGATGCGCTCCATATCGAAAAGAACGGCGGCCAGGGGCATTTCCATGTTTTGGAAGACGCTCAACTGCCGGGTGGCGGTCAATTGCTCGGTAAGGGCGTCGCACAGAGCCTCATGGCAACGGATGGCCTCGGCGGGGGGCGTGTTGCCCAGGTAGGTGACCGCAATACGGTCCAGGTCAAAGCTCCCCAGCCCCGAATTGAGGGCGTAGGCGGCCAGCATGATATCGAAATCCACCGAGCAGAAGGGGAGACCGTCGGCGGTCATGCGGTGGTAGAGGTTCTTGGCATCAAAGGTGACGGTGGTGATGCCGTCCTTGGTGAGAAATGCGCGGATGGCGTCGGCGGTCTCGGGAGTGACCGTACCCACGGGACAGGTGTAGAGCTTCCCTTCCTTGCAGAGGGTGAGGGTACCGCTCTCATAGGCCACGGCGTAGCGGCCCAGGGGGAGGTCGGCGAGGGCGGCGGGGGTGACGGTCTCGGTGGTCTCCTCCACGGGAGCGACCGAGTGTTCCTCCGCCGTAGGGACCGGCGTCCCCGACGGTCCGCTCTCCGACGGTCCCATAGCATCAAATAGGGTAGGCTGGACCGTTACGGTCTCCTCGGTGAGTCCGAACCGCTTGATGAAGCCCGAGAACTCATACTTCAAGAACAGCTCGCGGGCGCGGGGCTTGTCCATGGGGGTGGTGCGGATATCCTCCAGGGTCAAGCCCAGGGGGACCTCACGGCAGATGCGGGCGAGGGTCCGGGACATATAGGCGCTGTCCTTGCCTTCGGTGAGCTTTTTGCGTACCGAGGGGGTATGCTTGGCGGTCTCCAACTGCTCGTAGATGCCGTCCAGAGAGCCGAACTCGGAGATGAGCTTCAAGGCGGTCTTCTCGCCGATGCCGGGAACGCCGGGGATGTTGTCCGAGCTGTCCCCCATGAGGGCCTTGACGTCCACGAACTGGTCGGGGCGGACGCCGTACTTCTCGGTGAAGGCGGCCTCGTCGGTGTCGGTGGTGGCGTTATTGCCCGCCAGGAGGACGTGGACGCGGGGAGAGATGAGCTGGAGGGAGTCCTTGTCACCCGTCAGGAGGTAGGCCATGCAGTCCTCGGGGTCGGCCTCGGCCATGGCGGCCAGGGTACCCAGGATATCGTCGGCCTCATAGCCCTCCATGTCCAGAATATGGAGGCCCAGCATCTCGGCGAACTCACGGGACACGGGCATCTGTGCGCGAAGCTCATCGGGCATGGCGTGGCGGCCTGCCTTGTAGTCGGCGTACATTTTATGGCGGAAGGTGGGGGCCTTCAGGTCGTAGGCGATGGCGGCGTAGTCGGGCTTCAGGGCCTCCAGCTCGCGGCTGATGACGCCCACCAACCCGTACAGGGCGTTGGTGGGAAAGCCGTCCTTGGTAGTCAGCAGGCGGATGCCGTAAAAGGAGCGGTTGAGGATGCTGTTGCCGTCTATGCAGAGGAGTTTTTTCATGGAAAGGCTCCGTTTCTGTGGTTTGTATACCTATTTTATTATTATACCACGAATTGAAGGATATGTCAAGGGCAGGGAGAAAAAGTGTAACAGATCCGAAAAAACAAAGGATCCCCCGTGTATTGAGGGATCCTTTTGCGATTCACCTTGTGACCCACACGGGGCTCGTCCACCCATACCGTCCGTCGGACAGCTCCACGCGGAGGTAGTAGCAGTCGCAGTCGGTCTCCTGCCTGTAGTCCAGGATGACCTCGGAGGCGGGGCGGAGGGTGACGTAGTTGCGGCAGTTCTTGACGATGGTGACGCGGCGGACGCGGACGTCGGACTCCACGCGGTAGAAGATGGTGAGATCCTCGCCCTCGGCGCGCCGGATGGTCTCGCCCATGTAGTGGCCGTTGATACGGAAGTCGATGTTGACGCGGCCGCCCATAGCCCCCGAGGGGTCGCCCATCATGTAGGCGAAGGTGCGTTTGGCTTTCAGCGCGTCAAAGATGGCCTCGGGGGTGTTCTCGGTGGCCCAGACACCCGTGACGCCGGGGTAGCGGCCGGGATCGGTGCGGTTTGGGTTCATGCGGCCGTTCATGCCGTCGTGGTCGTCGCTGCCGCCGATGACACCCATTTTCGCGCCTCTGCGGAGGGCATCCTGCCAGTAGCCGCCCTCGCAGGCGAAGTCCGAGGCCCCGCAGGGGTTGCCCATGTACTCGGCGGCATCCCCGCGGGACATGACCTCGATGAAGGGGGTCATGAGCTCCACGGGAAGGGCCATGAAGTCAGCGGCGGAGGTGAAGAGGTAGGTATCGTGGGGGCAGGTCAGCACGTCGTCGCGGGCGAGAAGGGCGGCCAGCTCCTGTGCGGTGAACTCGCCGTCACGAACACCTCTGACCATCTCGGGGTCGCGGTCTCGGAAATACAGCACCAGATTGTTGTAGAAGGGGTAGGAGTCCCGCTCGTAGCCCAGGAGGGTGGAGAACTTCCCTTCCTCGCAGTACTCATGAGCCTTCTGCTTGATGATATCCCACTTGGAGGGGCTACCCACCCACAGCTCGGGAGAGCCCACGCCGCCGTGGTCGTGGTCGGTCAGCACCGCGAAATCCAGCTTGGCCAGGTCGCGGATATTGCGGAAGTAGGTATCGATATTGGGACGGCCGTCGGACAGGTTTGTGTGGCCGTGCATCTCGCCCACCAGGGGGACCAGGTCGGGAGCTGGGGGATCGTAGCTTCTCTGGGCGGCGTTCATGCGGTCGGTCAGGGTGGCGCGGTCTTCGCTGTCCCCCGCGTAGACGGCATCCGTGAAAGCCTTGGAACGGTTGGGTGTGTCGTAGCGCTTGGCCAGATACTTGTCGGGATGGTTCATAAGAATACCTCCATATCCGAGAGTGGGTATGGAGGTATTGTAGCATATTTTTCGTGGATTGTCAAGGGTCTGTCAGGGTGAAGGCGTTGGTAAACACCGTCTCGTGGCCCTCAAAGGAAACGATCACGTCATAGGAGCCCGCGAGGAGCTCCGAGGAGTCTCGCTCCATAAACATGAACGTCCCCTCCGAAACCTCGCCGCTTTTCAGGAGCTTGGATGAGCTGACAAAGTCCTGATCCTCCATATTCTGGAGCCGATACCTGTATTCGTAGCCGTTGACGACCGTGCGGATGGTGACGTCGGGATACACGCGGTCGTAATAGGTCAAACGGTGGATGTCGTCCCCGTCGTTTCGCATACCCGCGACCACCCGAATGAATTCTCCCCGGGTGAAGGCTTCCCCGTCGGGGGTACAGGTGAAGGTATAGCCCGTGGCTCGTTCATGGGGGAGCACCGTCAGAACCGCTTCGTCCGATTCGATGCCGTATGTCTCGGTCCCCTCGGTTCGGACGGGGTACAGGACTGCCTCGATCCGATACTCCCCGAAGGGTGCGTCGGAGGGGATGGCCGCCGCATAGGGGGAATTGGGGTGAGCGCCGCTCACAAGACTGATGCGGTAGTCGGCGTTCTCACCCATATAGCACAGGTAGACCTCCTTGACACGGAAGGGGCCGAAGACTCCCGCCTCGGACGTTTCGTACAGAGTATAGACGTCACCGGGATATAGCCGAGCGGGGGTATAGTGGAACGTCTGTTGAGCCGTGGGGATCTCCAGAGGCCCCATGGGAGAGCAGAAGCAAAGATCCTCCAACAGCTCATAGAGCCTCGGGAAGTCTGCCCCGACGAGGGCGTACAGGTCACCGGTAGCCTCATCCCGCAGGACCTCGTCCGCCGTCGTATACTTCTCATTTCCCAGGATCAGAGTATACTGCCCCACGCTGTTCGAGGGGGTGTCGGTAGGCTCCATGCGGTCAATGATGCTGAGGATCTCGTTGATGGTACCGTCGTAGATGTCCGTGTTCCGCAGGTCGTACAGCGGGATGCACTCAATGATGTCGTAGACCTTGAAAAAATCCATTTGTGAGGGCATTTGCTCCAGCTCCTCAAGGGTCTTGTCCATCCATGCCCTCCCTTCCTTGTCCATCAGGCGGACGGCTCCGTCCCTCCAGCTCTCAAAGCAGCCGTGATCGCGGTCGTAGGAATAGGAAACGCCACCGATGTGGATCTCCGTCTCCCGAGGGCATTGGCACTCCCCTCCCGCAGGGACAGCGGAGGCGAAGCAGGACTTGATGCCCTCACCCAGGACAGTCAGGGGCTCCCGGCCCATCAGGGGACCGAAGCCGCTGACGGTGACGATCCCCTCAAGTGACAGGCTTGGGGCGGGACCGTAGCCCCCGTTCGGACGGGTGCCGTCCCCGACGGGCTCGGTCATGTAGGCAGGTGCCCGCGAGCGGGCCAGGGCCAGGCTGCCCACAGCCGTCAGCAGCAGTGCCATCAGGATACAGGCAAGGATCATCCACCCTCTCCCTCCGGAGCCGCGAGGAGGCGGAGTGGGCTTTTCGGCGCCCAGGCGGTACAGATGCAGGTCAGCGGGGATATCTGCATTCGACGCGGCGCGGTCATTCTTGTTGGTATTCGGTCGGTTCATGAAAATACCTCCATATCCGAAAAGGGATACGGAGGTATTGTAGCACAATTTTGAGGGCTTGTCAAGGGGCAACTGCCGTGAGTGCTTTCTCAAAGACGATGGGTGTCTCACCGTCGTAGCCCACCGTGAGGTCATACTCGCCCGCGATTACGTCACCGAGCCCGCCATTCCCGTCGATCCTGACCTCATAGGTGAAGATCTTGGTCTCTCCTTCCCGCCAGAGACGGATGTGTATGCCATCCTCGACAATGGGTCCGCTGCCGTTCCCGTCCGCATCCACCTGAAGATGGGTGAGCTTGGGGGAGATATGCCCGAAAGCATCCTCGGTCTCACAGGCAAAGAACAGCTTATCGGGGAGGAAGCAGGTGGAGGAGCCGTGGCGATACAGGTCACCGCCTCGCAGGGTCACGCGGATCTGCAGGGTGAGGGCTACACCCTCGGTCAGAATGGGGGACTCTTTTATGAAGTAGTTGATCTCAAACTCATGGTCAATGTCCCGATCGGTGACCGCGAGGACATTTTCAAAGACCCTCTCATGCCCCTCGAAGGAGAGGACGAGGTCGTACACACCCACGGGCAAAGAGTCGGGGGTGACCGTCCAGAATTCGTACTTGGAGGGCTCATTGTAGGTCATGTGATACAGCTCTCCCGACCAATCCAGCTCCAGCCCCGTGGTCATGGGATAGGTCAGGGTCTCGCCGTCACGGACGGTACGCAGGGTCACGGTGGGCAGGATGGACAGCTCGGTGGACCAGCGGTAGATGTCGTCCCCGCGGTTGATGAGTCCGGCGGTGAGGCTGACGGTTTCGCCTTTGCGGTATATATTCTTCTCGCATTCATAGAAGAAGGCGTAGTGAGGCTCCTTTTCGTGGGCGGCCACGGTGACGGCGGGGGTAGGCGAGGTCAGGGTCAGCTCCGTATACCTCCCCGTATAGGGAGTGAACAGGGAGACCACCAGCTCGTAGTCGCCCAAGGGGGCGTCCTCGGGGATGGTGCCGCAGTAGAAGCTGTCTCTGTCGAGGATCTCGCGGAAGCTGTCTGTCCGATAGTCGCTTCCCTCTGCCGTGGGGCGGAGGTAGATCTCCTTAACCTTGAAGATATTGGGGAATTTCTCATTCTCTGCCAGACTGACGGTGCAGGTATAGGCATCCAGAGGATGGA
Source organism: Eubacteriales bacterium (assembly GCA_045577755.1). Lineage (GTDB taxonomy): Bacteria > Bacillota > Clostridia > Oscillospirales > CAG-272 > CAMEON01. The sequence goes on from JAZNJA010000111.1 coordinate 11,085, forward strand.
GGGTGGCGTGGGTGTAGTCCATGATGACGGGAGGCTCAAGCATGGCCAGCAGATCCTCCATATATGCCCGATCCTCGTCTCTGAGCCGATAGACCTTCCCCGTTTTCCCGTCGCGGAAGCAGCCGTGGTCTCGGTTGTAGGTCAAAGAGTCTTCACCGATCTGAATGGGCAGGTCGCGATCACATTCACACACGTCCTCCAAGAGGGTGGCGGCGGAGAAGCGGGCCTTGATCTCGTCTCCCATGGCGGTGAGGTCATCGCTGCCCGTAAGGGGGGGGAGGCCGTCTATGGTGACGGTGCCTTGATAGGTAAGCTCTTTCCCTTGATCGGTGGGTGTTTCGTCCGTGTCGGTCTCCCACGGGAATTCCAAGGAGCGGGACAGGGCGATGCCGCCGCCGACCAGGAAAAGTCCCGCCAGGAGCAGGCAGGCGCAGACCACAAGAGCCTTGCGGAGGTTGGGGTGCTTCTTGGGGGGCTTGGGATCTTCACCGCCCAGACGGTACAGGGGCACCGCGTCGGGCAGGGCGTCGGCAATGAGCTCGGGGTCGATCTCCCCCAGCTTCTCAAACACAAGGTCGCCTCTCATACCGTGTACCCCCTTTCCTGTAAGTATGCTTTGAGCTTGCTTCGGGTTTTGTAGAGTCGGACCGTAACGGCGTTTTTGGTGGTTCCCTCCTCCTTTGCCAGGGCCTCCACGGTCACCGAGAGCCAGTAGCGGCGGAGGAAGAGGCGGCGCTCGGGGTGGTCCAGAGTACGGAGGAAGCCGTCAAGCAGCTCGGGCAGCTCGTCGGCGCGGTCGTCGGGGGCTTCGATCATGTCGGACAGCTCCTCGAAGGAGATCTCCAGATCCTTGTTGCGCTTGGCGGCTCTCTGCTCGCGGTAGCGGTCCAGGGACAGTCGGCGGGTGATGGCGGCGAGGAAGGCCTGGAGCTTCTTGGGCCTGGCGGGGGGAATGCTGTTCCAGGCGCGGAGGTAGGTGTCGTTGACACACTCCTCGGCATCGGGACGGCTCCCAAGGATATCGTAGGACAGGCTCATGCAGAAATTCCCGTACTTATCGGCGGTGGCTTGGATGGCTTTCTCGTCGCGGGCGTTGTAGAGGGCTATGATCCTTTCGTCGGGCAGCTTTTCGGGCATGGTCGGCCTCCTTTCGGGGGTGATGGGGTGCTTTCATAAGGTAAGACGGATTTTTCGGGAAAATATGTCCGCGGACGGCGGATTTTTTACGAAAAAAACTGTCCGGCCCAGAGTCGGTGCCGTCAATCAGGCAAAAGCGAGGCCAGCAGCGAGGGGATCTCCCCCTCCTCGGTATAGGAAGCCACCTTCACCCTGTCGCCGCGCCGCATGGCGTCCGCGATGGCGAACCAGTACTCCGAGGCGATGGAATAGGCGGATTTCTGCCGCTTGTAGAGGATGACGATATCCTTGCGCAGCTCGATGGCCCAGCCCAGCTCCACCACCGTCCCCACCGAAAAGCTCTCCCCGAATACCGCCGCGTATACGTCACAGGCCTCCACAGAAGCCCGCTCGGCGGTCAGAACCGCCACGCAGTCGGTGGAGGTGAACACGCCGCCCGAGGCCTGCTCGCAGTAGAAGGGCCCGCCGTAGTGCCAGCGCTCCAGCACCGTGAGTCCCGTGTCCGCCTTGACCAGCAGGGCGGGATCTCCCAGGAGAACAGCGCGGTAATCCTCGGTCAGCCTCCAGTCAAGGGGGAGACTCTTGTCCCCGCGGAGGGTGAATTTCCCCGCGCAATATACGGTTTTCCGTTTCATGCTTGTTCCTCCCTCGATTTTCGGTTCCAGGAAATAAAGCTCCCCACCGCCATGACCGTCCAGATGAAATTGAGACCGATGAGATACCAGGCTCTGTCGGGTAAGCGGTAGTACTCGACTACGTACAGAATGTCCACAGCAAACCAGAGGACCCAGGCGTCCACCTTTTTGGTCAGCATATAGTAAGTAGCCAAGTAACCTCCGGCCGTGGTGAGGGCATCCAGCAAGGGTAAGGGATCATCTGTCCTATGCAGAATGGGATACAGAACGGCGGTCAGAGCCACCAGGATCAGGACGTAGATCCCCCTCTCCCGCGGAGAACAGCGGCGGATGGGCATCTCCCTTCCCCGCCCCCACAGAAACCAGCCCACCACCCCCACGGCGAAGTAGACCGCACAGTTGGTCATGTCTCCGTACAGGCGGGCGTTCAGGCTGAAGATGGCCATACATACGTATTGCAGACAATAGAATATCCAGTTGGCGCGCTGATCCGCCCAGACCAGGGCGCCCTGGATCAAGCCCATGACAGTGGCAAGGATTTCGGCTACGTGCACGGTAAGGTCTCCTTTTTGCTCGATACCCTATTATACCATAAACGAGGAAAAACCGCAATCCCTTTGAGAAAGAATCGGGGATTTCAAAAAAACAGGGGCGGCATCACAGCGGGCGCGGTGGGCGTCGGGCGTCACAGGCTCCCGAGGTAACAGAACTCGGTCACTTTGTCTATTCCTTTTTACTTTTGGGCTCACATCTATTGTAACACTACGTAAAATCCGCGCTTTTTTCCAAAAACCCCTTGACTTACCGTAGCGTTCAGGTGTATAATTTCTTTGAATGGTTTCATGATACCATAAATTCGGAATAAGTCAATAGAAAGAACCGTATGTGCGGGATAAGCTCCGCCGTGATGGGTCATCGTGCCTGAAAAGAAATACGGATGAGGAACAACCGATGAAAAGAATTTTGCTGATCTTACTCTGCATCGTGCTGTGCGCTTCCGCGGTCTCTTGCCGTCGCGGCACCCACGAGGGCGATAGCGAAACCCTCCCTCCCGCAACCGACGGGGTCGAGACCCCCTCTACGCCGGATACCAAGGTGCTGGTCGTTTACTTCTCCATGCCCGACAGTAACGACAACAGCTCTGTGGAGATCAATGGCGAGACCCTTGGCAATACTCAATACATGGCGTACGTCATTCAGGAGAGCACCGGGGCCGACATCTTCCGCATCGTTCCCACGGTGCCCTATCCCACCGACCACGACGAGCTGATGGAGTACGCGCAGAATGAGCTGACCAGCGAAACGCCCCCCACCTTCCGAGGCCGTATCGAGAGCTTTGATTACTATGATACCGTGTTCATCGGTTATCCCAACTGGTGGGCAGATATGCCGCGGATCCTGTACACCTTCTTTGACACCTACGATTTTTCGGGCAAAACCATCATCACCTTCAATACCCACGGCGGTCTTGGATTCTCGGGGACGAATGAGACCATCGCCGCTCTCGAGCCAAACGCCAGGGTGATCCCGGGGCTCGCGATCTCGCGCAACGACATTCAGGACGCCGAGGGGACGATTATGGACTGGGTGAAGGCCCTTGGCCTCTACGTCGGACACGAGCCCGCTCCCCACGAAACCGCGGCACCCGACCCGAAAGAACCGTCCGCCGACAGTCCCGCTCCGTGATCTCCCCTTGGTGTATTCACGAAAGGACGGCAGCGAAGAAACGGTGATGATGTAATAACGCTTACAAAGAAGAGCCGGCTATAGAGGTCGGCTCTTTTTTGCTGTTAAACGATTGAAAAATTTATAAAAATATGGTATAATACAAAAAAGTCATTTGAAAGGAGCCTGAGCCATGCCACTTGAAAAATTCTACGAAACATATTTTCCGTTCTGGAGTGTGCTTGCCGAGGCGGACAAGCAGCTACTGTGCGAAAACACGGCAGAAAAACACTTCGACCGTTCCCAACCCGTTCACGACAATATGGGATG
>JAZNJA010000112.1:0-2925 GCA_045577755.1 Eubacteriales bacterium
TAAGACCGCTTGGCCTCCGACTTCCTCCCCCTCCTCCTTGGGATGCTCCCGCCACCGCGCGGGGTCGCGGTTGTTGAGGTAGTAGGCGCAGACCCGCACGTCAGCGGGGATATGTACCTCCTCAAAGCCCTCCCGCAGGTCCTCTCTCTCCTCCAGCTTTTTGCCGGTGTCCCGATCGTAGGCCACGGTCTTGACCTTGAAGGATTTTTTTAGCTTGACCTTGTACCCGCAGGCGCGGCGGTACAAGGCGTCCTCCACACGGCGGCAGCGTTTTCCGTCCTTGGCCTCCTCGGTGTTCCGCGGCATATCGCGGCAGTCATTCCTCGGCATGGTCGGATCGGTCACAGGCCCCTCCTTCCCCGCCATCCCCTATGCGGATGACGTATTCCCCGCCCTCGCGGCTCACCGAGCAGCAAAGCTGCCCCAGAGCGGCAGAAATATCCGCCACGGGAACCCGCAGAGTCTCCTCCCCCAGCCGGGACAGAAGATACCCCAGCCAGGCGTGATAGAGGGCAAGAGTCTCCTCCACCGCCGCAGAAAGTCCGGAGGCGGGCTTACGCGGTCTGATCGGATGCTTCATGGGCGTACTTCCTTTCGTAGTAATGATCCAGCGCCTGCTTGAGGGGACAGAGCTTGTAGCCGTCGGGATGACCGCAAAAGCGGTAAACGATCTCCCGGCGCGAGAGCTTGTCGGGAAAACGGAAGCGGGCGGATTCACAAACCACCACACCGCCGCCCCGATCCCGCTTGTAGTATGGGCAGATCCCCAGTACCATCTCGGCCTCGGATACAAGCTCCTCCCCCACTTGATTGTCTGTCGGTTCAGTTTTCTTCACGTGTACCTCCTGTTCCGTCATTCTGACATTGCGAATCACCGACCCGAGGACTGCGGAGCCTCTGTTCGCCCCTCATAGCCCCTCAGGCCAAAACCGTTAAGTTTACTTAACGCACGATCAGTATAACACACCCCCGACGGTTTGTCAATACCACTTTTTAAGTTTTCTTAACTTTTTTCGTCCACCCCCTTGACAAACCCCCGCTCCTCCTGTATAATGAAAGCAGAAAACCGCCCCAAAAAGAAAGAGGCCCCCCAAGCAGGGAAAGCCTCGGAAAAGGACGCCATATGGAAATATTCCAAGCTCGACTGAAGCAAGCCATGGAGGCCCGCGGCCTCCGTCCCACAGACCTGGCCTGTCGCGCGGGCCTCTCCAAAGCCCGTATCAGCCAGTACATGAACGGCAAGTATATGCCCAAATCCGACGCCGTTCTCCGCATCGCCGAGGTGCTGGAGGTCTCCGAGCTCTGGCTTCTGGGTAAGGAGGGCGCCGCTATGACCGCTGATGAGTCCATCATAGCCCCCCCTGACAACCTCTCCCCCTTGCGCCTGCGCCGTTACCCCATCCTGGGCGCCATCGCCTGCGGTCTCCCCATCCTGGCCGAGGAGGACCCCGACGGCGGCTACGTCACCTCCGCCGATACCGCCGCGGACTTCTGCCTCATCGCCAAGGGAGACAGCATGATCGGAGCCCGCATCCACGACGGAGACGAGGTCTTCATCCAGCAGACCGACCTGGTCAATAACGGTGAGATCGCCGCCGTGGTGGTAGAGAACGAGGCCACCCTCAAGCGGGTGTACTACTATCCCACCGAGCAAAAGCTGGTGCTGATGGCCGAAAATGCCGACTATCCTCCCCTGGTGTTCGTCGGTGAGGAGCTGGACAGCATCCACATTCTGGGTCGCGCCGTAGCCTTCCAGGCCAAAGTGCGCTGACCCCCGCGAAAGGAGATCATCATGACCGAGCATACCCTCAAGATCCTGAACGAGGACAAAAACCGCGTCCGCTATGAGACCGTCACCCCCGATGGCCGCCACATGAACGGCGCTGTCCTGTCCTTTCGTGAGATCCACCTCAACGGAGCCATCCTCCCTGCGGGGCTGATCGGCGGAGTGGGCACCGATCCCCAGTACCGCCGCGGTGGCCTGGTGCGGGAGTCCTTCGCGGAGATGGCCGCCGAGTGCGCCCGCCGCGCCGTCCCCCTGACCGTCCTCCATCCCTTCTCCTTCGCCTACTACCGCAAGTTCGGCTTCGAGCGGGTGGCCGACCACAGAGTGCTGGAGTTTCCCATCACCGCCCTCTCCTTTCTCCCCCGCTATCCCGATCTCATCCGTTGCGCCGATCAAGCCCACAGCGCCGAGCTGGCCGAGGCCTATAACACCTTCGCTAGGGGCCGCAATCTCCTCCCTCGCCGCAGCGTCCACAGCTACCCCGGCGAGCACAGCGGACGGCGGATCTACCTCTCCCGTGACCGTGAGGGGGTAGCGGACGGCTACCTCATCCTGGAGCCGGAACAGTTCTTCTCGGTGAACCGCATGGTCAGCGTCAACCTCCATGTCCACGAGCTGGTCTTCACCACCCCCGCTGCCCTGGATAAGCTCCTGGGCTTCCTCCGTATGTATGAGGGAGAAATGGAGACCGTCAAGCTCCATAATACCGCCATGGCCCCCGAGATCGAGCTGCGCCTCCGCCACTATATGCACACAAGCATCACGGTCCTCCCCGACATCATGGCCCGCATCAACGATGTCAAGGCCGTGCTGGAGGCCCTGCAGTACCCTGCCAAGGCAGGGAGCTTCACGGTCAGAACCACCGAGCCCGAGACCTCTCCCTGGCCGGGGGATGCCACCGAGGGCACCTGGCGGGTGGACTACGCTGAGGGAAAAGCCACCGTCACCAAGCTCCCCGACGGTTCCGACTACGACCTGTCCGCCGATATTCCCGCCCTGACCCAGCTGGTCTTCGGCTATGGCTCCTATGGCTACGAGATCGCCCGCTATACCGAGCATACCGAGTTTCGAAACCCCGCCCCCGACTTTTTCCGCGCCTTTCCCCCCCGTCCCGCCGGTATCTTTGAGCATTTCTGATC
>JAZNJA010000113.1:0-14383 GCA_045577755.1 Eubacteriales bacterium
TCATTGTTGTATAATTACCTCGCTTTCTTGTAGGGTTTTTGTAGCAATTAAATTATACAACAAAGCAAGCGGTTGTTCAAGCCCTTTCGGTTTTGAACAACCGCTTTTTTTGATTTTTGGGGGAGTTAATGACTCAGCCCCTTTTTTGATCATCCGTTTCGGTATGAGAACTCTGCAAGCCGCAAGTGAGGATTTCACTTTGAATTTCTTGGTGCGGCTTGCCCCGAGCGTAGCGAGGATTTCGATCTCCCGTCCGGGTCACCAATACCTGCATATGTCGAACACCTCGGCATATGCAGGTATTTTTCTTTCTAAAAATAGACAGGCGCGCAGCTCGGATGAGTTGCGCGCTTTTTGATTACGATCTTCGATTCCATCAGTTAGCGAATCTTTGATCTCTTCTTTGACTTGACCATCAGCATACTCCACCCACGCACCGTGATTTATGCCGCCAAGCACGGGCACCGAAGAAAATGTAAGTGTTGAAAGAATCCCCTCTCTTGCCAAGGGGGAGCAGAGAGGGGGAACTAAGAGAAGCCGGAAAAACTATGATCAGTCCTTCTTCTTCAGAGCTACAGTTGCAGTGGCAGCAGCCAGAACGGCCACAGTTCCCATACCGATCACACTACCGCAGCCCTTCTTAGCAGGGGCGTCGGTCTCCGTGTCGGAAGTCTGAGTACCGTCAGTGGGATCCTGAGTGCCCTCAGCGGGAGCCTCAGTATCCTGAGCTTCAGGAGCCTCGGTGGGGGACTCGGTGGGAGCCTCGGTCACAGGGTCGGAAGAAACGCCCCTCTCGGTCAGCCAAGCGCCGGCGTATGCGTAAGCTTCCTCCTCAGATCGGAACATACCGGCGAAGCAGAGGTCGAACGAACGGCTCTCGGGATCGTCCATTCTCAGATCAAGGCGCATGTCGTTGATACGGCCCTCCCACAGGTCGGTCAGATCAATGGGAACGAAGACGTACTCCTCGCTATTACCGTAGAACTCACCATCGTAGATAGAGAAGGGATTGACATGCTGACTGGTAGGAGCCATAACCTCACCGGCGCAGTACAGCAGGCTTCCGCTGTCAGCCCAGATGTTGCGGAGCATGACGCCAAATACGGGGAAATCCTCAGCAGACCAAGACCAGGATCTTTTGGGAGTAAAGTACATGAACACAGAGGTGTCGGTGCAGTCAACGCGCCAAGTATCGTCACCGAGCACGGTGAAGGTGCAGTTGTTACCGGGCTTCATGTTGTATGTTTCGGGAGTCCACAGGATAGCAGGCTTGTTCGCCTCGACCGTGGAGGGATCAGCGATATCAGCGATGGTCATCTCGTTCTCCTCGGGCTTCTTAGAGTCGGAGCCGACAGGAGTGGTAGCGTCAGCAGCGGACGTACCGTACTTCAGAATGGTCAGCGCGGCAGTACCGTCCTTAGCACCGGACTGCATGGTGATACCAACGTAGAACTCACCGTTAGCATCCAGCTTCTCCAGGAGAGCAGTGGACTCAGCGGCACCGGGCACCACAGAGCCGTTGACCTTCATCTCGTACTCGGAACCATTCCAGGTAACCTCGAAGGTGTAGATCTCGCGATTCTGATCGTCCAGGGTAGCCGTACCTTGGGTAGAACCAATGTTTCTGAAGGTGCCACCGAACTCCTCGGTGGCGGGATCGGTCAGGTGAGGCTGAATGGCACCGTTGCCGTCACCGTTACCGCGGATCAAGGACAGCCAGCCGCCGCCGTATGCGGTTTTACCGGGAGCGATATTCTTCTCCGTGTTCAGGTTCACGCAGATCCAATGGTCAGCACCGGTGCCGCCATCATAGGAAAAGTCGTCAATGCGAAACTCGACATAGATGCCGTCCTTGATGGACTGCTTTTCCTTGGTCTGCACGGTCATGAAGGGGGTCGTGTCCTTGTAGTCGGCAGGAACAACGGTGAAGCCTTCAGAGGTATACTCGTAACCGGCCTCAGGCTTGTAAATGATAGGCTCTTCACCCTCCTCAGGGGTCTCGTACTCGTCGGCAGAACGATAGGTGGTCCAGTCGCCCTCAATGTCAGCAGCGCCGGTGGTCAGCACGGCCACGGGGAACATGGTCAGCAGCATGACAGCACAGGTGATGAGAGCAAGAATACGCTTGATGTTCATAATTATCTCCTTTTTTCATTTTTTGCAATATACATGCAATATACAAAAGATTTGCGGGGAGGGATAACGAGGAACCCCATTGAGATAGCTCGTCATCCCCAAAAAGCTTTTGTGCAAAACAGGAAGGTCAATCACCCACTCCGTTATCGACGGACATGTCATGAAGATTGCGGTCGTATTCCTCGGCGGCCTCGGGGCTGTGGAAGAATGCAACGTACTCAACGTCAACGTAACACCCCTCAGGGAGCGGATAACGGCCACCATCGTCGTCGTTATGGATGCCCTCCAAAACGTCGAAACGGAAGAAAGACACATAAGAGCCGTCATACAGTCCCAGATCGATGATCGGCTGGGTATCAAAGATAGCCAGATGCCACTCGCCGTCGGCGATAACGGGCTGCTTGAGGCTATTATGATCACCGGTGGGGGCTCCACTATAAGAACCGATATAGAACTGGGTATCGACACCGGTAGCGTTAGTGCGGTAACGGATGACGACGTAGCGTGCGCCGTCAACGTTGAAGAAGGGATACCAGTAAGGATCGGGACCGATCGGAACAATATGCAAATAGTTGTCAACGATGGATACGCAATCCGGAGTCAAGCTACCGAGATCGGGACGTGTGATGGTGGCAAGGTCTGCAGCCTCGAAGATGCTGATGGGAGCCATGGGATCCACGGGGCCGGGATCGGGTTCTGAGGGCTCCTCAGCAGTGGGACGATGGAGAATATTGTAATAGGCCTCTGCAGCGGCAACGGACTCAAAGAATGCCACGTACTCGATATCGAAGTAGTCGCCCTCAGAACCGGCGTTGGTGAAGAAGTCTATACGCAAGAAGTTGACCATATCGCCGGTAATGGAGGTCAAACTTTCAACCGTGGAAAGATCAATGACCATCAGATTCCAACCGCCCTCCATCCAATTGACGTTGAAGTGATCGCCCTGAGCGGTGATACCTGCACCGGAGCCAACGTAGAACTCGCCCATGGCCTTGGAATTGGTACGGTAGGCGATAGCCAGGATGTCGGACTGCACGTTTGCACCGGGATTCAGGATTGAGAAGTAAGGATCGCCACCGGTAGCGGTCAGACGAACGAAGGTTCTGTTATCCTCTGTGGTGACTTCGCCGACAGCCATATCGTTACCGGAAGCAGCCTCCACGGCGAGGTATGCGGGGTCAGCTATAGCGATGGGCTTGCTCAGGAAGTTTGCAGCGTAGCTCTCGGCGCTCTCGGCCGTGTTGAAGAAGCCGATGTAAGCGACGTCGAGAGAACCCTCAACCTGGCCTCTGAAGGGATCCAGACGGAAGTAACCGATGTTACCGTCTGTGATATTCGGTACGGTAGACAGGTCAATCAGCATCAGATTCCAGTTGCCGTCCTTAATCCAAGGAAGAACAACGTGGTCGGTCTGGCCGTTGGGGCCGTTTGCGGTACCGATGAACATCTCGCCATCCTCCTCGGCGGTGGTGCGGTACACGATAGCCAAGTAATTGGGCAGTACACCCAGACTACTGCCAACGTTGAACTGGGGATCGCCGCTATTCACGGTGATGCTCACGAACTCGAGGCCGTGCTCGTTCTTGACCTCCGCACCTGCGATGCCAACACCGGAGGTGGTAGCAGCATTGGCCAGGTCAGCGGGACCTGCGATGTAAACGGGCAGGGCAGGGTCAACGGTCTCGGGCTCGTCCGGAGTATCGGGCTCGTCCGGAGTATCGGGAGCCTCGGTCGCGTCTTGCTTGACTCTGAAGGTACGGTCGCCGTTGCTCATATCCACGATGAAGGAGAAGGAATAGGTGCCGTCCCCGTCGTAATGGGCCATGTAGCCGTCGTAGCCATTGGAGGAAGCGGTCTTGTACTTCACCCACGCACCGTCTACGTACTCCTCAATGATGGGCCGTACGTAATCATCAAAGCCGTACACGCGGACAGCCATGTTGTTGTCTGCCCCCGACAAGGTAAACTCTGCCACCTCGCCCTCGGCCTTGATCTTAGGCATGTAGGTATCGGGCAAAAGAGTACCCGTCTTGACGTTGGCCTTGATGGGATCCAGGCAGGTATCGTTGCGCACGTTCAGCACGTTGGAAATATCCTTTTCGGGGGTAAGCTGGGAGCCCCAGGGAATCAGGATCATGTTGATGTTGATGGTATCTCCCGCCTTCAAGGTCACCTCGCCCAGGTCGAAGGACAGGGAGACATAATTCTTGTCGCCACTGTAGGTCTCGGAGAGAACCATGTTGCCCGTAAATACCTCGCCGCTCAAGGTAAGCGCGTAATCCTTGATCACAGCCGCCAGGTTGACGTATTCAGCGGCGGAGGTGTCCGACAAGGACACGAAGGGAGACTGCTTGCCAAGGGTGTAGTACCGGACCTCGTCGGACCTGCTGGTCGAGGTAACCACGGGCTTGTTGTTCTCGTCCAGGTAGCCGAGGGTTTGGTAGGTCACATTGTGGCTGTCCATGGAGAAGAAGGAGAAGTCTTCTCTGAAATTCTTGAAGGAGACGTCCTTCAGCACCGTCATACGGATCTCGTAGTAGGTGCGGTTCTCGTCGGTCTGGGGCATTTCCATGTGACGGTAATCAATGGAGATACACCCGTCATCGGAAAGGTGACCCATCCTTACGTCAGCGTACACGGGACCGTAGGACAGGATCTCGTCCACAGTCTTCTCAGAGGCGTAATCGTTCCCCTCCGCGTCGGTGTATTGCAGGAAGTAAAGGCGGCCGCCCGAGTGGTGCTGGGGCTGAGACTCCCACAAAGGAGCAGACATACCGCGGAAATCGGGAAGGAACCAGCTGTCCTTGTTGTTTACGTAGAAGGAGGCAATGCAGTTGGTCTCGGTGACACCGGTAGACAGGTGGTAGTAGGGACAGCCGAACTGGACAGTTGAGATCTGCTTCAGAGGGAAGATACCCCAGTTCTGGTAGAGATTGAGCACCGAGAACTCCACGCTCTCTCCGCTCTTGACGGTCATAGGGAAATAGACCTCGGCGTACATGGAATCGCCGTGATCGATAATGGGCTCCTCGTTCTCACCCTGGAAATTCTTGCAGACCTGCAAGAGGTAGGGCATGACCCGTCCCTCCTTATCCAGAAGAGCCGCGCACTCCAAGCTGCCCGAATAGGCATAGGTGTACATATAGATGTTACGGTCGTTGGCATCGCCCTCCACCTTTACGTCAACACGGTAGTGGCGGTCGGGATGCTGGTAGTAGGCCTCGTTGAAGCCCGTACCCTGCAGCTCCAGGCGGTATGCGCCGCGAAGGGCGTCGTAGCCCAAGGATTTGCCGTTAAAGCGATTGGTGGTGACGGTTACCGTCAGAGGATTGCGCTCCTCGCGGACGGCCTTGCGGAAGCCATCGAAGCTGTGGGTGGAATCGTTGTAGATACGCTGGCCGAGGTTGATCTCGTCATGCGCCTTGTAGGAGGCCTTGGCGGCGGCCTTCTGATCGATCACGTAGCAGCCGTCCTTTTCGGTAACGGTCATGCTACCCACGCCCTCATCCAGGGTCAGGATATAACCGAACACGCCGGCGCGATCCACGTCAAAGGCCACGGCTACGGCGGTGCTCCAATCCACCCCTTCAAGAGAGGTATGCTCACCGCTCCCGTCGATCACCAGCAGAGATCTTACACGGGATTTCTCAATGGCGGTCTCCATACCGTAGGTCTTCAAATCCGTGACATCATTGATAGCGATCAGATGAACGGCCGAATGGAGCTTGTCGGAATAGGTGTAGAGAACGCGATCCATGACCACGGCGGGAGCGTCCGAGGCGTTGGTCTTGACAGCCTTGATTTCCTTCACCTCCACCGTTTCTCCGTCCTTACCGCCCATCAAGTCCAGGCGAAGGGTGTTCAGAATACCCTCGTAGTCCGTGACGTTCTTCAAGTATACGGCATAGGTACGCATCTCACCGGGGACCACCTTGAAGGAAACGTTCTGCTCGGCGTTGATGCCGTTGTGGGGGCCTGCACCCAGCCAGAACTGTGCCGAAGTGGAGGACTCCGTCTTCATGGTGATCAGAATGGTATCATATGTATCGGCATCCACATTATATTTGCGGGGGAAGGTAATATAAGGATCCTTGTTGGACGTCACGGAGATGATCAAGGAGCCCGTCTGATCGTCCTTTTGGGCCGTAGCATCGTTGCCGCTCATACGCTTGAAGCCCTTCAGCATATCCACGGGCTCTGCCGACTCATCCACCTCGAGAGAAGGAATAAAGCTCTCGCCGTGAATGTGGGTCTCGTAGAAGTAAGCACCGTAGCGGAAGATATTCATGTCGGCGACATCCACGGAATCCTTGGAATAGAAGCGCCCGTTGGCAGTCTCCACGTAGGCGGACATGGTATCCCGCAGGTAGGGGATGCCGTACTCGTTGACCATGGAGGAGATCTGGCGGTTCCCTTCCTCAGCCATGTTATGGGTAATGGACATGGTTTGGTTGGTCATGACGAAGGCTTGGCGACGGCCGTCGGTGTAGTAGCCCTGAACGTCGTTGGCCACGCTGCCTGCGTAGGCGATGCTGGCGGCGTAGGGGCCAGTCAGGGTGGGGATATCCTCTGCGGCGGGCTCACCCACGGCCTTACAGACGTAGCCCTGCTTGAGGGCCAAGCGGTTGCCGTCGGAGATCAGGTCGGCGGTCAAGCGAGCGAGCGCCTCGGTCATACCCGACTCACTGTTGGCACCGATGAAGAGCTTTTCTCCGATGGCGGCCACGTGGTAGCCCAGGATGCCCACCTCAAAGAAATCCTTGGCCAGCTCGGAGTTGCGGTTGGTATAGCCCACCACGATCTCCTTGGCGGTAGACGTGGCAGAGGTATCCACCGTGGGGGTGACCGTCACGCCCAGCTCTGCCAGCGTGGCCACCAGACGATCGGCAGCCTCCAGCTCCCAGGCGGCGGCGTAATCGGGGACAACGATGGTATATTCCGTCTGCCCGTCGGCAGCCAGAAGAAGGGTATTTTCAAAGGCATCGGGTCCTTGCGGCTCGGTCTCGATGGGGAGAGCGCCCGTGTCGGGAGCAGTCGTTCCCTCGGTCGTACCGGGAGAGCGCCTGCACCCTGCCAAGGATGCCGGCACCAACATGAGAAGTGCCAAGACCGTAGCAACAATGCGGATAAAATTGTGTTTCATGGTATACGTACTCCTTTCACTTACCGTTTAGAATGGTTGGTAGAACATATGCTTGCACGGGAAACGGGAAACCATACCCGATCAGGGCACAAGCCCCTCCAAAATCTCATTGTAATCATCCAATTTGTGCTCGACGATCCTTTTCCAGGATTTAGTGGAAGCAGCAATCGTGTTACTCTCTCCGGAAAGGAGGGGACGCAGATTATTTCGGATCTCACAGTTCGGGAAAATATCGGAGCAGGTAGAGGAAAAATCGAAATACAAGGAATCGAAGATCAGATCCAGTACCTCGTTGGACTGGGGATCCTGCATGTATCGCTTGGACAGCACCGTCTCATAATACGCAGGACGCACCAGTCGATAACTGTGATACGCCATAGCCTCCAACACAGCCGCGCACATTTCCTGTCGGGCTTCATCACTGACGACAGTGGAAATACCAAACGAGCTTACCTGATCTTGGACGTAGGAATAGTAGTTCTTCTGAATGGAAGAAAATTTGGGCATAGGTGCAATGCCGTAGGACAGAGCGCCCAATCTCTCAAAATTATTCTCCATACTGATGAAGGTGGTCGTAGCCATCAAGGCATTTTTTTCGGCGAAGTGATTGATGAGCGTAGCGCTGCCCAGACCATCATCCACGCCTCCATCGTACACGTAGGTGGACTCATCGTTGTAGAGGAGCTGAACCTTGTCACACAGATCAACGAGCTTGGCCAGCGCATCGGAATTATACGTCAACTCGCCTGTATCGGGATCCTTGATGATCATGTGCGTATCAGATGCCACCATATAGGGGTCAACCGAAACAATGTTACCGGTCACAAAGCCGTAGAAATCTCCTGTAGAAGCCTTGGAATCGCCGTCCTTGTCCACGTAGTGATCCTTGACGATGGAATATTGATAGTCCAGGGTCCACTCTCCCTGCTTTACGGTCTCATAAAGATCGGGAAGCTGATAATCAACGAACAGATCCTTGTTGTAGATGGTAAAGAACGTATAGCGGAACATGGAAATCGACATGGAGCCGGAGGCCAAAAACTGCATTCCGGAGTCAGTAAACGTCACCATATCGTTGTAGCCCTGCGTCCAATAATGCTTATCTGTGTTGATGTGATCCAATTCACTCAGATTGATATATCGTCCTTCCATAGCAGGGATAATAGCCTTAAAGGTACCATTCGAAATGATGTCGTATTCACCGAGACCACTCGTGAGATCGTTCGTGAACACGACGTTGAGCTGCACGTCTCCGCCAGCAGGATACATCTCCAGCTGAACACCGAGTTGTTCCTCAACCAAAATGTTTCGCTCATGGACCGAATCTGACACTACACCCATGCCATACTCACTGATCAGCTCATCACGGCGACCGCCAACGTTCGCGTATAGGATTCCGATGATCTCATCGCCGTAGTTCAGATTAGCCGGCAAGTCACAGGTAAAATTCGGATCTCCGGTTTCGACCTCTGTCACCTCCGCGCTTGCATCCCCGTTCAGAGTCCCCGTCGGATTCTCTGTGCTTTGGGCGCAAGCCACCGAAGAGAGCAGCATAAATGCTAATAAAAATAAGCAAACGATTCGTTTCATTTTCATAATCATTCTCTCCACATAGTGTTTCACTTTGAAATAGTCCCGGATTCAGTCCGTCATCCGCAAGCCTCCGTGGAAAGCAGAAGCACCTCTGCTCCCAGCAGGCCGCCGCGCTTACCGCACACGTTACTCAGAATCGTATTCGATACGCGCAGCTCGATGACATTCTCCCCCGCATGGAGGTACTGTCTCATATCGAAGGTGAAGGGCGCGAACAGCTTGCATCCCAGGTCCTGCCCATTAACCGTCACACCCACCGAACCGCTTCCAAGCGTCAGGTTGAGCTTTACGTGATGATCCAGGTCTGCCTCGGTCAAGGTAACGGCCGTACGGTACCGCACAACACCGGCGAACAGCCTAGAGAGCATCTCCCATTCGCTCCAATCCGTCAGGGATACGTCGTACGTCCCCGCGGGATATGCGACAGGGTTGATCAGCTCACTTTGGGAATAGGTATCCAGCTCGGCGACGGTATGCCACCACGCCCGCTCCCATGCCTCCATACGGTAGGAGGTCAGGCCCTTCTCGGATATAATGCGGATCTCGTCGATTTCCTGCTCGGAAAACTCCAGCTCGATCGCCTTGACCTCATCAAACACGACCGTGAATTCCTGCTGGATATCGCGCTGCAGAACGACCTCTCCGTCTCGGCACAAAAGGATCTCGGCCACGTCGGGATGGGTCGGATCGTCAAAGCAGCCCTTACGCAGGATCAGCCTCATTTTGGACGTCCGAATGGGATTAATCTTGTGGGTCACAAGTCTTTCGGTGTTGCCACGTTCAATTTCTGCCGTAAAGGCTTCCAAGGAGATCCTGCGCACATGAGTCATCTCCCGCGCCTCTTCGGCTTCCTGCCCGGGTGTGATCACCAGATACCACGCTCCGTAGGGGGCGAAATCCAGGCAAACACACAGCCCGTCTTTTTCTTCTCGTGTCTCGGGGATCATCCGCTCTCCCGTTGCGGGATTCAGCAGTATTGCTCTCCCCGTAACACCGGGCAGGTACACCGTCGCTCTGGTCGGCTTGTGATCATTATGGCCGAGGAACAGGAAATGCCGTCCGTCGATGACACGCCAATGGCACAGAAGATCGTCGGCTCCGTCCAGCACCTGCACGCTGTATTGCAGGTCCAGCTCTGCGGGGACATTCAGAAAATGAACGTTGTCGCATTGAGCCAACTGCTGCATACAAGAAGCCAACGCAGGGTCGTTTCGGCCGTTTTGCAGGGTCGCTGTCGGAGGATTTCCGATCCAGTATATCTCACCGCCATTCTGTGCAAGGCGAGTCAGTTTATCAGCGGTTTCAAGGTCGATCATGGTCATGCGCGGAACCACGACGGTGCGGAAGGCATACTCCTTATAGCGCAAGCGCTCCCCGCATACCTCCATGCGTCGCATATATTCCTTGTCCGCCGTCAGATGCTCCACCCGCTGTCTGGTCAGTATGCGGATCAGCTCACCGTACTGACGATTGATCTCCCCCGCCTCACCGCCAAAGGACGCGTTGATCTTGGGGATGCCGCCCTTTTCGGCCAGCATTTCAAAATTCATGTCGAACACGTCGTTTTCCGCCAGGGCGTACATGCTGTCCATGGGATTCAAAACAAGAACCTCGGCATGGGCGCGGCCGAGAGAGTTCACGTAGGAAATGCGGCGGATGAAGTCGGTATACTGTCCCATAGCCTGCCAGCAGGGATCAATATGATAGAAGTCCGGGGGCACACTGCTTTGCGCATACTCCCGCGTCATTTTGACGGCATGATTCACAACGTGGCTCACACCGTATGCCGCCAGGCAATTCCCCTGCTTCTTCAGCTCCTCGGGGGTGTAGCGGTCAGGCCCGTTCAGAGCCATGACCTCGTTCATGAACCGAACGCCTTCAAATTCCGCGATGGAATAATGATCCTTGAAATTCTGGGGATTATAGGCCACGCGGCACAGCGCGTCGGTTCCCGGGAGAGAGATCCCTCTGTTCAGCTTGTAAACGTCTCCCACACAGGAGGCCTGGAGTTGCAGACTTTCCTCCCAGGTATGCATGGTAAAATACACGCCGTGCTTGGCGGCTTCATCCGACAATTTATGAAACAGCTCGGCGTACATATCGGATACCGTATCGAACCAGCGGTACCGCCAGACCACGTCCTTTCCCTGCATATCCCGATCGATCAGCAGGGGAAGGATCCTGCGGATATCCTCGCCGTACTTGCTTTGGAAGAGATCCCGAAAATCATCAGACCATGCCATTTTGTAGCCGTAGTCACCCTCGTGATCGCTGAAAATACCGTTCATAGGAAGACCCGCGCCCATAAGGGATGCGAATCGATCGAAGTAAGGCTTCCATGCGATCTCCATGAACAGATCGACCACGCGCCTGGACAGATAATCCACGTTCCCGCCATCGTATCCCCGATATGCCTGCAGATCGAACAGGTATACGCGGCAGGGCTCGGTTGCCCGGAAGGCTTTTTCATCCCGAACGGTCAGGCTGTCCGCGTCCAGATAGGCAATGATCCGATCCGTGGTCTGCAGATCGTCCACGATGATCTCCCGTCCATCCTCGGAGATCAGCTTGACCGCATCCGCAGACAACCGCCCGGCTTCCATATTCTGCAAGCGGATGATCTGCATACCGCGCGAAAGCCCGACCTCTCCCAGGTGATTCCAGCAGAACACGTTCTCCTTCTGATTGACGGCAAAGGTCTGCTCTCCCACCACGTAGGCGGCCTTCTCGGTATTATTCCCCGTTTGCCCCCAGGTGGCGTACAAGCGGTATACGCCGTCCTCCGGGATATGGACGTGATACTCGCAATACGCATGGGGAGTATCGCTCCAATGGGAGGCCATATTGATGGGCTCGGCGTTATTCTGGTCGGGAGGACATTGATCGAAGGACGATCCGATCCGCTTCCAATTTTCGGTGTTGTCATAGGTGATGAAGGAGGTCTGCTCGGTACCGACCTTCTTTGCGGAGACAGAGAAGAAGTGTCCCTCAAGCTCCACCGTCTCCCCCGGCTCCAGATCCACGTATTCGAATCGTAGATTTTTGGATTGCAGGGTCGGATCGTTCCGTACAAGCTGACCGTCGGCTTGCAATGACGGCCATCCAAATTCGTCCGTAAAGCTCACGTGGGAGCCGTCTACCTCTGCCTGCCGCACCTGCTGCTCCATGACGTCAAACCATAGCTCCGAGAGCCACTGCTCGTGAGGCAGCACGCGGATATGCTCACTGTCCCTGTGTCCGTCTACCCATGCGTAGTTGGGGCGGGCGTGGGCATAGCCCGGATTAAAGCCCTTCTTCGCAAGCTCCCGCGCCATCTCCTGAGGCTTGATCCCCACCGTGGTCAGATCCTGGTCGTAAAACCAGAATACGAAGGGAGCAAATTTGCTTTTTGGGCGGGCAAACTGTTCCAGAACCGTTTGGAATTTGTCCTGTGATTTATATCCATCGTGCATATGTGTCACCTCCAAGGTTTTGTATTATTTTACCACATATATATTTTTCCATCAAGAAACAAAGCGGACACGAATCTCAATCCGTGTCCGCTTTGTACGATTTTCTGTATTGTGCCGGTGTTATTGCATATTTTTTTTTGAAGCACCGAATGAAATATGTCGGTGTCACACCGCAGATTTCGCTGATCTCACCGATCGAACGATCCGTAGTCTCCAGCAAATATTTGCCAAATCTCATTTTTTCCGCCTGCAATTTTTCCGAAAAGCTCATTCCATAGTACTCCGTCAACAATCGATTCAGATGGCGCGGAGTCATATGTAATTTTTCAGATAATGCCTCGATTGTCAGATTGCCAGGATCGGCGTAATGAAATATCTGATTAAAGAAATCATCCATAACAAAGAGATTATCGATTCGGCGTGTCTCCTGTTTCCTCATTCGGGACGGAAGATTACTACACGATCGTGCGATATGGATCATCAGCTGGGTCAGTAAGCTTGTACAATACTCCTCGTATCCTTGCTTTTGACATTCCGCCTCAAGCATGACCTGGCGCAATAGGTCACCCATGATCGGGTCATCATTTCCCTTGTAGTGATGCAGAGTAGAAATTTTATGAAAAGGTGAGCTTGAGTTCGGGGCAGTGATTTCCATATTCAGACAATATCCGCCACAGGGAGAGACGATTTTTTCCTCATGGAACACACCCTTACCGAGCAAGATCCATTCCCCTTCATTCAAATCAATCGTTTCATGAAAATCCAGAATAAACCGTGTACATCCTTTCGTGCATACGTGTAATTCATAGCAGGAATGCTGATGATGATCTGTATCCGTTCGATTACGAAAATACCAAATACAGGTAATTTTCTGCTTTGCATCCAACAGACGAAACGAATGTTCACTTTCATACACTTGAACAGATCTCATATTCGCCTCCTTTAGAAATCGGTATCGGGTCGGGGCACGTGGGCGGCAAATCAGTCTGCACCCGCAATTCGGAATTACCTCTTACTGCCACTCCCCCACGAACCATATATTGGTACAAGAGTATTGTACCATAGGATAAGTGTTTTGTCAAGGGAGGTGGGGGATTTCGTAAAGGCAAGACAAAAAGCCGCGAAAATGCTTTTCTCCCTATGTTTTTGCAATGACAAACACCGCAAAATGTGGCACATTAGAATCCCCCCCACCCGAAGAGAGCATCTCTTCACCACGATCGGTATAGGTTGAACACATCCTCATACCACCACGGCGACGAGGTAATCGACAATATGTATACGGATAGAGATGTGGGCATGATTTCGATACTTTATCTTGACAAATTCAATGTGATATGCTACAATGTACCCGAAGTGTTATTGGTAGAGCCCATCAAGGTGTTCGACATATTCGGGTAATGGCTCCCCCTGTTGGACTTGAACCAACGACGCCCTGATTAACAGTCAGGTGCTCTACCGACTGAGCTAAGGAGGAATATAAAAGAGATCTGGCCCGGTCAAGACCAGACCTCTTCGTTTGTGTCGGCATTACCTATTTTCCCGGGCCGTCTCCAGCCAAGTATTTTCGGCGCATGTGAGCTTAACTTCCGTGTTCGGGATGGGAACGGGTGGACCCTCACCGCAATCAACACCGACTGTATTTCAACCGTCTCCGGTTAAAACCGATATGAACTTAAAATGATGAAACAGAGAAGTACATCAGAGAGAGCAAACAAAAGTCAGTGTCTTTAACAGCGAGGGTCCACCCGTTCCCATCCCGAACACGGAAGTTAAGCTCGTCTGTGCCGACAATACTCGGTTGGAAGCGACCCGGGAAGATAGGTCGATGCTGACACCAAGGGAAGTCTTAAAAGACTTCCCTTGGATTGATTTTTATCATCTCTTTTGGGCTTTTAGCTCAGTTGGTTAGAGCAACCGGCTCATAACCGGTCGGTCCGGGGTTCAAGTCCCTGAAGGCCCACCACTATGGGGGCTGTGAAAACAGTCCCCAAAATTTTTATTTTATATTGCCAAAAGTACATATTTTTGTAAGTATATAACTATAATGAAATAAAAA
>JAZNJA010000114.1:0-4776 GCA_045577755.1 Eubacteriales bacterium
GGCCCATTCTGCCGTGGAAGCAAGCTCTACCGACCACACCGTTGTCACGACGGTTCACGGCGGCGGTGGAAGGTTCGCACACAGACGAATCGCATTCTTGTCCCAACGCCGTTTTCCCATTGATATGCAGATCTCTATGCAACAGGTTGCCCTCGCCTTCCCCATTGTGGCGTTCGCCCACAAGTTGGAGGATAACACCCGTAAGGTGATGGACATTTCCGAGTGCATCGTCCATGATGACGGTGAGTTGGAGTACCGAACGCTCTACCGCTATAAGATCCGCAGTAACGAGTATGTGGACGGCAAGTTTCACATCGTCGGTGAGTTTGTGCAGGAAAACAGTCCTTCGGAGTTTTTGCGGGCCAAGCTCATGCGCGGCGGTATCCCGCAGGATCTCTTGAAGCGCTTTGACATGAAAACGGATAAGGAAGGAGAGAACGAATGACGGCACTCTATATCATCAGTTTCATCCTGCTTGTGGTTGCCACGGTGGCGCTTTTGAAGTTGACCCCCGAGCAGATCAACCAGGATGTCAATAAGCTGTTCAACAAACAGCAGACACTCAAAGACCAGGCCTTGACGGCAAGAGGTAAGAAAAAGAGGAATCGGCTCATTGTGGAGCTGGAACGAATCCGACGAGCCTTGCAGGAAACGGGCAAGGATAAGCAGTTCTCGATTGCTTGTGCCGCGGCCCTGCTCCTTATGGTGGCGGGCTGTATCGTGGCGATAGCCATTGACAATATGTTCCTCATCCCGGTTCTCGCGATAGCCTTTGCGCTGATCCCCTTCGCTTACCTCACCAAGACCATTTCTATCTATGAGACGCAGGTAAGGCAGGAGCTTGAAACCGCGCTTTCCATCATTACGACCTCATATATCCGTAGCGATAATCTGGTCAGTGCGGTACAGGAGAACCTTTCCTACCTTAAACCTCCCATCAAGGGGATCTTTGAGGGCTTCTTGGCCGAGGTAACGGTTATTTCATCGGATATCCGCGGAGCCATCTATCACCTCAAGGAAAAGGTCAAGAACAGCATCTACGAGGAGTGGTGCGACACCTTGATCGCGTGTCAGAACGACAGAACCCTCAAGGACACCTTGATGCCCGTTGTTTCCAAGCTGACCGACGTGCGACTTGTCAATAACTCTCTCAAAACAATGCTGGCAGAAACACGCCGCGAGTATTGGATGATGGTCTGTATGGTGGTTGCCAACATCCCGCTGCTTTACTGTATCAACAGAGATTGGTACGATGCGCTGATGAATACCACCTTCGGCAAGGTTGTCCTTGCAATCTGCGGTGTGGTAATCATTATAACCGCTATCCGTATGAATAAGGTCACAAAGCCCATTGAATATAAGAGATAAGGAGGAAACGGTATGATTATTTTACAGATTTTCATCGGTCTCTTTGCGGCGGTGGGTATTGGCTGTATTCTCGCGGACTTGATGAAGGTTCCAACGATGAAAGCATCGAAAGCGGCGAACAACCTCGGCAAGAAGGGCGACAAGAAAACGAGCATCATCGAAATCTATCTCAAGGAGTTTGCGACAAAGCTCTCCGAGAAGATCAAACTCAACGAGTACAAAAAGGCACAGCTTGAAGCAGACCTCAGAACGGCGGGTATGGATATTTCCCCCGAACTGTACGTTTCCAATGCTATCGTCAAAGCGGTGGCTATCGGACTTCTTGCTATCCCCGCGTTTCTCATCGTGAAGATCCTCGGTCTGTTTATCGTATTTGTTGCCATCGTGGTGTACTTCTCGGAATCCAAGAAAGTAACCAAGATGATTGCAGCAAAGAGAAAGAAGATCGAGTACGAACTCCCGCGACTTGTCGGCTCTATCGAAAAGACGATGAAGCATCAAAAGGGAGCAATCTATGCTCTTGAAGCCTTTAAGGACACCACTTGCCCCGAACTCAAAGAGGAGCTTGAGATCACCATTGCGGATATGCGCTCGGGTAACGAGGAAGTTGCTCTCACAAGACTTGAAAGCCGTGTGGGTAGCACGATGATGAGTGACGTAACGAGAGGTCTGATCGGCGTAGTCCGAGGCGACGACATGGAGGTATACTGGGGGACAACCGCGCTGAAGTTTTCCGACTACCAGCGGGAGCAGCTTAAGGCACAGGCCAACGCTGTACCGCGCAAGGTGCGTAAGCTTTCAATGGCGCTTCTTTTCTGCTTTATCCTTATCTACGTGGCGGTGCTCGGACAGGTGCTGCTCACTTCGATGGGAACGCTCTTTTAACAGGAGGTGCAACCGTGTTAAAAACACTCAAAAGCAAAAAAGCAGAGGGCTATATCGACGTAGCGGTGGCGGTTCTCGTCATCGCTTTTGTGATTGCCTTGGTTTTCAGTATTTGGTCAATGGTCACCCTCAAACAGGATATGGCGTATATGTGCTCCGAACTGTTGGAGGTGGTGACTGTGACAGGACAGATTG
Organism: Eubacteriales bacterium; assembly: GCA_045577755.1. Classification (GTDB taxonomy): domain Bacteria; phylum Bacillota; class Clostridia; order Oscillospirales; family CAG-272; genus CAMEON01. The sequence continues at coordinate 2,449 of JAZNJA010000114.1, forward strand.
GGCCCGAGGCGGAAGCGCGCTTTGCCGAGCTTTGTGCTGAGGTAGGCTTTACGCCTACGGTACAGTATTCGGCCTCGTATTTCGATCCTGCGACAGGAAAGGTTCAGTTGGGGGACGTTATTACTGTGACGCTGACCACCGAAATGATCTTGCCCGGCTTCGGGGGCTTTGAACTCCCCTTTGACGTGTCCGTAACCAAATCGGGGCTTTCCCGGATGTACTGGAAGTGAGGTGATCACATGAGAAATCCTTTGCACAATAAGAAGGGCTTTAGCTACGTTCTCGTTTGCGTATATATTTTGATTGTGATGATGCTTGTGGCAGTTGCCATGCAGTATGCCTATATCTATCACGTTGCAAGAGAGCAGCAGAACGAAACACAGCTCAAGCTCGACAGTTATGTGACACGCTATGCCGTAGGTAAATACGATGCCTTGAAGCAAGGGGAGCCGTGGGAGACGTATATCGACTCAAGCGATCTCGTGGACGGCGCATATACGGCGTTAGGCTTCCCGCAGAACAACGGCGGTGTGGTAGAGGTCGAAGGAAAGTACGTTATGGACAGGCCCACTATTACTCCCGTATCAAACGACGGATTTGGCGTATGCGCGGTGTATGAGATCCGCATCCCGTTTGAGTTGTTCGATCGGGAGATCGCTGAGATCACGGTGCCTGTTACCGTGGTCTCACAGTACAAATTGAAATGAAAAGGAGAATATGAATGAATAGAAAAGGTTATTTGGTCCTCGCAATCATATGCGGGATCACCCTGCTGGCTGTAATTGGTGTCGGGGTCTATGACCTTGTAAGCGGGACGGACAACCCTCCTTCTGTCGTGCCCACCGAGACCGACACACAGTCAGAGTCCGCTCCGGATACCCACACGGGCGGGAGGGACGAAACAAGCAGAGAGCCCAATGAGACGGAACCCGATACCATTCCACCCATCAAGGATAATCCCACTCTCCCCGATGTACAGGGAAAGCCTGTGATCGACGTGGAGGAGATGACAAGAAATCCTAACGCCGAGGTCGTGGACAGTAAGATCGAATACGGTACCAAGGAGGCCGATACCAATGAAGAATAAGATATGGGTAACCATAGCCGTGGCCATTCTGTTGCTTATCGCAATGGGACTTGGTGTGTTGGCTGTGTTCCGATTCGAAACTGCCGATCCTCGAGACCCCGCAGAGAGCAACACTTTGGAGGGAGAAGCTTCGGGGACAGATATGGTTGTCGGCACGGGGCCTGATTATCTTTTTGAACACGTCACTGGGGAGGGAGTGGTGGATTTTGATGAGGGGTGTGAGGTATTTTTGGATATGAGTCTGCTCCCCTATTTGGAGCGCTTGGAAAACGGTGTTCCCGCTACCGATGAGGACGGGAACTACTATCTGAACGCAGACGGAAAGATCGTGTACGACACCTCTACCGAAAAGCACGTGGAAGGCGTACTGGACAATCTGATCACCCTTATCAACCACTTCGCGAGAGAGGAATACTCCATGGAAGCAAGCCACCAGATCCAGCGGTTCTACGTTCAGTATTACGACCGATTCCTCGGCACATCCTTCGATGATCTGGTCTCAGGCCTGGTCATGTGCTTTCCCAAGGGCGGTGCCGATGCCGAGACCCTTGCGGAGGCTGTGCTTGACGTATTCGGCATTGCCGGCGGGGATGATTTTGTATCGGTATTCAAGACCTTGGAGGTAGCCGAGATTCGTGTCGATTTCTGCAACGTTAAGCCCCAGGTGGCAGAACTTTCAGCCGGTGACGAGGCTCTTTGCATCTATGACAACGTAAAGAATCCCGAGGACTCGGGCTACGAGCGTAATCTGGAGAGTTGGCTCCATAACGTTATCTCTGTTTGCAGAAATGCCTCCCTGGCCGATGACCGAATCCACGTGGCACAGCTTGTCTACGTGGGAAGTCTCGCGGATGCTGCATACCGTGCGGATTGGGATGACGCGCTGATCAGATGCCTGTCCGTGGAGAATTGGACCTTTGATGACCTCAAATTGGCTGTGGAGACCGAATTTGGGGTCAGCTTGGACGGGAATGTGCCCGTGCAATACCATTTTGAAATGAAGAATATGGAGGTAGACCATGAGAAGTAAATGGACAAAGCTCATCCTGGTCTGCGCGCTTATGACGCTGATGATGACCATTGGCGCGATCTCGGCGTTTGCAGACAACTATGACGCAGGTCATTTCCATCCCACAGGGGGGACGTCGACCTACTATGCGTATACGTCGAGCGAGTGCAACCGCACCATCAACGTGACCTTCAAGGACACGGGCGGAAGCACCGTGAGGAAAGTGGTCATC
>JAZNJA010000115.1:0-4156 GCA_045577755.1 Eubacteriales bacterium
GCTTCGCGGAGCTCCCCCAGAGGGGGAGCCTCAGAACGGCGGGAAAACACTTGTCGGGAAACGGGATTTCGCTGGGTTTAGTACGAAAGGCTCCCCCTCTGGGGGAGCTCCCGCCGTAGGCGGGTGAGAGGGCAACACCCATGGGTCAGCACGAACCAACAGTTCGCTAAACCCCAATTTGAATCGGTCCGTTTCAAAACACCCCAAATCAATTCGTCCCCTCGTTCTGCCCGATCACCATATCCTGCCACTCACGACAGAGTGTGACGAAGCGGGCGTTCCAGCCCGATACACGAACCGACAAGGTTTGATAGCTTTCGGGGTGGGCCTGGGCATCCCGGAGGATGGAGGCGTCGGCTACGTCGGGCTGGAGGAAGAAGCCACCCTCGGCGCAGAAGCCCTGCATGAGGGAGATCAGAGCCTCGATGCCGTCCTCACCCTCCACCGAGGAGGGAAGGAGCTTGCAGTCCAATGCCGCGCCCGTTACCATTTTGGAGAGATCCGCCGCGCAGTAGGAGCGGATCATGGCGGTGACGCCCTCCTTGTCCGACCCCGGGGTGGGAGAAGCGTTGGCGGCCAGTACCTCGCCCTTGCGGTGGCCGTGAGGCGAGGCCAGGCGGTGAGGCGCCCACTCCAGCTGACGCCCGAAGGTGGAGACTCCCGCGGGGAATCGGATGGGGCAGATGCCATCGTTTTCGGCGCAGAAGGCAGCGAAGGCCGCGAGGATCTCGGCGGCGATGCGGTCACAATCGGGGTTGTCGTTTCCGTAATAGGTGTACTTGTTCAGCACGAACTGCCGCAGTGGCTCGTGACCGTCCCAGTTGTTTTTCAGAACCGACATGAATTCCTTGAAGGTCATGCGCCTCTCCTCAAACACCAGCTTTTGGATGGCGTACAGGCTGTTGACCGTATCCGCCAAGCCCCCGATGTGGGGGGAGACCACGTTGTACAAGGGACCACCCTCCAGATAGGAGTGCCCCCTCTCGATACACCCCTCCTCAAAAAGGGAAACCACCGAGCAGGGCATCTGCGGCCGCCAGCCCCAGTCCTTGGTAGGCACCGAAGCGTGACCGAAGCCGTTGGCAATGCTTGTGCAGATCGCGTTCACCTGAGCCCGCAGATCCCGCAGGTACGCGTCCTTCAGGGAATCGAAATTCTCGAAGTCCACCTCCTCGGAGTAGCCCTTTAAGGTGGTGTGATGGAGGATGGACAGAGAATCAAAGGGACAGTAGGTGAAGTAGGTCTTGCCGGGTACCTGAACCTCCCAGCAGCCGTCGTTTGCGAACTGCCTTGCCTCGGTCAAGGGGTAGCCGTAGCCCGTCATGGCCTTAAGCACCAGATCCTCGTTGTAGATCGCCAGCACACCGCCCCCGTGTCGGATCACCCGGGCGGCTTTGCGTAGGAGCGCGTCGTCGGTATTCCCGCTTACGCGGATGGTGGTGGGGAAGTCACCGATGGGCAGCTCCTCCAGAATATCCAGGGTGAGGAAGGTCACCCCGTTTGTCACGTCACGTCCCTCCGCGTCGATGCCGCTCAGCACGATATTCTGGTAGTGCTGGGCGTCACCGCTGCCCTGGTTGCCGCCTCGGACCCATTCGCAGCCCTTGATAAAGAAGTGTGCCAGGATCTCCCGCGCCTCGTTCATGGTCAGCACACCGTGGTTGAGGTCCTCCTCCAGGTACTTACCCAGCATCAGGTCCAGGCGGCCGATCCCGGGCCAGTTGCCCATGAGACGGGCAAAGGCGAAGGTCATCCACAGAGACTGGACCGCCTCGTGGAAATTGGTGGGCGGCTCCATGGGAACTCTTTGCAGATTTTTCAGAGTCTTTTCAAAAGCGGGACAAGGGGGGAGTACCCCGTCCTCCGCCGCGGCGCGGATATGCGTCTCCAAAGCGTTCACGTACCGCCCGTGCCAGATCTTATAGGCGTCCAGAGCCGCGAGGCAGTTTTCCAGGAAGGGGATCTCCTCCCCGCCCTCGTGATCCTGTATGGACTGATCCACCAGACGGCGGATACCGTTCAAGCCCAGCTCCAGCACACGAGAGAACTGCATGGTCAGATGGCTGATGGAGGAGAATACGGGCTTTCCGTCATAGGTAGCGGGGATCAGATGACTGATGGCCATACCCAGAGTGGCGGCACCGCAGATACGCTCCCCCGGAATGAGACGGATGGGGCAATCCTCGGCGATCCTTCGCAGGTAGACCCGCTCCTTCTCAAGGGGGGTCATCCGGGCAAAGCCGACTACGTCATCCAGGGTCACGGCGGGGGTCTTCATTGCCTCCAGACCGTAGCGATGGCACTCCAGGGATTCGTAGGCGAACCTGCGGGTGGCCTCGCTGAGGCGAATGGGACGTGGTTCCTTAGAAACGGTATAGAATTCCATAAGCTGTCCTTTCTCGGCTCTTCTCTCGTGGGAAATGCGCGATTCTGACCTCAGTATAGCAAAATCGGGTTCAAAAATCAATTCACTATTCTTTGTATTTTTTGCACTATTTTCCAAAACCACCTAGATTTTACGGAAAATATCCCGCTCCATCATGGGAGATCGAAAAATTTACAAAATCCGCTTGAATTGCGGCACGTATCCGTGTATCATGAAAGGGAATATGGGTAAGACCCAATGCCCCGAGGAGAACAGGGAAGCAGCCCTGGCGGGAAGCCGAAAGGCACTCCGTTCAGCGTCCGACCCCGCGAAAGGGCAGATCACCCATCCCCCGGCGGAGGCTTATGCCCGTCAACCGACTCCCCAACAGAAAGGAGGCACGCTCAGCCGAGCCATACCATGGAAATCCGCTCTCTTTGCATTTGCGATCACGTCATCGGTGGCTTTTCACGGTCGGCGGTCTCCTATGAGGAGGAGCGCAAGACCCTTCCCATGCTCTCGGTGGTCCAGAGCCTGCGGGGCTCCTATGAGGTGTCCCTGGACGGATCCCATCCCGTAACCACGGGGGACATGGGGGTCTTTATCGCCCCGGGACAGGTGACCCAGCGCCTGCGCCATATCCCCGCCGCCGACGGCACCATGGACGCCCACTGGGTCTTTCTGGACGTGGAGATCAACCGCCGTTACAAAATGGACGATCTATACACCTTCCCCACAGTACTGCCCCACGGGAAAGACGAGGAGATCGCCGCCCTCATCCGTCGGGCCGCCGCCGAGAAGGCCCTGGCAGACCGCCTCCCCTACCTGCACCGCCTGGTGGCCATCCTGCTGGAAAACGCCGCCGAGAAGCCCCACGTCAACGAGGACCTGGTACGTCTGCGCAGCTACGTGGAGAATCACTACGCCAAGCCCATCACCCCCGACGACATCGCCGCGGTTCTCCATTGCTCCCGATCGGCCATGTACACCCGCTTCCGTACCCACTTCGACACGTCCCCCAGCCGCTACGTCAACAACGTCCGCATCCGCCACGCACAGATCCTCCTGACCGAGACAGACAGCCCCATCGGAGAGATCGCGGCGGCGGTTGGCATCCCCGACGTCTTCTACTTCGCCCGCCTCTTCCGCTCCATCACGGGGGAGACCGCCGGCGAATACCGCAGAAAAAGGCGGTAAAGCCCGCCGAAATTCTGCGGACCGTCCACACAGCTCCCTCAGCCTCCCAAAAAACAAAATCAAGGAAGGACACGTCATGAAACTCAACTACAAGCGCACCCTCCTGGTCGGCATGGCCTTTTTCCTCATCTCCGCCTTCTGGCAGGCCTACGACGCCATCATCCCCCTGATCCTCACCAACCACTTCGGCCTCCCCCAGACCGCCTCGGGCGCCGTCATGTCCATCGACAACGTCCTGGCCGTCTTCATGCTCCCCATCTTCGGCGCCATCTCGGATAAGGTCAACACCAAGCTGGGCAAGCGTACCCCCTTCATTCTGGTGGGTACCATCGTGGCCGTGGTCGCCTTCGTGGCCCTGACCCTCATCGACAACTACCAGCTGGCCCTGATGGCCGCCGAGGGCATTACCCCCGAGCTCGGTGTGGTCCTGACCGATGACATGAAGGCCGCCGTGATCGAGAAGACCTTCGAGATGACTATCTCCAACCCCCTCCCCCTGGTAGGCTTCATCGCCACCCTCCTGGTGGTGCTGATCGCCATGGCCACCTTCCGCTCCCCCGCCGTGGCCCTCATGCCCGACGTCACCGTCAAGCC
>JAZNJA010000116.1:0-30161 GCA_045577755.1 Eubacteriales bacterium
CCCTCGTAGTTCCCGTGATAGCGGGTGGAGGCGGGAGCCGTGAAGAAATCCGAGCCTTCCAGGTAGGAGAGGAGCTTGTCAGCCCCCTCGCGGGTAATGTTGGTTCTGTAAATGTCCACGAACCGCTGGCGGTTCTCGGCGGCTTGCAGGGCGTAGGGGCTCAGGGAGGGATTGGGATCGGACATGGAGTAGGACATGGTAGGCTCCTTTCGGGAAGTGATAGGTAAGAGTGAAGAGTGAAAAGGTGAGGTGCGAAGCGTGATTGAGAGGACTATCGGATCTGCCCTCTCAGTCGCCTACGGCGACAGCTCTCCCAAAGGGAGAGCCCTTACTGCTATTGAGCAGTCTGCTCCGCAAGCTTCTTGCGCTTCATGAGTCGGCGGTAGAAGTAGACGCAGAAGATATAGTGCACGCCGCCCGTGACGATCCAGGAGATGGGGTAGCTGATATACAGCGCCATGATCTGCCCGGGGAACAGGGGGCAGACGGTGAAGACCCAGATGATGCGGAAGACGCAGGAGCCGAGGAGGGAGACGATCATGGGCTGGACGGCCTTGCCCATGCCGCGCAGGATGCCGCAGCCCACGTCCATGAGGCCGCAGAGGAAGTAGGTGGCGGCGATGATGGAGAGGCGGTTCATGCCCGCCTGCACGATGAGGTCGCGGTTCTCCCCCGAGGCGTAGATGAGCAGGAGCTTATCCCCGAAGAAGACCAGCAGGCCGCTGAGGGTCAGGCCGATGACCAGCACCATGCCCGCGCATTGGAAGGAGATCTTCTTGATGCGCTCGAACTTCCCCGCGCCCACGTTCTGACCGATGAAGGTCAGGGCGGTATGGTAGACCGAGTTCATGGCGGTATAGACGAAGCCCTCCAGGTTGCCCGCCGCGGTGTTGCCCGCGATGGTAACGGTGGGGTAGGCGTTGACCGCCGACTGGATGATGACGTTGGACAAGGAGAACATACAGCCCTGGAGGCCTGCGGGAAGGCCGATGGTGACCATGCGGAGGAGCTTCTTGCCGTAGACCTTGAAGCCCGCCAGCCGCAGGGAGGTTTTGGTCTTGCTCATGTAGATGAGGGTCGCGCCCGCGGCCACGTACTGGGAAGCGGCCGTGGCGATGCCCACGCCGATGGCGCCCATGTGGAAGCCCAGCACCATAACGAGATTGAGGATGACGTTCACAACACCCGCCGCCGTCAGGAAGAACAGGGGGCGTTTGGTATCGCCGCTGGAGCGCAGGATGGCGGCCATGTAGTTGTAGACCAGACAGCCGGGCATACCGCAGAAGTAGGCCCGCATATAGGGAACGGCCTCGGCCAGCACGTCCTCGGGGGTATCCATGAGGAGGAGCAGGGGCTCGGCCATGACGATGCCGAAGATCATGACGGCGAAGCCGCCGATGATGGAGGAGGTCAGGGCGGTGGAGATGAGCTTATCCACCTCCTCGTAGCGTCTGGCGCCCAGCTCCTGGGCGGCGATAACGCCCGCGCCCACGGCCAGGCCGATGAAGAGGTTGACAATGAGATTGATGAGTGCTCCGCAGCTACCCACGGCGGCCATGGAGGCTTCTCCCGCGAACTGTCCCACCACCGCCACGTCGGCGGCGTTGAAGAGAAGCTGGAGAATACCCGAGGCCATGACGGGTATGGTGAAACGGATCATTTTTCCGAGGACGGGGCCCTCGGTCATATTCAGCTTTTGAGAACGGGTAGGTTCTGCCAAATGAGTACGCCTTCTTTCTTCGTCTCCCTCGGAGGCGGATATATGCAATTTTATTATACTATGATTTGTCTGTAAAGTCAAGGTGATTTGGTGAATTCGTCGGGGTTGCGGAGATTTTTTCATATGAATGGAAAAGTCCCGCCGCATAGCGGCAACAGCCGACGGGATCAGCATCATACAAAAAGAGAAGCCCCCCGAAGGAGGCTTCCCGTAATGGATTCAATTTTACTGCTGTGCAGCCACGATCTTATCCTGGATGTTCTTGGGCACCACGTCGTAGCCGGTGACTTCGAAGTCGAACCAGCCGCGGCCCTGGGACATCGCGCGCAGGGAGATGGGGTAGTCAGCCAGCTCGGACTTGGGAGCGGTGGCCTGGACGGTGGTGTAACCGACCTTACCCTCGTAGGGGTGCATACCCATGACGCTGCCGCGGCGCTTGTTCAGGTCGCCCATGACGTCGCCCACCAGGGCATCGGGCACGGTGACGGTCAGATCGCCCACGGGCTCCAAAAGCACGGGAGCGGACAGCTCGAGGCACTTCTTGTAAGCCAGGTTCGCGGCCATCTTGAAGGACATTTCGTCGGAGTCGACGGCGTGGTAGCTACCGTCGTACAGCTCGGCCTTCAGCTGGACCAGGGGGAAGCCTGCGGCGCCCTTGGCCATAACGTCCTCCAGACCCTTCTGGACGTGAGGAATGAAGTTCTTGGGCACGGAACCGCCAACAGTGGCGTCCACGAAGGTCAGGCCCTCCTCCTCGCCGGGAGCGAAGCGGATCTTGACGTGACCGTACTGACCGGAGCCGCCGTTCTGCTTCTTGTGCTTACCTTCCACGTCGCAGGGCTTGGTGATCTTCTCGCGGTAGGGGATCTTGGGATCGTCCAGCTTGACAGAGGTACCGAAGCGGGTCTTCAGCTTGGAGCAGAGGACGGCCAGGTGCATATCGCCGATACCGTAGATGCACATCTGCTTGGTCTCGGGGTTGTTCTCGTAACGGAGAGTCATATCCTCCTCCAGCATCTTGGCGATGGCCTGGGAGATCTTGGACTCGTCCTTGGCGGTCTCGGGGGTGATACCCTTGCACATGTAGGGGGTAGCGTACTTCACGGGAGCATACACGGTGTCGCCGGAAGCGCGGAGGGTGTCGTTGGTGTTGGTGTCGGAGAGCTTGGCGATCATACCCAGATCACCGCAAGCCAGCTCCTCGACCTCGACCTGATCCTTACCTCTCATGATGTAGATGTGAGCCATCTTCTCGGAGGCGCCGGTGCGGATGTTGCGGAGAGTCTGATCTCTCTTCAGCACGCCGGACATGACCTTGAAGAAGGACATCTTACCCACGAAGGGATCGGCGATGGTCTTGTAGACGAAGATGGCGGGATCGCCCTCCACGTCGATGGCCACGGGCTTGCCGCCCAGATCCTTCTCCACCTTGCGGGCGGTAGGACGGGGGAAGGAGCCTGCGATGGCGTCCAGCATAGCCACGACGCCCCACATATTGGTGGCGGAGCCGCAGTACACGGGAACGATGGTACCCTCGATGATACCGTTATGGAGGGCCTCAACGGCCTCCTCCTTGGTGAAGGACTCACCCTCGAAGTACTTCTCCATGAGCTCGTCGGAGGTACCGGCCAGAGCCTCGTTCAGGGCGTCCTTGTAGTCGTGAGCGGTCTGCTCCCAGTTGATCTTCATGGGAACGCCGGTTCTCTTACCCTTATCGTCGTACTTGAAGGCCTGCATATCGATCAGGTCGATCATGGTGACATCCTTACCGGTCTCCACGGGGATGAACACGGGGCAGACAGACACGCCGAAGGTAGCGTGGATCTGGTGGAACACGCGGGCGAACTTGGTCTCGGGGTCGTCGCACTTATTGATAAAGAAAGCCTTGGGAATACCGGCGGCGCAAGCAGCGTCCCATGCCAGCTCAGTACCCACCTCAACGCCGGCCTTACCGTCAACCGTAATGATGGCGGCATCAGCGACACGGACAGCCTGCTTGACTTCGCCTTGGAAGTCGAGGAAGCCGGGGGTATCCAGCACGTTGATCTTGGTGTCCTTCCAGGTCATGAACGCGGGGGTAGCGGACAGAGTAAAGCCTCTGGCCTTCTCCTCTGCGTCGTAGTCGCAGACGGTATTGGAGCCCGCGATGGAGCCCAGACGGTCGGTGGCGCCGGCGATGTACAGCATAGCCTCGGCCAGGGAGGTCTTACCCGAGCCGCCGTGGCCCAGAAGCGCCAGGTTACGGAGTTGTTTGGTGTTGAAATCAGCCATGGTAGTTCACCTTTGTCTCCCCGCCGCACCCCGAGCTCTCCCCGGGACGGGGGCAGACACCTTTCTTTTTTAGGTGTAAATTTTTCGTTCAAGTCATGTAGCGGTAACGCAAAAAACGCAAAAACACGGTACAATATCCGAACAACAAGAATATTATACTATATTTTTGCGATTATTTCAAGATGTGTTTTTGAACTTTTACATGATGAAATGTAGAAATTCGGGGGTGGCTTTTGTTCAACTGTCACAAATTCGGTCCAAAAAAGGGCAGAAACAAGGTATTCGGGCTTGACAAAAGCCGACACGGGTGGTACAATATGTGTTGGGCTACCGACCGCTCGAAAGGGCGGCCCTACGGTGCGGTTGCTTTCCTTGTTGAAATTCATCGGGAAAGTATCTTTTGATTATTCATGCCTTTCCCGAAGTTTCATACGGAGGGGAGGTGATAGCATGTACGTAACCTGGGAACTCTTGTTCACATTCTGTATCGTGATCATAGATCTCTTGGCTCTCGTCATTCTTATCTTTCAGAATAACAAAAAGAAATAACCGCCCGCAACCTACCAAGTAAAGGCGATTATTTCTTTTACATGATGGGAAGCAACCGTATCGGTAGCCTCTCTGCTTATATTATACGGCAAAAGGGCCTGTTTGTCAAGTCCTTTTGCCATATTTTTTTCTTCAGCCTAAAACCGCCGACAGCCCAAACAGTTCCTCGGCGTTGCGCCCCGTCACCTCGGCCAATTCCTCCACGGTCAAGCCATGCAGAGGTGCGATGACCTCGGCGATATAGGGGATCAGGGCGGAGTGGTTGATCTTGCCGCGGAAGGGGACGGGGGCCATGTAGGGGCAGTCGGTCTCCAACAGGAGCTTGGAGAGGTCCATGGAGGCGATGACAGACCGTACCCGCTCGGCGTTCTTGAAGGTGGCCACGCCGCCAAAGCCGACGTACCAGCCGCGTTTCGTCAGCTCCCGCGCCATCTCGGCGGAGCCTCCGTAGGCGTGAAAGACACCTTTGACGGTGGGGTACTTGAGGACCACCTCAAAGCTGTCGCCGTGGGCCTCGCGGTCGTGGATGATGACGGGGAGGCCCGTGTCGGCGGCGATCTGCATCTGTCCCTCGAAGAAGGCGCGCTGGAGGTCCTTGTCCATGGGCTGCCAGTGGTAGTCGAAGCCGATCTCGCCGATGGCTACGATCTTATCCCGCTTGCGGCGGTCGGGGTCGCTGACCCAGGCGCGAAGGGCGGCCAGCTCGGCTTCGGGGTCGAGGGGAGTCCCGTCGGGGAGGCCCTGGGCATCCTCGGGGTGGATGCCGACGGCGGCGGCCATATAGGGGTACTTCCCTGCCATGTCCACGGCGGTTTGGCTATTGGTAAGGTTTGTGCCCACGTTGATGACGGCGGCCACCTTGGAGAGGAAGTCGGGGTCGGTCAGGAGGGTATCCGCGCCGCCGTATTTGTTGAATTTATCGTTGAAGTTGTGGGGGTTGGGGTCGAACTTGCGGTCGAAGTAGTGGGCGTGGGTGTCGGTGTAGCGGGGCAATCGGATCACCTCTTTCTTTTGTTATTTGGGGTAGGGGCGCACCTATGTGTGCGCCCTGATCGGACCGTCGGGGAGACGCCGGTCCCTACAAATCGATATTCACCAGATAAACGGGATCAAACGGAACTTGACCTTCCTCGTATACTCCTCATACCCCGAAAGCTCCGCCGTCAAAAGCTTCTCTTCCCCATGGATGCGGACGACCATGATGACGGGGTAGAGGGCGAAGGGGATGAGGGCGTACCAGGAGCCGAGGATCAGGGGGAGGGCCAGGAACATGACCGTGGAGGCCGTGTACATGGGGTGGCGGACCACGGCGTAGAGACCTGTGGAGATGACGGTCTGCCCCTCCTCCACCTTAATCGTGCGGGACAGGTAGGCGTTCTCCCGCATGACCTCGGCGTAGAGGGCGTAGCCCACGAGGAACAGCACCGAGGCGACGATGACCACGGGCAGGGGGACCTTGGACCAGCCGAAGCGGAAGTCCAGCCCCGCGAGGATGAAGCCGCTGAGGAAGACGAGGCCCATGACGGCCACCACGCCCTTTTGGGTGCCCTGCTTTTCCTTCACGTCCAGCCGCTTGCGGAGAAGGTCGCGGGCGCGGGCGAGCATGAGGATGCCCAGGAGGAGCATGGGGATGAAGAGGAGGCAGAGGAAGAGGAGGCCGCCGGGGTAGCGGATGGTTCCTGCGGGGAGGAAGAGGAGGAGGGCGACCAGGAGGAGGCCTGCGGTGAATTTGGTGAGGGCGTTGAGAAAGAGCTTCATAGGGTCATCTCCTTATGCTTCTTTATGATCCCACCGCTCCAAGACCTTCTCGACCTCGGCAATGAGCTGCTCCTTGTTGGGCATATACAGCACGTATTTGGAGGCGAACAGATTGTTGGACAGCCCGCCGAGCGCGTACTCCGCGGCAAGGCTGTCCTTATCGGTACACAGAATGATACCGATGGGCGGGTTGTCGTCGCTGTCGTTGACCTCACTCGCGTAATAATTGAGGTACATATTGAGCTGACCCACGGCCTCGGGCATGAGCTTAGTGGTCTTCAGCTCAATGAGGACGTAGGAGCGCAGGATCTTATTGTAGAAGACCATATCCACGTAGTAATGGTGGTTTCCGAGGGTCACCCGCTGCTGGGTCCCCACGAACATAAAGCCCCGTCCCAGCTCCAGAAGGAATTTTTCGATCTGCGCCACCAGAGCCTTTTCCAGATCGCTTTCCAGAAGGGGCTTGTTTTCGGGAAGTCCCAAGAACTCGAACACGTAGGGGTCGCGGATGATGTCGGCGGGGGTGGCGATCTCGTTGCCCTTCAAGGCAAGGGAAAGTACCTTTTCCTTGTTGGCGTCCCCGCTCGACAAAAGCAGACGCTCAAACAGAGAGCTCTCGATCTGGCGGCGCAGCTCGCGGACGGACCAGCCTGCGTTGACGGTTTCCTTTTCGTAAAAGCTACGCTTATCGGCGTCCGAAATGGATAGAAGCTCGCAGTAGTGAGACCAACTCAATTTAACAGACGCTGTCTGTTGAATCGTATACGTTTGGTAAAATCGTCTCATAAATTGAATATTGGACACCGAAAAGCCTTTGCCAAATTCCTTCGTCAGCTCTTTTGACAACACCTTCAAGGTTTGCTTTCCGTATTCGGCTCTTACAGAATCCGTCTGCTCGTATTCGCAGATCACCCTGCCGATCTCCCAATACGTATGCAGGAGTGTTGTGTTGACCTCCACGGCAATTCTCTGCCGCGAGGCCTCCAGCAATACCCGAACCTGCTCTACGAGGGCTTGATTTGTGAGTTCATTCATAGGCTACCTCCCGATATGTCGTGTTTTTCGGTCGATCTCTACGCAAAGAGGGGAAACCGTTACCAGCTTCCCCTTGTTTTTGTGATTCTTATTCCTCCTCAGCCACAACCGCAATCGCCAGCTCCTCCAAAGCCTTAGCGTCAGCAGGCGAAGGGCACTTGGTCATGAGCTCGCTGGCGTTCTGCACCTTGGGGAAGGCGATGACGTCGCGGATGTCCTCCAGACCGATGGAGAGGGCCACCAGACGGTCGAGACCGAAGGCCAGGCCGCCGTGAGGAGGCACGCCGTACTTGAAGGCCTCCAGGAGGAAGCCGAACTTCTCCTGGGCATCCTCGGGAGTGAAGCCCAGGACCTCGAACATCTTGGACTGGATCTCACCCGAGTGGATACGGATGGAGCCGCCGCCCAGCTCGGTGCCGTTCAGCACGATATCGTAGGCCTTGGCGCGGACGCGGCCGGGGTCGGTGTCGATGTACTGCAGATCCTCCTCCATGGGCATGGTGAAGGGGTGGTGCTTGGCGTAGAAGCGGCCGTCCTCCTCGGAGTACTCCAAGAGGGGGAACTCGGTGACCCACAGGAACTTGAAGTCCTTGGGGTCGCACAGGCCCATCTTCTTGGCGCAGTGGCAACGGAGGGCGCCCAGGGCGTCGAAGACCACGGAGTTCTTGTCGGCCACGATGAGGATCAGGTCGCCGGGCTTTGCCTCCATGCGGGCCTTGATGGCCTCGTTCTCGGCCTCGGTGAGGAACTTGGCGTAGGAGGAGGAGATGTCGCCGTTCTCGGCCCACTTCAGCCAGGCCAGGCCCTTGGCCTTGTAGGTCTTGACGAACTCGACCAGGGCGTCGATCTCCTTACGGGACATGGACGCGCCGCCGTTCACGTTGATGGCGCGGACAGAGCCGCCGTTTGCGATGGCACCGGCGAAGACCTTGAACTCGGTGCCTGCCAGAATGTCGGACAGGTTCTTCAGCTCAAAGCCGAAGCGGATGTCGGGCTTGTCCGAGCCGAAGCGATCCATGGCCTCGGCGTAGGGCATACGGATGAAGTCGCCGCCCAGGTCGATGCCGTAGAACTCCTTGAACATGAACTTGAGGAAGCCCTCGTGCATACGCATGACGTCGTCCTCATTCACAAAGGACATCTCGGTGTCGATCTGGGTGAACTCGGGCTGGCGGTCGGCGCGGAGGTCCTCGTCGCGGAAGCAACGGGCGATCTGGAAGTAGCGGTCAAAGCCCGAGACCATGAGCAGCTGCTTGTAGAGCTGGGGGGACTGGGGCAGAGCGTAGAACTTGCCGTGGTGGACACGGGAGGGCACGAGATAGTCTCTGGCTCCCTCGGGAGTGGGGGCGATGAGGCAGGGGGTCTCGATGTCGATGAAGCCGTTGTTGGCGTAGTAATCACGGGCCAGCTTGGTGATCCTGGAGCGGGCCATGATGTTGTAGGCCATGTCGGGACGGCGGAGGTCGAGGTAGCGGTGCTGGAGACGGAGCTCGGGCTTGACGGGGCTATTCTCCACGATCTCGAAGGGAGGGGTCTGGGAGGCGGAGAGGATCTTCAGCCGGGAGACGGCGATCTCGATCTCACCCGTGGGGATGTTCTTGTTGACCGCACCCTCGCCGCGGCGGCGGACGGTACCGTGGGCGCAGAGGACGAACTCGGCGCGCACAGAGAAGGCCTTGGAAAAGACCTCGCGGTCGGTGGCGTCGTCAAAGGCCAGCTGGACGATACCCGATCTGTCGCGGAGGTCGATGAAGATGAGGGCGCCCAGGTCTCTCTGCTTCTGGGCCCAGCCCATGACGCAGACGGTCTGGCCTACGTTCTCTGCGGTAAGCTCGGCGCACAGGCAGGTGCGCTTGTCGAGGTTGGTTAATAGTTCTGCCATGTTTATTTTCCTTCTTTCGATGAAATATCTATTGACGGATCGTAGTTGACCCTCGGTCAACGGGATCCTTTGTAGGGAGCGACGCCCTCGTCGCTCCGCAACCGAAAACATACCGTCACGTATGGGTCACGAAACGATTCACCACGGGTCGGCATATATCCGAAACTATTGGTAAGCCAACGTGGCGGAGCGACGAGGGCGTCGCTCCCTACAATAATACGATCAATTCAGAGGCTTGCCGTCCTTGGTGAACAGGGGCAGCTTCTCCAGATACACCAGATCCGTACGGTCGGCGGCCTTACCCTCGGCCAGGATGGTGGCGCGGCCGCAAACGATACCGCCTGCCGCCTCCACCAGCTGCTCCAGGGCGTGCATGGAGTCGCCCAGGGACACCACGTCGTCCACGATGAGGATGCGCTTGCCCTTCATGAGGGCGGCGTCGTTCCCGTCCAGGTAGAGGTGCTGCTCACGATTGGTGGTGATGGAGTTGACCTTGACGTCCAGGATGTCTCTCATGTACAGCTTGGTCCCCTTGCGGGCCAGCATATACTTCTGATTGCCCGCCAGGCGCGCCATCTCGTGGATCAGGGGAATACCCTTGGCCTCGGCGGTGATCATGTAGTCGTACTCGGGGACCTTGGCGAGGAGGGCTTCGGCACAGGCGGTGGTCAGCTCGGGGTCACCGAAGATGACGAAGGCGCCGATCATGAGGTCCTCGGTCAGGGGGCAGAGGGGGAGGGCGCGGTCACAGCCCGCGATGGTCATTTTGTAGTACATCTGTTCCATAGTGCAATTCCTTTCGTTTATGTAAGGTCAGGATACGTCGGACTTGCTTCCACGCTCCCCCCGCTTCTCCTGCGCCCGGCGCACGACCTGGATGCGCTCGCCCAGGGTGGGGTGGGAGTCCCCGATGGCGGAGAGGAAGGGGTGGGGATTGAGGTCGGCCAGGCTGTCGCGGTGGAGGCGGGTCAGGGCCTCGACCAGAGCGTCGCCCAGGCCGTTCTCCACGGCGAAGGTATCCGCCGCCCGCTCGAAACGGCGGGAGAGGATGTTGATGGGGGCCATGAGGATGGTCATGACAGGCCCCAGCACCACGGCGGACAGGGCGATGAAGGCACCCGCCGCGTTGTAGGTATCAAAGCCCAGGGCGAGGCTGACGGTCTCGCTGGTGAGCATGAAGGTGATGAGGAGGGACATGGCGGCGTAGATGATGGCTTGGAGTCCCACCAGCTTGAGGGTATCGCGGTGCTTGGCGTGACCCAGCTCGTGGGCAAAAACCGCGGTGATCTCATCCTCGGTGTAGTTGTCTACCAGATTGTCGAAGAGGGCGATCTTCTTGCCCTTCCCGAGACCCGTGCAGAAGGCGTTGGCGCGGGTGGTTCGCTTGGAGGCGTTCATGACGTAGATCTCCTTGGCGGTGTAGCCGTGGGCGGCGAAGAGACCCATGAGTCGGTCGCGGAGCTCGCCCTCGGGCAGGGGGGTGAACTTGTAGAACAGCTTCTGGAAGAAGAGGGAGAAGAAGGAGGTGATCACCATGATCAGCATGAGGATC
Organism: Eubacteriales bacterium; assembly: GCA_045577755.1. Lineage (GTDB taxonomy): Bacteria > Bacillota > Clostridia > Oscillospirales > CAG-272 > CAMEON01. The sequence goes on from JAZNJA010000116.1 coordinate 10,768, forward strand.
AGGAACAGACCCAGAGCCATCCACATACCCATGAGCCATTGCAGGGTGTAGGCCAGCATCATGAGGGCGGTATTGAGGACGGTATTCAGGATCAGATTCTTGACCTGATCCAGCCAAAAGGTCTTTTTGGTGGACTTGTTGAAGCCGTACTTTTCCTCGATCACGAAGGTGAAGTAGTAGTTGGTGGGGATCTCCAGGATGTGGGAGACCACCGAGAACACCAGCATGAGGATCACCGCGCCCCACGTCCCCGTGACGCCGATGGCGTTGTATACCCAAGCGAAGAGATCGAAGGCGAAGACCGCCAGGGTGAACAGGGTCATGAAAATGTTGTGGTAGAAGCCCATGCGCTTCTTTTCCTTGGTGTAGGCCACCCAGCGGTTATACTGCTCGGTGTCGTAGATGCCCTTCACGCAGTCGGGGAGGGGCTTTTTGCGCTGGGCCGCCGACAGGAGGTAGTGGGTCAGGGACCACGCGTACTCCAAGAGGATCAGCGCCAGCAGGATATACTTGAAGAACACAGGATTCATTGTCTCACCTCATACCCCTCGGGGGTCACGTCCACGCGGTACATCCCCTCCAGGGCCTCCTCCACCAGCTCGTCGAAGGGGAGCTTCTGCTCCTGGGCCAGCACCTTCTTGAGGTCGGGGCGGGTACGGGGGTGGCGGGGGGTGAAGACGGTGCAGCAGTCTTCAAAGGGCTCGATGGAGGTTTCGAAGGTACCGATCTTGCGGGCGGTGACCACGATATCCTCCTTGTCCAGGCCAATGCAGGGACGGAAGACGGGGTGGGTGGCTACGGGGTCGGTGACGCCGATGGCCTCGGTGGTCTGGGAGGCCACCTGGCCCAAGGACTCGCCCGTGACCAGAGCGCCGCAGTAGAATTTCGATGCCACGCGGTCGGCTATGGCCATCATGTAGCGGCGGAGGAGGAGGGTGAAGTAGTCCTCGTCGCAGTGCTTGACCAGCTCCTCCTGGACCTTGGTCAGGGACACCACGTGGACGATCATCTCATCGTTGTTGTATTCCGACACGATCTGGGCCAGGCGGAGGACCTTATCGCGGGCCATCTCGCTGGTGTAGGGGAAGGACTCAAAGTGGATGGCTTCCATGGTCATGCCGCGCTTGGCCATCATGTAGCCCGCCACGGGGGAGTCGATACCTCCCGAAAGCAGGAGCAGGCCGCGGCCATTGGAGCCAACGGGCATACCGCCCGCGCCCTTGATGGGACCGGGATGGACGTAGGCGGCGTACTCGCGCACCTCTACGCGGACGGTCACGTCGGGGTTATGGACGTCCACCTTCATACGAGGGCAAGCCGCCAAGATGGCACCGCCCGCCTCGCGGGAGATCTCAATGGAATCCAGGGGGAAATTCTTGTCGGAGCGCTTGGACTCCACCTTGAAGGTCTTCTTCCCCGCCAGATGGGGAGGAATGTACTCTTTGACGGTCTCCAGAATGCTCTCCATGTTCTTCTCGCAGACGGCAGCGCGGCAGATGGCCACGATGCCGAAGACCTTGCCGGCGGCGGCCATCATGCCGTCCATGTCACAGAAATCACTCTTGGGCTCCACGTAGATGGTGCTCTGGGAGCGGTAGATCTCAAAATCCCCGAAGGGCTTGGCCTTGTGGCGGAGCTGGCGGAGGAGCATATCCTCGAAGTAGCGCTTGTTGGCGCCCTTGAGGACGATCTCGCCGTATTTGAGCAGCAGAATCTCTTTCATGGTCAGTCGTCCTCCTCGGAGTCACAGGCGGAAGCGTCCTCGGCGGCCTCCTCCACCGTGATCTCGTTGCCGTCGTCATCCACGAAGGTGATCTCGGCATCCTCCAGACCCGCCACCAGAGCCTTAGCGGTCTCGTAGGCGTCGGTAGGGACGTAGACGTCGGTACCAAACAGGGAAAATCCTGTCAGAATGCGCATAGCCGAGCCGGTTCCCCGCTCGCGGACCAGGTAGGGGATACCCTCATCCTCCAGCATACCGCGGACGATGCCCAGCACCGCCACGTCGTAGACGGTGATCAGATGGGATACCTCGTCTCCGTCCGAGATCTTATGGGGCTTTTCCAAACCGAACAGATCAGACATAGCTTTCCTCCTTTTCCTCATGGGCGGGATGTACGAACTCGCCGGTGGCCTCGTTGAAGGCGGGGGCGGCGGCGGGGGTCAGGGCGCTGTAATCGGGAAGCTCGGGCATGGGGGTGGTGTAATAGTTGGGGAACAGAGCCTCCCAGACCTTCATGCAGGCGATGGTGTCGGCAATGGAGGAGTGGGGGATACCGTCCCAACCGATGTTCAGGGTACGCATGGCGTCCACCAGAGAGGCGTGGTTGTCGTCGGGGTAGTGCTCACTCTGGAAGCGGACGAACTCCAAGGCGCAGCAGCGGGTCTTCTTGCGGAGGGCCTCCTGCTCGCTGATGGAATCGTAGATGTACTTGATGTGGCTGTAGTCGGTGGAGACACCGAAGGCGATGAGGTTATCGGCGTTTGCGAACATCTCCTTCAGGGTGGGGATGATGTCGTCCAGCAGGGGGGCATCCTGTACCATGGCGGGGGTGATGCCGTGGATCTTCTCGGTGCGGTTCCACTTCTTCTTGCGCAGGGGCTTGACCAGGGTATCCATGAGGACTTCACCGTTTGCATTGGTGATGGAGACCGAAATGATCTCGTCGTGATCGTACACGCCGGTCAGCTCCAGGTCGAAGAACAGGACTCGCTCGCGCTCCATGCCGAAGGACTGCTCACGGTAGGCGTCACCCTCGGCGCGGCGGATAGCCAGATCACTCTCAAAGCAGGCGCGGCACATCTTGCGCTTGTAGCGGACGTCCTTGCCGCAGACGGTGCATTTGAGAGGACGGCGGACGGCGGTGCGCTTGTCGTAGAAGTAGATCATGGTGCCGTCGGAGCGGAGGTTGTAGGCCACGGGCTCCTCCACCACGTCGTAGTTCATCTGATCCAGCCGCTCACGGGTGTAAAAGCCCATGGCGGCGGCGCGCTTGGTGGAAAGCTTTTCCACCTCGGCACCGCTGTCCAGCTCAATGACGTCCACAGGCTCGTGCTCGTCCATCATGGGCTTGTACCACAGCTCGGGGGCGGCCTCGGTGACTCTGGCGGGGTCGTAGTAGAAGGTCAGGTCGTCCCCCTCGCCCGAGCAGGCGGCGGGATTTCCCACGGGGGAGAGATGCATCATGTCCAGCATCTCACGGGTGAGGTAGGAGCGGCGGTCGGCCTCCTCGGGGGTCATCTTCGGGATGCTGACGCCCGAGGGGAGTTTCACGGTTTCCATTGGTTTGATTTCCTTTCGTATGTTCAATTCTATATACGGGCGGTATCCGTTCCAAAAGGGGACGGCCTCACGCCCTTACACCGCCACCCGGCGGCAGGTAAACAAAGGGGGAAATGGAGGCGGACTCTGCCAAACAGGTATCAAGCCACACTCTTCCATATTACATAATCATACAGAGTATAGTATAGCACAAATCGCGAAAAGAATCAAGGGGGTATGGGGAAATATCCCGTGAAAAAGTTGACGAAAAACGGCGGGAGCTGTCGTGGGCGGTTTGGTTTTTCGGTCAACACAAAAAACCACCCCGAGGTGAGTCGGGGTGGTGGGGGTCATTCCAGAACGTCGTACACGCCGAAGCGCTCGTACAGATATTCCAGGGTCTGGAAATTAAAGTTGGCAACGTCCAAAAAGGTCTTTTGATCGGCCAGTACAAACCCGTCAAGCACGGGTGCCAGCCTATGGCTGAAGAAGGCGCTGTCTCCGTGGGGGCGGGTGACCAGCAGGAGGCGGGCAGGCCTCAGATTGCTGAGATCGTAGGTCTCCCCCATATACTCATTGATATCCATGAATACCTGACGGAGCCTTGCCAGCTCTGCCGTCTTCTCCACCGGGCAGGCGATGGTCACCTCGTCCTTCAGTTTGTCGCTGACCTCGCGGTTGACCGTGACCTCGCCCGACTCGGTCAGCTCCAGACGGAAATGGGTGGTCCGCGCCGTGAAGAATCTCTTGTCGTCGCTGTAGCCGTAGTTGGTCAGAAAGAGGGTGGCGGTCCGCGGCCCCGTGGCGTCGGGAACGCTTTGGATGAAGAAAAGACTGCTTCCCTCCTCGCGGGTGTAGGACAGACTTTCCTCACGGTCGAAGAGGTACAGGATCTCGCCGTTCTCGGGGTCCATGACGTCGAAGTAGAACACGCCTCCCGCCTGGTATCCCTCGCTCAAGTGGCCCTGCCTTCTGGTCAGCGCCCAGCGGAGCAGGACGGTCCGCTCCCCCGCCGTGGGATGGGACAGGGTCACGTATACGGACTCCATGCCCACCGCGACCTGTCCCTCGGCCAAAGCCAAAGGCGTTCCCCAGGCGGCCGCTTCCCTGCGGGCCTCGGCCTGCTCGGGGTCGGGCTCGGTGGCGTGGTAGGGGAGATCGCCGTCCAGACAATGCACCGTGACGCGGCTGTATCGGGCCCCCCGTCGATCCACTTGACACCACTGCGCCATGGTGCCGTTGTAGTCGATGTCGGTCACGGTGTAGTGGAAGGCGCCATCGTCGATGAACTCGATCCCGCTGCCCAGGCGGACACGGGTCAGCTCAGGGCAGTTGTGGAAGGGATCGCTCTCCAGCTTGGTCAGGCTGTCGGGGAGGTAAACGGCCTGTAGCAGCTCACTGCTGATCATGGCGCGTCCCGAGATATACTCGAAGCCCTCGTGGAACACCGCCACCCGCATGGAAGTGGAGTTGGTGAAGCACTCTCCCAGGACCCAGCGGATGGGGTCTCCCGTGGGCCCCTCGGGTTTCAGGTAGAAGAAGGGGACGGTGACGCGGTTGACCTTGAAGTTCTTGCCATCCTCCGTGTATTTCACAGAGGGGTGAGACACGCCGTCCTCCGCCAGCTTTTCCTCGACCGAGAAGAAAGCGTCCCAGATATCCCGGTAAAAGGAGATCTCGCTGACCGTCATGCGGCGGCCCGCCGAGTCGAATTCGCTTCCCTCCATGCCCAGCCACTCCACGCAGATGAGGGGAGACTCCCCCCATTTATACAGGGCGGCGGCGTCCAGCTCCACCACGATATACTCATAGTCGGACAGGTAGTAGCGGTAGGGGTACACGGGGATGGTCACGTCGGGGTCGTGGCCCAGGATCTCGGCGCCGGGATGGACGGTAGGGGGGTTGATCAAGGCGTTCTCGCGGCGGATCTTGAGCAGGAGCGCCCCTCGGCTGTCGGGGTCGGTCTCCCCCAGCGCCCTCATAACCGCGCGGGGATCGAAGCAGAGGGTGGAGAAGTTCTCATCCCCCTCACCCCACTCGGCCTCGACCACCAGGTCGCCCTCCTCCACCGACACGGTCCCCTGCTCGGCGGAGAACAGAGACAGGAGGGTGTCGGGCTCGAAGTCATCCACGTAGAGAGGAGGGGCGGTCTCCCGCTCGGTGACGGCCTCAGTCTCCTCCTCGGCGGGGGGCTGGGTCCCGTCGGGCTCCGAGGTCTCCGCCGTATCGGTGGGGCGGGTCTCGATCAGGCTCGGCAGGTCGGGCCAGGAAAAGTCATCCAACACGCTCTCCAACCAGAGGAAGCCCCCGACGTTCACCGCCACGGTGACCACCGCCGCAGCCAGGAAGATGGTCCAGCCGCCCTTGGCCAGCCATGCGGCAAAGCCTGTCTTGGCGGCTACGGTGGCGGCACCGGCAGAGGAGGCCTTCGCTCCTGCCGTCGCACCCGCCACGGCGGCCGTCGCGCCACCCGCCAGCAGGTCGGGGGCTACGGACTCGGCGATCAGGTCATCGTTCACACTAGACAGCAGTTCAAATATTTGCATCCCGTTCAGCTTGCTCATACCGAATACCCCCCTTCCTCCAGGTGAAGTCGAAGACGCTCGCGGGTCTTGTAGAGTCGTAGGGACACGGCGTTGGGGGTCATGTCGTAGGTTTTGGCCAGATCCTTGACGGGGGTGGCGTGGAAGTAACGGCCCATGAAGAGCTTGCGGTCGGTCTCGTCCAGGCTCTCCAGGAAGGCGGAGATCAGGCCCGGGAGAACGTTGGCATGGGACTCGTCCACCGAGATGCAGGACTCCAGCTCCTCAAAGGACAGGGTGAGGTCGCGGTCGCGGCGCTCGGCCTTCATGTTTCGCAGGCGGTTGATGGAGAGGTTGCGGACAATGCGGCAGACAAAGGCGCAGAGGGAGGCGGGACGGGTCGGGGGGATGGAATGCCAGGTTTTGAGGTAGCCGTCGCTGACGCACTCCTCGGCATCGGGACGGCTCTCCACGATGTTCATGGACACCTGCATACAGACCTTCCCGTATTTGCGGTCGGTCTCGGCGATGGCCTGCTCATCTCTGGCGAAGTAGAGCTCCACGATCTCCTCGTCGGAGGGGTGGGGCTTGGTTTTCGATTGACTCATATGGTCGGCTCCTTTCTTGGTTCTACCCCATATGACACGGTCGGATACCGAAATCTTTCCGCTAAATCATGAAATTTCTCAAAAAAGCAGAAAATTCCGTAAAAAATCCCCGACACGGGAGTGTCGGGGATGGATGTGAATAGAAGATGGAGCTTATGCCTCGGGAGCCTCGGTCTCGGGGGCCTCGGTCTCGGGGGCCTCGGTCTCGGGAGCGGGCTCGGCGATGTTGTTCACGTACTCCAGAACCTTGGAGCCCTCGGCCAGGTTGGACACGTCGATCTTGTCCTTCAGGGTGGAGCCCTCGGTCACAAAGGCGAACTCACCGATGGTGATATCGTCCTTGTTGAACTTGATGGACTCGATGCCGGTGCAGTTGTAGTAAGCCAGTCTGCCAATGGTCTTGACGGACGCGGGGAACTCCACGGCGGTCAGAGCGGTGCAGCCCCAGAAGGCGGCGTCGCCGATATCGGTTACAGTAGCAGGCAGAGTCACACCGGTCAGAGCGGAGCAGTTCCAGAAAGCCTTCTCACCGATGGTGACCAGGGAAGAGCCCAGGTCGACGGAGGCAAGCTTATCGCAGTTGGCAAAGGCGTAGGGGCTGATCTCCAGAGTGCCTGCGGGCAGGGTCACGCTGGTCAGCTCGGTGCAGCCGGCGAAGGCGTACTTGCCGATCTTGGTCACGGTGTCGGGAATGGTCACAGCCACGACGGATGCCAGGTTGTAGAAGGCCTCGTCGCCGATGACGGTCACGACACGGTCGCCCCAGGTAGAGGGAATGACCACGCGATCGTCCTTGGTAGCCTTACCGACGTAGTCCACCAGAACGGCGGTCTCGCCCTCGGCCTCGTCGAAGTAGAAGGTGCCCTGCTCGGTGACCAGATAGTCCACCTCGGGAGCGTACTCGTCAATAGCGTCAGGGTTCGCGTTGGTACAGGATGCCAGGGAACAGACAAGGAGCAAAGCGGCCATGGCAAGAGCCAGATACTTTTTCATGAATGGATACCTCCGCAGATTACAGTAATCAATGTACATATTATAACGCATTCGGGTCAAGTTGTCAAGGGATTTCCCGATTGAGTTTGTAAATATTTTGGCACAGAATGGATTTTTGTGAAAACTGCCCTGTTTCGCAAAGGATTTTTTGTGAGGTTTTTTCGGGGATCTCACGGGTTTCGGCCGTTTCCGTCCCATCGGATCCGAATTCATTTGTTTTTCGGTTGCGGCTCTTGCTTTTTCGCGGGAAGTATGATACAATGGAGGAAGATTCCGGGGTCTTGCCCCATACTCTTTTCAAGGAGGACTGCATCATGCTCGCGAAGGTATACAGCGCGGGGCTGTTCGGCATCGACGGCTTCCCCGTGACGGTGGAGGTGGACGCCCAGAACCGCCTGGATTACTTTGAGATCGTCGGCTTGCCCGACACCGCTGTCAAGGAGGCCAAGGAGCGGGTCCGCACCGCCTGCGAGAATACGGGCTACCCCTTTCCCGAGTGCGCCCTGCTGGTCAACCTCGCTCCCGCCGACCGCCGCAAGGAGGGCTCGGGCTTTGACGCCGCCATTCTGACCGGCATCCTGGCCGCCGTTGGAGTCATCCGCGCCACCGTCCCCTTCAAGGAAAAATGCTTTGTGGGCGAGCTGTCCCTGTCGGGAGATTTCCGTCCCGTCCGCGGCGTCCTCTCCATGTGCGTAGCCGCCCGTGACGCGGGTATGACCGAGTTCTATACCTCCATCGAGAACGCCGCCGAGGCCTCCGCCGTAGAGGGGATCTCGGTCTACGGCGTCAGGAATATGCGGGCACTCATCGACCACCTGAACAATCGCCGCGTGCTGACCCCCGTCACCCGCGCGGTCCCCGCCACCGCCTCGGACAACGCCTACGAGGTGGACTTTTCCGACGTCAAGGGGCAAAAGCTGGCCAAGCGGGCTATGGAGATCGCCGCAGCGGGCGGGCACAACATCCTGCTCATCGGCCCTCCCGGCACGGGTAAGTCCATGCTGGCCAAGCGGCTTCCCACCATCCTGCCTCCCCTGACCTTCGGGGAAGCCATCGAGGCCACCAAGGTCCATTCGGTGTCGGGAACCCTCCCCGAGGGTGTTTCCCTCCTCCGCCGCCGACCCTTCCGCTCCCCGCACCACACCATGTCCCCCATCAGCCTGGTGGGCGGCGGCTCCAACCCCATGCCGGGTGAGGTCTCCCTGGCCCACAACGGGGTGCTGTTTTTGGACGAGCTGCCCGAGTTTCCCAAGCAGGTCACCGACGGCCTCCGCCAGCCCATCGAGGACGGCAAGGTCACCATCACCCGCGCGAGCGGCCGGGTGACCTTCCCCTGCTCCTTCATGATGGTGGCGGCCATGAATCCCTGCCGCTGTGGGTATTTCGGAGATCCCAACCGCAAATGCACCTGCAAGCCCGAGGACGTGCGGCGGTATATGTCCCGCATCAGCGGCCCCATGCTGGATCGCATCGACATCCAGATCGAGCTGCCCTCCATCAGCTACGACGAGCTCTCCGCCCGCGAGGATCCCGCCACCATGGAGCGCTCCGCCGACGTGCGGAAGCGGGTCTGCGAGGCCCGCCAATTCGCCAAGGAGCGCATGAAGGCCGAGGACGAGGAGCATGGGTATGAGCATTCCCCCGCCGAAAAGCCCCTCCACTGCAACGCCCAGCTGGACCCCGCCTCCATCCGCCGCTACTGCGTCATGACCGAGGAGGCAAGCCAGCTCCTCCGCGCGGCCTTTGAGAATCTCGGGCTGTCGGCGCGAGGGCATGACCGTATTTTGCGGGTCGCCCGTACCATTGCGGATCTGGCCAAGTGCAAGGTGATCCAGGCGGAGCATATCGCGGAGGCGGTGCAGCTGAGGAGTCTGGATCGGAAATATTGGGGGGAGTAAACTACAGCCCTCTGGTCAAACCGAAAGGGCATACGAATTTGAAAATGTAAGGAGCTTCACTATGGGCGCATACTTTGCCAATCTTCACATAAGAAAAAACGATGCCGCTGAAGGGAGAATTTCTGCCTTTTTGACCGGATATCTCGGTAGAATGGGATATACCCCTGCCGATTCCGATTCGGCCGACGTGACCGTTTCCCTGTACGCCCCCGAAAACAGCGATTGGGTATCGGTCTGCAGCGACGCCTTTACCCACACCGACATCCTCGACCTCGCCCCCAAGCTCTCGGAGAATTGCGGAGCCGACGTTCTGAGCGTGGCTTGCTTTGACAGCGATTACCTGTTCCTCAATCTGCTGAACTCGGAAAAGGACTTTGATCTGTGGCTCAATATCGGAGATACCCCCGAGATCAAAAAGCCCCGACGCAGTAACGTAGCGGGATGGAAGGGTCACGTGGCGGATCACGCCCGTTTCAAGACAGCGGCAGGAAAAAGCTACGTTTGCGCCGAGGACTTTCTCCTTGAAGCGCAGGAGGATCTGGGCATACCCGCCGAGCAATGCGCGGGGTACGGTCTGCCCGAGGCTACGGCTGTGCTGTACTTTTCCGCCCCCGTCAAGGCCGTTGTTCCTCCCACCAAGCTGACCATCCCCATGTACACACTGACCCCCTGTGAGCCCGGCAAGCGCGCCGCCTGCTCCGTACTGAATCAAGGAGCAGCCTCCAAGGGCATCTGCATCCTGTTCACGGGAGACTACGTGGCATCCGAGGAGATCACCATTGACGACGCCGAGTTCTTCTACACCGACAACCGAGGGCAATCCGTCAGCATCCCCATTGCCTTTGAAAAGCGTGAATGGAGAGAAAACCTGTGGGTCTACTGCTGGGAGGATGAGAATTTCCCCATTCCCCCCGCCGTGTCCGACAGTCTGCCCCCGCAGGTCAAAATGAAAAAGGAATTTGCCCGTTCCTTCGGCATCCGCTACGTCCCTAAGGGCAACAAGCGCAAGTTCCTGGATATTACCGTGATCTTCGCTCCTCTGTCCAATTTTGATCAAGGGCAGTGCGGTTGGCGCGTTTGGTCGCGCGCAGGCTCCAAGAGAGATTATATCCGCGAACATAATCAATCCGAACAGGATATGCGGGCATACGGTTTCTCCGAGGACATGATCCATCTGATAAACGAATCCGACTACGATCTCGACTGATCCCCCACAGGAAAGGCACCCCCATGACAAACCTCCTCATCAAACTCTTCATCAAATCCCCCCGCGACACCTCCTCCCCCGCCGTCCGCCGCGCCTACGGCACTCTGGCCTCTACGGTGGGCATCATCCTGAATCTCCTGCTGGCCGCGGGAAAATTCACGGTCGGCTTCCTCTTCGGCGCCATCTCCATTCAGGCCGACGCCATCAACAACCTCTCCGACGCGGGGAGCCAGATCATCTCCCTCATCACCTTCAAGGTGGCCGCCAAGCCCGCCGACCGCGACCACCCCTTCGGGCACGCCCGCATCGAGTACGTGTCCTCCATGATCGTCTCCTTCCTCATCCTCCTCATCGGCTGGGAGCTGCTGTCGGGGTCGGTGGACAAGATGCTCCACCCCACCGAGACGGTGTTCAGCTGGCTGTCGGTCATTGTCCTCGGCGTGTCGGTGCTGGTCAAGCTGTGGCTGTGCATCTTCAACCGTAAGATCGCGGGGAGGATCGACTCCTCGGTCATGCGGGCCACCGCCGCCGATTCCCTGTCCGACGCGGGAGCCACCTTCGCGGTGCTGGTCGCCACCCTCGTCTACAAGCTCACGGGCTTTGACCCCGACGCCTACATGGGCATTCTGGTGGCTCTGCTCATCCTCTGGGCGGGCGTCAAGATCCTGAACGACACCAAAAACTCCATTCTGGGTGAGAAGCCCTCGGAGGAGACCGTGGCCCAGATCGAGACCATGGTCAAAGAGTTTGAGGATCAGGGTGCCATCGGTATCCACGATCTGGTGGTCCACAACTACGGCCCCGGGCGGGTCATGGCCTCCCTCCACGTGGAGGTGGACGGGGACGCCGACATCTACGCCTCCCACGACATGGCCGACCTCATCGAGCGCAGACTTAGGGTGGAGTGCGGCATCGAGGCCACCGTCCACATGGATCCCGTGGCCATCCGCGACCCCCGCGTGAGCGAGCTGAAGGCCTACGCCGAGGGCATCGTCAAGGAGGTGGATAACCGCCTCATGATCCACGATTTCCGCATCGTCCCCGGCGAGAGCCACACCAACCTCATCTTCGATATCGCCGCCCCCTTTGAGATCACCGTAACCGACGCCGACCTGCGGAGCCGTGTGGCCGACGCCATCCACGAGGGAAATAAGCACTTGTTCGCCGTCATTACGGTAGACCGGGTCTGACCCATAGCAAAACCCGCCGCGCAGGCTCTCGGGCCCTCGCGGCGGGTATTTTTTTGACCGTTCCGATCACTCGGTGACGTTGGGGTAGACGTAGCGCAGACGGTTCCAGATGGTCTGGGCGTACTGACGGCCTCCCAGCTCGCTCTGGTGGATGTGATCCGCCAGATACTGGGGATGCTCCTGGTTGATGAAGCTCTCAGCCCCCGCGTCGATGACGATGATCCCCATGTAGCGGGCGACCGCCATCATCATGTTGTTGTAGTCGCACTGGCGGAGCCCCAGAGAGTTAACGGCCTCCCGCTCATAGTGGGCGCCCGTACCCGGGACGTTCCGTCCCGTATGGTCGGTGATGCAGACGATGACCGCGTTGGGAGCGTTCTCCAGAAGGTGCTTGAAGACCTGGTAGCAGGCTCCCGCGAAGGTGCCTTCATCACCGGCAATGGTGGTATCCGTCACCAGTCTGTGGGAGTAGGAGATCGTGTCACCCACCTGGCCGAGGGGTCTGGCCGCAGCAAAGTCGTTGACCGCGCCCTCCACGGTGATCAGCGCCGAATCGGCGTACTGATGGCTATAGATCATGGTGTAGTGCAGAATGTGACCGCCCATAGAAGCGCCCTGTACGCCGCGGTTGGTCTCCACGAGACCACTCAGCTCGGCCAACACGGGGGTATATTTTCCGCTGACGACGCCGTTGCGGGGCGTGGTGTCGGTAATGGAGGTACCGAATGAGGTCCACTTCAGACCTTGCCACTGATCGCCAATGGCACCGGTGTCACCCTTCTCACCCTTTTCACCCTGAGGGCCCTGCTCGCCTTGCTCACCCTTTTCACCCTGGGGGCCCTGCTCGCCTTGCTCGCCCTTCTCGCCCTGGGGGCCTTGGATACCCTGCTCACCCTGAAGGCCTTGCTCGCCCTGCTCACCCTTTTCACCCTGGGGGCCTTGAGCGCCCGTCTCACCCTGGGCGCCGTTGACTACGGTGAAGGTGGAGGTGGTGCCGTCGGTGAAGGTGATGGTATAGGTGTCTACCAGGCCACCGGTAGAGGTATGCTCGATGCTGACGATACCGCGGCCGGGATCACCGGGATCCCCCTGCTCACCCTGAGGGCCTTGGGGGCCTTGGGGGCCTTGGGCTCCCTGGACGCCTTGAGGACCTTGAGGTCCTGCCGGGCCTTGCTCGCCCTGCTCGCCTCGGAGGCCTTGGTCGCCCTGCTCCCCCTTTTTGCCGTTGGTCACGGTAAAGGTAGCGGTATTGCCGTTGGAAAACGTGACGGTGTAGGTATCCACCAAGCCGTCGGTAGCGGTGCGCTCAATGCTGACGATGCCGTTGCCGTCGGCTCCGGGAACACCCTGGATGCCCTGGATTCCCTGAGCGCCGGTATCGCCCTTTTCGCCGGGGACGCCCTGCTCACCCTGTGGCCCCTGAGGACCCTGAGGGCCGGGAGCGGCAATATCACAGCTCACCAGCGCGGACGAGAGCATCAGCACCGCGGCCAAAAGCCCACACATCCGAGCCGCGAACCGCTTGCGGCTTTGATTCCGTATTTTCATATATTCTTCCTTCCCGGGGCGACTTCGTCCGTTTGGCGATAACGGCCCCGATTGCATAGTCCTGTAAAAATCTATTATAGAGTATTTTTCGACATTTGTCAAGGTATTTTTACATTTTTCTCCCATTTCACCAAAGATTTGTCAGCTACCTCCCGTCCCGGCGGCAGGCGCAAAAAAAGCACCCCGCCGGCGGCGGGATGCCAATATATCCCCATCAGAGAACCGAGAGCAGGGTCAGCAGATAGTCGAGCAGCAAGATCACCAGAATGTGGGCGGGATAGTAGACGTAGAAGCCATACTTCAGCCCTCGGCGGCCGGGCTTTCCGTTGTAGAGCGCCAGCGGGACCAAGGCGAGGAGACAGAAGATCTGAACGAGGGGAACCTGCGCGCACAGAGACACCAGCACGCAGCCCACCGCGCACAAAAGCAGCTTGACGGGGCGGCAGTCGAGCCTTTTGAGGAAGGACGGAGCCTCTCCCTCCTTATAGTCCACCAGGCTGATCAGCACGGGGAGCAGAATCCCCGCCATGCCGTAGCTGATGCCGTCCACAAGAATATGGACGGCGCGGGCAAGGAGAAGGGACAAGGCAAAAGCCCCGCAAGAGAGCAGTACGCGGGGAACCGATCTCGCCGCCAGTCCCCTCTTGATGGCCTGCACGCAGTAGATCAGCAGAATCGACAGAGAAAAGGTCAGGAAAATATTCCCTTCAAAGCCTCCCGCCAGCAGGTCTCCCTTGACGTAGCCGTCGTACAGGAAGTAAGCTGCCTCAAAAAGAACCCCAAAAAGGCTCATGAGCAGCAGGCGCTTGGGCTTATTCCGGGTATAGCGGCAGCCCTCAGCGATGAAGTAGGCGAAGATGGGGAAGGCGACCCGCCCCAGGACACGGAGAATCCCCACGTGAGGCAGGATATGGACCCCCACGTGATCCACTGTCATGAAGATACAGGCGATGATCTTCAGCGTAGAGGCAGACAGATGCCCCCTTCCTCGGTTGGGGGACGAAGGGGGCGTCAGGTTCTCGTTCGTCATAGTGCGTTCTGCGCAAGGCAGATTCCTTTCGAATCGTTCAGATGCTGAAAAGGTCCGGGCACAGGGCGTCTACGGGAGCGTGAAGGCTGTGTCAGTCCAGACTGTGGGTGCGGATGAAGAGGACACCCAGGGTGTTGCGGCCGCAGTGGGAGGAGATGGTACAGCCCGCACGGGTGATATGCACCTCTGCCTCGGGGGCGATGGCCTTGACAGCCGTCACACAGGCGCTGACGATGGACTCCTCGCAGCCCGCGTGGGTCACGAAGATATGGCCCTTGATGACGTCGGAGGCATCCCCCAGACGGTCGGCCACGTACTTGGGCAGCACCGCACCAAACTTGCCGCGGTACTTCTTGCCGACCCCCATCTTGCCGTCCTTGACCGTGATGCAGGGCTTGAGGGACAGCATATTGGCGCCGAAGGCGGCGAGAGCCGAGCAACGGCCTCCCTTGTACAAAAACTCCAGGCTATCAATGATGAAGGAGGCGTCCACACAGGGAGCCAACTCCTCGCAGGTACGGGCGATCTCGGCGGCAGGCTTTCCCTCGGCGGCCATCTCGCAGGCGGCGATGACCAAAAGGCCTCCGCCCGTGGAGAGATTGCGGGTGTCCACCACGTGGACCCCTTCAAAGCTCTCGGCGGCCAGGCGGGCGTTGTTGCAGGTAGAGGACATTTCGGAGCTGATGGTGAAGAACACCAGCTCGTCGCCGTCGGCGGTCTGCTCGGCGAAGAAGGCCTCAAACTCGGCCAGGTTGACGGCCGAGGTCTTGGGCAACTCCCCCGTCTCCTCGTAGTGCTTATAAATGAAATCGGGGTCGATATCCACCCCGTCGGTGTACTGCTTCTCGCCCAGAGCCACGCCCAGGGGCAGAATGGTGACGCCGTACCGCTCAATCAGCTCGGGGCTGAGATCGCAGGTACTGTCAGACGCGACGCGAATCCTGTTTGCCATCATACGATACCGCTTTCCTTGCGAAAGCGTCCTTTCCGTAAAAATTCTGTAAGAATGGAGTTCTTATGAACATTGTAGCGGAAAAATATGAACTGAATCAAAATTCCGATTCTATTATACTTCATTGGTATTGATTTGTCAACGACATTTTCACAAATTCTCGAAAAAAAGCGCTCTCCCCGCCGCTTCCCCTTGACAGATCCCGCTTTTTGTATTACAATAAAGAAAAACCGCAAAGGAATTCCCATGAGATCCATCTGTAAATCGTTGCTTGCGGGCCTGCTTCTCGCGGTGGCGCTCCTCTGGCTTTCGGGCTGCCGCTCCGCCTCCGAGACGCCGTCCGTCCCGACTGCCCCTGAGATTACCGAGGCCGTGACCCAAACTCCCGGCATCCCCGCGCCGCCCGAGACCGTCCCCGAGACCGTCCCCGAGACCGAAACCCGGCCGTCTGTCACCCTTCCCTTCCCTGTCCCCACGGCGGACCTGCCCGTGGTATCGGTCAACACCGCCGGCGTGGCTGTGGATTCCAAGACCTATGTGGATATGACTCTGACCCTGGTTGGCACCGAGGAGCCCCTTGCGGAGATCCCCGGCTCCATCCGTCTGCGAGGCAATTCCACCTTTTCCTTCCCAAAAAAGCCCTACCGCATCAAGTTGGACCAGAAGCACAGCCTCTTCGGCCTGGATAAAGCCAAGAGCTGGGTCCTGTTGGCTGACTGGCTGGACCCCTCCACCCTCCATAACTACGCCGCCCTCTCCCTGGCGGCCACCTCGGAGCATTTCGATTTCGTCCCCACCCCACACAAGGTGAATCTCTACCTCAACGGCGAGTACCGAGGGATCTACACCCTCTGCGAGCAGGTACAGGAGAACCCGGGGCGGCTGGATCTGGAAATGGACCTCAAGCGGAGCATGACCGAGCTGGAGGACTACAATTTCCTCATCTGCATGAACCACAACGCCCCCGAAAAGCCGGGTGCCGAGGAGGGAGTCACCTACTTCTACCTCTCCAACTGTGACCGCTACTTCGAGCTGGAATATCCCACAAGGGAAGACTTCCCCTCGGAGTCTCAGTTCCGCCGCTTCTTCGATGCCCTGGAGGACTATATGCGGGAGACGGTGAGCGCCTTCATGAAGAGTGACCGCGCCTACCTCACCAAGAACGTAGACGTGAATTCCCTCATCGATTTCTTCATCGTGGATCAGATCATGGGGGAGAGAGACCACCACTGGAAGTCGGTGTTCATGTACTACAGAGGCGCCAAGGATGATCCCAAGCTCCACTTCGGCCCCCCCTGGGACTACGATTTCTGTATGTTCACCGAATGGACGGCACAGCCCAACGAGGAGTTCGATCTTTCCAATGATTTCAACCCCCGCGAGGCCAGCGTCTTCTTCACCCCTCTCCTGAACAATTCCTACTTCACCCGCAAGGTGCGGAGCCGCTACAGGGAGCATTTCTCGGGAGCCTTGGAGGAGGTTATCGGCAAGGTGGAGGCCCGCGCCGCCGCCATGTCGGGTTCCCTGCAGATGAATCAGGACACCTGGTACGCCGACAAGCCCGATATCACCGAGGACAACGTGGCTTTCTTCATCAAGTACCTGAAGCACAGGAAGTCTACGCTGGATCGGGCATGGGATTGAGTCCGCCCGAGCGCCCCGCGAACCGAACAGAAAACAGCTCCCTTACCCGCCGGGGTAGGGGAGCTTTTGTGATGGGATCATTCCTCAACGGTGACGCGGATAGAGCCGCTGGTGGTTTGGATCTCGCAGAGGCCGCCCTCGGTGGATTTGGGGACGTCCACCGAGCCCGAGGTGGTGTCGGTGTAGAAGATCTTGGGGGTGAGCAGGGAGCCCCTCACCGAGCCGCTGGTGGTTTTCAGGCTCAGGGTGGCGGCATCGGCGCGGGCGAAGCGGATACCGCCGCTTACGGTCTTGGCTTGGAGGTGGGTCGCGACGGTAGAGTCGGAGAGCTCGACATCGCCGCTTCCCGTCTCAGCTGTGAGGGTACCGCAGGTGGTGTAGAGGAGAGCGATCTCGCCGCTGGTGGTCGCCAGGTCGGCGGTCTTAATGACCGCCACCGACTCCACGTGGATCCCACCGCTCCCCGTATGGGCAGTGAGGCTATCCAGCGTGACGGTTCGCACGCGGATCTCGCCGCTGGTGGTCTTCAGCTCGGCGGTGGTGGCGGTGCAGTCCCCGTCCACGGTCTTGCCGCCAAGGGTGACCTTACCGCTGGTGCTATGGGCGGTCACGGTGTTCAGAAAGCCCATGGCGTAGAGGTCTCCGCTGGTGGAGCGCAGATCCAGATGCCCGCCGATGGCGGCGGCGGTCCCGATGGTGCCGCTGGTGGAGGTCAGGGTCACGTCCTCCGAGAAGGTGTAGCGGACGTTGATATTCACGTCTCCGCTGACCGTTTCCACGGTCAAAGACTTGTACCTCTCGCGGGGGAGGGCGACCTTGACAGATCGGCTGCTCACCGAGAAGGAGAAGAGCCGCTCGTACCACTTTCTCGTATCGGTGGCGCGGATAGTCAGGGTGTCCTCCACCACGTCCACCGTGTATTCCACGTAGTCGCTGTCCTTGGTGGTCACGCGGCACTTGTCATCCTCGGAGGGGACCAGCTCCACGTCCGCGGCGATGACGTCGATGTGGATGCGGTCGAAATCTTGGCTGACATGATGGGAGCCGTCCACGGTAAGGCCGTCATACAGGGAGCCCTCGCCAAGAAGCGTATGCCCGCCCAAAGCGTGACCCACGGCGATACAGGCCAGACCCGCCAGGATACAGGCGGCGGCGACGATCATACTGATCCAGATAGATTTTTTCATAATGCCTTACTCTCCTTTCTTACGGACGAAGCAGGCCTTGATGCCCCGCAAAGTGAGCTTACCCAACTGCCACGTGCCCTTGGCGGCGAGGTTGCAGAGGAGCAGCCACAGGACGGTGAGTCCCGCCAGCACCAGTCCCGCGCCGAAGAACAGCAGGCCCCCCGCCGCCTCGCCCTGTACGAACAGGAGGATAGCGGCAACGATGCCCGCGGGGGCGGAGACAGCGAAGGTGAGGTCGGCGGCATAGAGGCTGAGCACCACCGCCCAGAGGGTGATATACAGGGACAGGGCCACGGCGAAAAGGGCGATCAGGATGGGAAACCAAACGGGGGAGCCGACGGCGATCAGGACGATCTCCCACGCCCGCATACGGCGCTTGGGCTTCATCTTGGCTTTGATGAGCTTGGGAAGGGGGGTATCCATAAGGATCTCCTCGGCGATGGCGTCCACAGGACCAAGAGAGGCCACCGCCTCCTGCTCGGTCATGCCGCCCTCGGTGAGGTCGTCCAGCATTTCGGCGTAGAAATCCAGGGAGGATCGACGGTCGGCCTCGGGCAGGCCCGCCAGACGCGCTTCCAGAGCCGTCAAAAATTCTTTCTTATCCATGTGCTTCGGGGTCTCCTTTCGTGACGAATGAGTAGATGCTCATGATCTCCCGCCACTCCTCCTTGAAGGCGTGGATGCGGGCAAGACCGGCATCCGTGATGCGGTAGTATTTGCGGAGGCGGCCGTTGTGCTCGGCGGAGCGCACCGTGAGCAGCTCGGCGGTCTCCAAGCGGCGGAGGATGGGGTACAGGGTGGATTCGGATATATCCACGTAGGGCTTCATGTCCTTGATGATCTGATACCCATAGGATTCCTCGTCCTTGATGGCCGCCAGCACGCAGATATCGAGCAGGCCGCGTTTCAGTTGTACGTCCATGGGGGCTCCTTTCGGGTGTGATGGTGGGTTACGTATAATACTATATCACATATAGTATTGTTTGTCAAGGGGTTGGGGGGAAAAAGTTTGGTTTTTCATATTTGGGTTTATCGGGAAGTTAAAATTGCGATTGTAGGGACCGGCGTCCCCGACGGCCCGCCTCCTCCCCGATGAAGTTCGTTGTCGGATCTATGTTAGTCGCGGACCGTCGAGGACGCCGGTCCCTACGAATGCAATTTGTTTGTTGGGTTCAAACCCCCCACTAAAACTCCAATTTCCCCAACAAAAAAAGAGGCTGAGTCAAAAGCTTTTCAGAAAGCGAATGGCTCAGCCCTTTTCTATGTAAGCCAACACTTATAAGCCCCAACAAAAGAAAAAGCCTCCAAAAGAGGCCAAAATGAGTACGACAAAAAGAGGATCCCAAGATCCTT
>JAZNJA010000117.1:0-3719 GCA_045577755.1 Eubacteriales bacterium
CTTTTTGAAAAAAGGTTCTAAGAACTCCAAAAACTTTAAAAAGCATTGATAAATAAGATTATTATTTAAAAGTTTTGGGGATTCTTAAGGGACTTTTTCAAAAGTCCCTTAAGCGGGTCCAGGGCAGAGCCCTGGCCGATAAACTGCAATTTGTATGTCTCACCCTCAAAAAAGCAAAAGCTCCGCCACAATGTGACGAAGCCTTTGATGAAGGAATCACAGCTCGTAGGAGTTGTCCTCGGACTCGGGAGCCTGCTCTTCGACGGTCTTCTTATCCTTGATACCCAGCATAAGGTTGGCCAGGATACCCAGGATCAGGGCGCAGGCGATGGTGGTCAGCGTGACCTTGCCGAAGGAGACGGACAGACCGCCGATACCCGTGATGAGGATGACCGACACCACGAACAGGTTGCGGTTCTGCTCCAGATCCACCTTCTGGATCATCTTCAGACCCGAGACGGCGATGAAGCCGTAGAGCGCCATGCAGACACCGCCCATGACGCAGGAGGGAATGGTGTTGACGAAGGCCACGAAGGGAGACAGGAAGGAGATGATGATAGCCAGAACGGCGGTGTAGAGAATGGTGATGACCGAGGCGTTACCCGTGATGGCCACGCAGCCCACGGACTCGCCGTAGGTGGTGTTGGGGCAGCCGCCGAAGATGGCGCCCGCGATGGAGCCGACACCGTCACCCAGCAGGGTGTTGTGGAGACCGGGCTCCTCCAGGAGGTCGTGCTCGATGATGGTGGAGAGGTTCTTGTGGTCGGCGATGTGCTCGGCGAAGACCACGAAGGCCACGGGAGCATAGGCAACGGCCACGGTACCGATGTAGGCGGCGTCGATGTCCTTGACGCCCTTGATGGCTTCGATGAAGGTGAAGTCGGGGAGGGAGACGATGGACTTGATGCTGAACTCGGTAAAGAGGTTGGTCAGGGGAGCGAAGTTGATGACCTTGAGGGCGTCGATGCCGGCGGCGTTACCGATGAGGGTGAATATGGCGGCCAGAGCGTAGCCTGCCAGGATACCCATAATGAAGGGGATCAGGCGGATCATCTTCTTGCCGAAGGTGGCGCAGAGCATGGTGACGGCCAGGGTGACCAGACCGCAGAGGATGGCCACGTAGGAGGAGCCGCCCGCGGGAGCGGTCTGCAGGTCGCCGATGGCGTTACCGGCCAGAGACAGACCGATGATGGCCACAGTGGGGCCAATAACCACGGCGGGCATGAGCTTGGAGATCCACTTGACACCGGCGAACTTGACGATGACGGCGATGACCACGTAGACAAGGCCCGCGCAGGCAGCACCGATGATCAGACCCAGATAGCCTGCCTGAGCCGAAACGGCACCGGCAAAGGCGGAGCACATGGAGCCGATGAAGGCGAAGGAGGAGCCCAGGAACACGGGGCTCTTGAAGCGGGTGAAGAGCAGGTAGACCAGAGTACCGATACCCGCGCCCAGGAGAGCGGCGGCGGAGCTCATGGCGGGAGCGCCCTCGGGCATGGAGCCGCTGGAGTTGATGATGACGGGGACCACCAGGGTTGCGGCCATGATGGCCAAAAGCTGCTGGATGGCGAAGACGATGGTCTGACCGAACTTCGGTCTGTCCTTGATGCCGTAGATGAGTTTCATGCTTGTGTTGTCCTCCATATTATATAATTAGCGGCGACCCGCTTTGGGACTGCTTGGCGCGGGCAAAAAAATAAGCCCGCTCGGGCAGGAGCGGACGGCGGGGCGCGCGAAAAGGGTGGTATTCGGTTTCTGACAACTTCACCCAACGCATCTGCCGTTCCGTGACCTTGACCTTACATAGTATAGCACAGTTTTTGAAATTTGTAAAGAGGATTTTACGGATTTTTGAAGAATTTTTGCGGAATTTGTTGAGGGACTTGACAAAAGACACGAAACATGGTACAAATTAAGTAATAACAGAAAAGAGAGGTGCAGGTCATGCTCTACCGTCCCGAAAAAGGCGCCATGTGGGATCCCACCCTGTGGTACGAGCCGAAGGATCACAAATTCTATATGCTCTCCATGCACTACAAGGATGACAGCCCCGCCGACGGCGGCACGGGGATGTGGCTGGCCGAGTCGGAGGACGGGGTCCACTTCAAGGGCGTGGGTCGGGTGCTGTCCTACGAGGGCGGGCTGTTCAAGATGTTCATCAACCGAACCGCCGACGGTCGGTACTGCGTGAACTTCGGCTCCACCAACACCGAGGATAACCCCTTCGCCCCCAACGATACCATGCGGTACGCGGTCTCGGAGGATCTGATCCATTGGGAGATGGTGGGCGAAAACCACCCCGACGGGCGGTGGTACTGCGAGGGCGGCCGCTGGGATCATATGTACGCCCTATATAATGAGGAAGACAAGACCTACTACGGCGCTATCGTGGCCACCCCAAAGGCGGGGGAGAGCGGGTGCTTCGGTCTTCAGCGGAGCGCGGACGGGATCCGATGGACGCTCCTGCCTCCGCCCGCCATTGAGTGGGGAGAGATCCCGCCCATCAACTGTCTGGAGGGCGGCGGTCTGGAGAAAATCGGGGACCGCTACTACTACATCGGCGGCTTCGTGGGCTATGCGGGGAGCTACGGGTACAATCTCTACACCTTCGTGGCCGATGAGATCCGCGGACCCTACCGCCCCGATCGCGGCGCATTCCGTCTCTGTGGCTTTGACCGCATGGATCGGGTGTTCATCGAGAACCTGGCCGCCTTCTGCCGTGTGGGGGAGGACGTGCTGGTGTCCAACGCCGTCATGGCAGGGGGACGGGACGACGTGTGGCTGATCCCTCTGCGCCGCGCCAAGGTAGGGGAGGACGGTCACCTCCGCCTGTACTGGTGGGAAGGGAACGAGACCTTGAAGGGGGAGAGTATCCCCGTCGGTTGGTCCCTCTGCTCGGTCAACGCCCCGCCCGCCGCGCTGAACGAGGGGGAGGAGGGAAACTGGACTCCTGCCGCATTTGAGGTGGGGGAGACTTCACTGCGGATCCGTCCCAAGACGCCCACAGGCCCCACTGTCACCGACGTCACCGCCATGGCCGCGCTGGATCGCGTCCTTGATCTCACCGAAGGCCTGGTGCTGGAGGGAGATCTGGTCTGTACCTCCGCGCCCGCATATATGACCGCAGAGCGCAAGACCCATTGCTGGCGGCCCGCCCGAGTGGGCTTCTGGGTGGAGGACCGCGAGAACGGCGGCCGTGCCATTACCCTGGATATCGGGCATCCCTACAAGCGGAATTCCAACGTCATGGAGCTGAACTGGGACGGGTCGCAGTGCGAGCTGATCGTTATTGACGAGAACGGGGAGGATTCCGCCTGCGTCCGCGGTATCTCGGCGGAGGAGCGGCACGGCTTCCGTTTCCTGTGGCGGTTGAATATTCTTCAATTATATATAGACGATCGGTTCGTCCAGACCTTCGTGGTGGACCGACCTCCCACGGGGCGCGTGGGGGTGATCGCGCAGAACGCCGATTGCCGCCTGGAGAATCTGAAAGCGTGGAAAATGAGCGTTCAGGATCCGCCTCATTCCCCTGTTTGGGATGAGAACTGACCATTGTTGGGCAAGTTGCACAAGCAGCTTGCCCGATATTTGTGCATGGTTGCCTAAAGCTCCAAAGTGAGAAAACTTGTCAAAAAAGGGTTGACAAAAGGGGGTCGAAGTGCTATAATATGCAAGCTGTGAAACAGCCGGGCTGTCAACGAGCGGGCGACCGCGAG
>JAZNJA010000118.1:0-12677 GCA_045577755.1 Eubacteriales bacterium
ACAGATCAGTATGTTTTTGGGTGACCCTCATCCACCGCTATCGCGGTCCCCCTTCCCCCGAGGGGAAGGTCAATGCGTCAGCCGTTTCCTTGGCTGATACCCAAAAACATACTGATACCAATAGCTTTTCAGGGATAACGATAAACACGAGCCGAATACCTTCCCCTCGGGGGTAGGGGGACCGCGATAGCGGTGGATGAGGGTCACCCCTCCCAATTCCACTCTGTTCCGTCAGACCGACAAACCCAAATTTCAAACAAATCCACACATGAACAATCCAACCAACCAAAACTTTCCCAGCGAGCCGCTGTATATCCCCCAAGCCCCCCTCGTCCGCCTGGGGCGCTCCTTCATGGCGGGTCTCAAGGCCGCCCCCAAAAGGGCTGCCACCCGCGCCAAAGGATTCTTCCGCTCTGCCGCCGCCAAGATACGGAGCTATTTTACCAATTTCGCCGAGGGCGACGCCATCACCAAGGCCTCCTACCTCGTTATGGGCCTGGGCCATCTCCGCCGCGGTCAGATCGCCCGCGGGGTGATCTACCTCACCGCCCAGCTCCTCTTCATCCTCTACACGGCCCTGTTCGGCGGCCGCTATCTTTCCATGTTCTTCGAGAACCTCTTCACGGGAGGCAACGTGGGGCGGACAGAGACCCATATTTCGGGGGAATGGGACCCCGAGCTGGGGGAATTCGTCAAGATCGCGGGGGACAATTCCTTCCATATCGTGCTGTACGGTATCCTCTCGGTCTTCGTCATCCTGTTCTTTATCCTGGTCTACCTCCGCTCGGTGAAGGAATCCTACGCCCTGGAGCAGGCCGCCATCATCGGGCGCAGGCCCGACGGGATCCGCAAGGATATCGCCCTGCTCTCGGACGGCAAGTTCCACGTCACCCTCCTCTCCCTCCCCATGGTGGGCCTGTTCTTCTTCACCATCGTCCCCCTGGCCACCATGATCCTCATCGCCTTCACCAGCTACGACGCCAACCACGAGGTCCCCGAGCATCTCTTCCAATGGGTGGGACTGCAGAACTTCGGAGATATGCTGGAGGGCGGCTCATCCCTGGGCGCCACCTTCCGCCGCGTCCTGACCTGGACCCTGACCTGGGCCTTCTTCTCCACCTTCACCAACTACTTCGTGGGGATGCTCCTGGCTCTCCTCATCAACAAAAAGGGCATCCGCCTAAAAAAGCTCTACCGCACCCTATTCGTGGCCACCATCGCCGTTCCCCAGTTCGTCTCTCTTCTGATCCTTTCCAAGATGTTGGACACGGGCGGCGGCATCCCGGGGAGCGGGGGCGGCATCATCACCCAGCTGATCGAAAACCTATTCGGCTACCATCTCCAGTTTGGTCTGGACATCCTCACCACCCGTATCGGCATTATCCTGGTGAACCTCTGGATCGGCGTGCCCTACAGTATGCTGCTCTGCAGCGGTATCCTCATGAATATCCCCGAGGATCTCTACGAGTCCGCCCGCATCGACCGCGCGGGTCCCGTCCGCCGCTTCATGAAGATCACCCTCCCCTATATGCTCTTCGTCACGGGTCCCTACCTCATCACCCAGTTCATCGGCAACCTCAACAACTTCAACGTCATCTACCTTTTGAGCGGCGGAGGCCCGGGAGATCTCTCCCTCTACACCAACGGCGCCAAGGGCACGGACCTGCTGATCACCTGGCTCTACAAGCTCTCCCTTGGAGCCGACCGCAACTACAAGCTGGCCTCGGTCATCGGTATCTTCGTCTTCCTGATCTCGGCCATCCTGTCCCTGGTGGTCTATAACCGATCCTCGGCTGTGAAAGGAGAGGAACACTTCCAATGAAGCAGGGCTCTGCCCTGCACCCGCCTAAGTACCTTTTGCAAAAGGTACTTAGGAATCCCCAAAATCTTTAGGAAAAAAACATGGATCATTTCGTATCATATCCCTCAGAAAAAACACAAACATCTTCAAAGCCCCCCGCTCAAACTCGCCTCCTGGGTATGCGCGCCCGCCGCGCCGTGGGTAATACGGCGGGGCAGATCGTCCTCACCGTCCTGGCCCTTCTCTGGCTCGTCCCCCTGTTCTACCTGCTGGTCCAATCCTTCCGCGGAGAGCCGGGGGCGTGGAGCCCCACCTTCTTCCCCCGGACCTGGACGCTGGACAACTACAAGCGCCTCTTCACCGAGACCGACTTCCCCCGCTGGTACGGCAACACTCTGCTGATCGCCGTAGTCAGCTGTGCCATCACCACCCTCTTCGTTCTGGCGGTGTCCTACGCCTTCTCCCGCATCCGCTTCCCCGCCCGCAAGCCTCTCATGAATATCATGCTGATCCTGGGGATGTTCCCGGGCTTCATGTCCATGTCGGCGGTGTACTTTCTCCTGAAGATCCTCCTGCCGAACAACTACCAGTCCCACGTATCCCTCATCATCGTCTACTCGGCGGGGGCGGCCCTGTCCTACTATATCGCCAAGGGCTTCTTCGATACCGTCCCCAAGTCCCTGGACGAGGCCGCCCGCATGGACGGAGCCACAAGGGCGCAGATCTTCGCCCAAATCATCCTCCCCCTTTCCAAGCCCATCATCATCTACACCATCCTCATCAGCTTCATCTCTCCCTGGTGCGACTATATCTTCGTGTCCTACATCCTCTCGGGGGTGCCCGACGCGGGGATGTACACCGTCTCCCTGGGGATGTTCCGCTGGCTGGAGCGGGAAATGGTCCAGCAGTATTTCACCACCTTCTGCGCCGCGGCGGTGGTGGTGGCGGTGCCGATCACGTTGCTGTTTTTGTGGCTACAGAAGTATTACGTGCAGGGTGTCACGGGGGGTGCGGTGAAGGGGTAATTCTTTTCACGCCCCCGAAGGGGGCATATCGAGCCACGAAGTGGCATATCGAGCCGAAGGCATATCGAGCCCCCCGGGGGCATATCGACAAAAGATTGAAACGGTCGATATGTTCCTGCGGAACTCGATATGTTCCTACGGAACTCGATATGTGCCTGAAGGCACTCGATATGTCCCGTTGGGACTCGATATGCGCCCTGATGGGCGCGTGAAGTACGCATCGCATACTACATTACATGACAAAGGAGCAAACCCTATGGCCTCTCTCTCCCTCAAGCACATCTACAAGGTCTACGACGGCACCACCAAAGCGGTCAACGACTTCAATATGGAGATCCGCGATAAGGAATTCATCGTCTTCGTCGGCCCCTCCGGATGCGGGAAGTCCACCACCCTCCGCATGATCGCGGGGCTGGAGGACATCTCGGCGGGGGAGCTTCGCATCGACGGGGACATCGTCAACGACGTAGAGCCGGGGGACCGCAACATCGCCATGGTCTTCCAGAACTACGCCCTCTACCCCCACATGACGGTCTACGAGAACATGGCCTTCGCCCTCAAGACCGCCAAGGTCCCCAAGGACGTCATCCACCAAAAGGTCACAGAGGCCGCCCGCATCCTGGGCATCACCGAGTATCTGGAACGTAAGCCCAAGGCCCTCTCGGGCGGTCAGCGTCAGCGAGTGGCCCTGGGCCGCGCCATCGTCCGCAGTCCCAAGGTCTTCCTCCTGGACGAGCCTCTCTCCAATCTGGACGCCAAGCTCCGCGGAGCCATGCGGGCCGAGATCACCCGCCTTCACGAGCGGCTGGGCACCACCTTCATCTACGTCACCCACGATCAGGTGGAGGCCATGACCATGGGCAGCCGCATCGTGGTCATGAAGGGAGGCTTCGTCCAGCAGATCGACACCCCCAAAAACCTCTACAACCACCCCGCCAACCTCTTCGTGGCGGGCTTTATGGGCACGCCCCCCATGTCCTTCCACCCCGCCACCCTCCAAAAGGAGGGCAATTCCGTCCGCATCAAGCTGGACAGCGGCCCCGAGATGACCGCCGACTACGCCACCCTCAACCGCGTCCAGACCCGCTACATGGACGGCGCCCACCCCGTGATCCTGGGTGTCCGTCCCGACGACGTGGTGCCGTGGAGGGAGGGCATGGATCCCACCGCGTGGGCCAAGCTCCCCCTGACCGTTACCGTGGTGGAGGCTCTGGGCGGAGAAACCCTCGTATACGGCCATATCGGAGTGGCAGTCCCTGACAGCAGCCCCATCGGTGCCGCCGCCGAGGATACCGAGGCGGGAAAGGCCCCCGCCGCCGCCACGGGAGACACTCTCATCATCAAGGCCCCCGCCGATTTCGAGGCCCACAGCGGAGACACGGTCTACGCCGCCGTGAATCTTGCCAAGCTCCACCTCTTTGACCGCGAGACCGAGGCCTCCATCAAGCCCCGTATTCCCACCGAGAATGTCTGCCCCTGCACCCTGTCGGAGGGCCACCTCACCTTCGCGGGCCAACGCTTCCCCCTGCCCCCCGCTCTGACCGAGCAAGCCACACGGGAGCAAGCGCAAAGCGGTGAACCCGCCACCCCAAAAGCCCCCGAGGGGGAACTGTCCCTCCCTGCCGAAGCCCTCCTTCTCGGCACGGGTATGGGGAGGGCCAAGGTAGAGGAGACCGAGATCTTCGACGGCGATACCCGCCTCCGCACCCTCTACCGCCTCACCGTGGGCGGTATGACCCTCTTCGCCCTGGAGTCCGCTCCGCCCCGCTACAGGGTGGGCGATTCCGTCCCCTTCGATCCGGACTACAGCCGCATCGCGGTGGCCCCCCACGGCATCACCCCCCTGCGGGTAGAGAACGCCCTGGACGGCCGCTTCACCAAGGAGAAGGAGCTGGACGACAAGGGCCGCAAGATCTACCGCTTCTACCTGGACATGGAGGATCAGCCCGTCGCCGTGACCGAGGAGCTGCGGGAAAAGCTCTTTTCCTGTAAAGGCACCGCCATCCTCCGCGCCCTCCTGTCCTACCGCTTCCCCCCCGACGCCGTCACCGTCACCCCCCGCCAGAAGGAGCCCGACAAGACCGCCCTCATGGGGCGTGTCACCCGCCTTTTGGACTATGGGCGGATCACCTACGCCGAGATCGACGTGGGGGGCAAGACCGTCATTGCCCCCTACGACGGCAAAGCGGGCGAGAGCCGCGAAAACGCGGCGGTCAGCCTCGTCATCGACCAGACCAAGCTCACCGTGGTGGATCGGGAGGCGGATATCGTGATCGTGTGATAAGATACGAGATACAAGATACGAGATACAAGATAGGCGGAGACCCGCGGATGTCTTGTATCTCGTTTTGTTCGTAATATCCTATCTCAAAACAAAAAGCAGTCGAATTTGATAACGGTGTTCTTCTCATGACGAGAGCTTAACCGAGTCGCATTCGACTGCTAACGAAAGAAAATGCCAAGTTGGATCAGGTCGTATAGTGGCCGTCACGCATGATATCCCGTTCGTCAAAGACAGTATAGCATATATCGTGGGTCTTGTCAAGACTTCCCCCAAAAATATGCTATCATAGACCCTATACTAAAAAACCATCCGACAAAAAAGCCAACATCATCACGTGCTCAATGCTTTGGCATACAGCCACGCACCGAGGAAATTACGCCTCAAATGTTGACGGTATCAGTATATCACCTCCTCCCCCATTTGTCAATCCCTCTCCTCAAATAAACCTCCCCCCCGATTCTACCAAAAAGCATTTGCATTTTCCTCCAAAATATGCTATAATATCCCCAGTACATAAGAATCGAGGCGATCCCATTGAATCAACGCACCCAGATCAAAGACTTCACAAGAGGCAGCATCCCCCGCCAGCTGATCCGCTTCGCCACTCCCCTGTTCCTCTCCAACCTCCTCCAGATCGTCTACAACATGGTGGACATGATGGTGGTGGGCAACGTCATGGGCAAGGCGGGGACCTCGGCGGTGTCGGTGGGCGGTGACGTCTCCAACCTTCTGACCTTCGTCGCCATGGGCTTTGCCTCGGCGGGACAGGTCATCATCGCCCGTCTCATCGGCGGCGGCGAGCGGAAAAAGCTCTCCCGCTTCGTGGGCACCATGGTGGGCTTCCTCGCCGTGGCGGCCATCATCATGAGCGTGGTGGGACTCTTACTCCAGGACACCATGCTCACCCTCATGAAGACCCCCGCCGAGGCCTACGAGGGCGCGGTGGCCTACTCCACCGTCTGCATGGCGGGCCTCATCTTCATCTACGGCTACAATATCACCTCCGCCATCCTCCGCGGCATGGGGGACTCCACCCGCCCCTTCATCTTCATCTGCATCTCGGCGGTGCTGAACCTCATCCTGGATATCGCCTTCGTGGCAGGCCTCCGCATGGGCGCGGGAGGCGCGGCCCTGGCCACCGTCATCAGCCAGGCCGTCAGCGTGGTGATCTCCACCGCCTACCTCGTCCGCAAGCGCAGGGCCTACGAGCTGGACATTCACTTCATGGACTTTGTCAAGTGGGACAGACCCCTGCTCCGCGACCTCATCGGTCTGGGTGTCCCCATGGCCATCAAGACCTGCTCCATCCAGATCTCCAAGCTCTTCGTCAACTCCTTCATCAACGGCTACGGCGTGGCGGTCTCCGCCTTCTCGGGCATCGCCAACAAGATCGCGGGGGTCTCCAACCTCATCTCCCAGTCCATGAACGTGGCGGGCTCCACCATGGTGGGGCAGAACCTGGCCGCGGGCGAGTTCAAGCGGGTCAAGAGGATCATGGGCACCATTACGGTCATCACCCTGTCGGTCTCCATTCTCCTGTCGGCGGCCATCCTGCTGTTCCCCGAGGCCATCTTCTCGGTCTTCACCGCCGAGGGCGACGCCGACGTGCTGGCTCTGGTGGACGGCTACCTCCCCATCGCGGTGCTGATGTTCATGGGCTCGGCCTTCCGCTCCATGATGAACTCCCTCCTCAACGGAAGCGGCAACCACCGCGTCAACTTCGCCACCGCCATCCTGGACGGCATCGTCATGCGCATCGGTCTGGCCGTGCTCTTCGGTCTGGTCCTGGAAATGAAGCACTACGGCTTCTGGCTGGGCGACGCCCTGGCGGGATTTACGCCCTTCTTCATCGGCCTCGTGTTCTACCTCTCGGGAGCTTGGAAGAAGGGGGCGAAGGTGAAGGCGGAGGAGGAACGCTGACTTACCCTGCCACCATAGCATTCAAGCGGTACTTCACTTTCAAAAGTCAAGTACCGCTTTACCTTTGCAACAACGAATTGATCATTGCTTTTTCACGAATATATGCTATAATGGTATCACACCGGTGATCAATATTTCGGAGGTAGCATATGAACGTAAAAATCGGAGCCATTATCAAAAAGCTTCGCGCAGAAAACCGCATTACGCAGGACACCCTGGCCACGGCCATGGGGGTGACCCCGCAGGCCATTTCCCGCTGGGAGTCCGAGGGCGGGTATCCCGACATAGAGCTGCTGCCCGCGCTGGCGGACTTCTTTTCGGTCAGCATCGACGAGCTGCTGGGATACAGACGCTCGGAGCGGGAGCTGGAGCTTGCCCATGTCAAAAAGGAGTTGGAACGCCTTGCGGAGGTCGGCTCTGTTGACGAGCGCATCGCCTATGCCCGCAATGCCTTTGCCCGTTTTCCCAATGACTATGAAATTCGGGATCACCTCGCAGTAAGCCTGTACTTTGCGTGGGAAGAAAACCGTGACAAGGATCTTTTTCAAGAAATTGAGGGGCTTTTGAAAACTGTTGTGGAGGAATGTCGCGACGAGGACACGAGGTACGACGCCATCGGTACACTGATCCTCCTGTACAAGGAGACGGAGCAGAGCGACAAGGTGAACGAGCTGATCCGCCTTCTCCCTCCTATGAAATACTGCCGTGAATTCACGCTTTCATGGGGCATTGGTGATGGGAACACCGAGGTATATATTCAGGATGAGATCGATAAGCTGACCGATTGCTTGGGAACTGCCATCTCGCAGTATCCGCTGTCAGAGGATCTTCCCAATGATCCGTCCACATGGGATAAGAAAATTGAAATGCTCACCATGTCCAATCGACTGTATGAAATGATATACGGTGACAACCTCATGTTCTATCACGTAAGACTCTCTCGGAATCATTGGTTGATCTCCACGTATCAAATATCGCAGGGTAAAATCCATGACACACTGGAATCGTTGGAGAAGATGTGTCACCATGCAGTGGAATACGATAAATCCTTCGCTGAGGATCACGGAAAGCACTACACGTCCATTCTCACGAATCAACTGATCTATCCCAAGCCCGGCAAGGATTTTCACGAGCTGACCGAGCATACGAATTGCTACTATATGCTGGATCGTCTGGCGCACACCCGCTACGACGGTATCCGTGAGAATCCTCGGTTTGTTTCTGTTGTGGAAACATTGCAGCAGTACGCTAAATGATTTCCCGCCCCGCCCCCACGGCGGGGCCTTTTTGTCCCCTCTCGCCATTTTTTCAACCGTAGGTTAACACACTGTTTCCCACCGATCCCTTTACATCCCCCAAAAATCTGCTATAATAGAGACAGAAGCAGACGTCAGCTTACTACCCACAAAGGAGACACACACATGAAAATGACCATAGGTGCCAACATCAAGCGCCTGCGCGCCGCCAAGGAGATCACCCAGGAGCAGCTCTCGGTGGCCATGAACGTCACCTGCGCGGCGGTCAGCAAGTGGGAGCGGGGGGAGACCTACCCCGATATCACCCTCCTCCAGCCCCTGGCCTACTATTTCGGCGTGACCCTGGACGAGCTGATGGGCTACGATCAGGAGAAGATCGCCGCCGATATTGACGGGGTGCTGGCCCTCTACAGCCGGCATTGGAACGACGACGAGGGCCGTGAGATCATCACCGGGGCATACCGCACATACCCCAACGACTACCGCGTCATGTACCGCTATATGTGGAATATTGCGGGGGATCTGGCCGACAACGACCCCGCCGTGCTGGTCGCCCGCAAGGATGAACTGCTGTCCATCTGCGACAAGCTCCTGGAGGGCTGTAGCGACGACAGCCTGCGGCTGGGCGCGTGGAATATGCGTGCCAAGATCCTCCACGCCGAGGGCAAGACCGAGGAGGCCCTGCGGATCTACCGCGCCAGGTTCACCAATTGGTACGGCACAGGCGGGCAAAAGACCGAACAGCTGTTCGCCAAGGACACCGAAGAATATTATCACCACGTGCGAAAGAATATGTACGAGCTGGCCGACTTCGCGGCGGATAAGCTGGGCAGGACCGTGTTCTTTCATCCTTCCCTGTCCATGGAGGAAAAGACCGAGCGTACCCTGCGCTACGCCGACCTTCTCCTCAATGCCTTTGAGCAAACGGGCGAGGACTTATTCCTGCTGATCGCTCAATCCTTTCTGCTCCGCATGGAGAACGATCTGTACTACAGAGGCGGCTCCGACGGGCAGGTCATCGCGGTCATGGAGCAGGCTCTCCAGGCCACCAAGCTCCTTTCGGATAGCGTGCGGGACAACGCCCCCCTGCGCGAGGCCTACAGATGTCACTGCGGCGACGCAAGTCCCTTGCAGGCGGTGCTGTCCTACCATACCCACGCCACCGGCGGCCGCCGCACCGAGCTTCTGAAAAATCCCGCCTATACCGCCGTGCTGGATCGGTACAAGTAACCTTCATTCTTTGAGCTTTCCTCCCCCATCCCCCTTACCCCGCCCCGCCACCGCGCGGGGCATTTTTCACCCCCACATTCAACCCCCGTTTGAAAAATTCTCCCCAAACGCGTTATTGATTTCCCCGCAAAATGTGCTATAATAAAGCCAGGATAAGCGCTGATCCACATCACAACGGAGGAAAACCCTATGAAACTCGGTGAAAAGATCAAGACCCTGCGTAAGCAGAAGAACATTTCCCAGGAGGTGCTGGCCCAGTATCTGGGCGTGACCTTCCAGGCCGTCTCCAAGTGGGAGAACGGCACCACCATGCCCGACGTGGCCACCATCCCCGCCATCGCCTCCTTTTTCGGTGTCTCCACAGACGAGCTCTTCGATTTCAATCTCTACGAGACGCAAAAGCAGGTGGAGGCCATCGTGGACGAGCACAGCCGCTACTGGCATACCGACAAGCCCAAGGCGGAGCAGATCATCCGCGACGGACTGAAAAAGTACCCGGGGAACGACATCCTGCTGAACTGTCTCATCGGTGTACTGGAATTGCCCGGGCGGAGCGACGAGGTGATCTCGGTGGCCAAAGCCCTCATTGAAAGCACCCGATACGACGAGGTGCGCTTCGATGCCTACCGCATCATGGCGGAGGCCTACGCCGCCCGGGGAGACCTGTCCGCCGCCAAGGATGCCATCGAGCAGATCCCCGAGATCTACTTCACAAAGCTGGAGGTAGCGGCCAGGCTCCTGACTGGCGAGGACGCCTACGAGGCCGCCCAGAAGCAAAAGAACATCTCCGCCGAAGACCTCATTGATATGCTCATCATTACGGGCAAGCACCTCCTGGCCCAAGGGGAGCGGGAGAAGGCCCTGTCCCAGCTCCGCATCGCCCAAAGGATCATGGACGCCTTCGCGGAGGACTTCGTGGAGACCAAGTGGTTCAAGGCCACGGTCTACGAATACACCCGGGAGCAGAGACAGGAGATCGACCGCCTTCTCGCGCAGTGATCCCCCGCCCACATCCTCAACTAACCCCTTCCCACCCCGCCCCACGGCGGGGTTTTTCCATCCCCCATTGACAAACCCCGATCAATATGATACAATGGATATAACACCCCACATGGGAGGTACACCACCGTGAAAAAAGCCCGCATCACCCTGCTCACAGCCCTTCTCTCCCTCATTCTGCTCCTCGGCGCGCCCATGGCGGCCATAGCCGAGACCACACCACAAGGAGGTAACCACATGGACCCCACCTATGACCTGCGCCTCTCGGACGAGGGCACCGCCTACTATATCTCCTCCTCCCTCGGTAGTGACCAAAACGATGGCCTCAGTGAGTCCACCCCCTGGAAGAGCTTTGACCGCATCGAGAGCATGGACCTGAGGCCCGGCGACCGCGTCCTCCTCCGCCGCGGGGACGTATGGCATGAGCGGCTCACCGTCCGCGGGAACGGCCGCAAGGACGCCTGGATCTTCGTCGGCTCCTACGGCGATACCGCCGACCCCAAGCCCGAAATTTCTCTGCAAAACAAGCGGGACGATATCGCCCTGCTGGCCACCGACATCAGCGTGGGCGGCCAAAACGGTTTCGGTCTCAACTACATCTGGATCGACAACCTCCATATCAGCCACACCCTCCTGGGCATCTACTTCCGCTACGACTCCTCGGTGGGCAATAAGGGCATCCGCGTCACCAACTGCTCCTTCTCGGATATCAACTGCCCCGACCTCATGGCCGAGGCCATGACCGACGTGAGCTTCCTCACCTCCGTCAAGGGGAATCTGGAGGACGTCCAAAACGGAAAGGTCATCCCGAACGCGGGAGGTATATCCGAGTACATCTGGCCCACCGCCATCAACGTCGGTGGCAGACCTCCCAAGCCTATGGCCAACGTCACCGTCCCCGGCATCGCCGAGCCCGCCACCGCCGTCTCGGAGATCGAGCTGTACCGCAACGCCTTTGAGGACTGCATCATCGCGGTGGGTGCCAACTGCTACAGCTATCACTACGGCACAGGCCCCAACCAGTGCTACACCTACACCAAGAACTGGCGGATCTGCGGTCTGACCACCAAGAACACCATGACCGCCGTCAGCATCGACTCCGCCGACTTCGGCTACGACGGCACCCCCGAGAGCCGCTGGGGCCGCTGGTGCCACGTCCAGGCGGTCAGCGGCATGGCCGACTACACCATGTCCTTCGGCACCACCCAGGCCCTCTTCTCCTGCTGTCGGGATCTGTATATCTCCCACAGCAGCTTCAACGATTGCCGGAACAACGGCCAGCCCGACGGCTGCGGCTTCGACTTTGAGCGGGCGGTGCATAACTT
Source organism: Eubacteriales bacterium (assembly GCA_045577755.1). GTDB lineage: Bacteria > Bacillota > Clostridia > Oscillospirales > CAG-272 > CAMEON01. The sequence goes on from JAZNJA010000118.1 coordinate 11,841, forward strand.
CACCTTGGACCGCTGTATCATCGCCAACAACCAGGGCCAGGGCGTGCTGGTCATGCAGACCACCATGGAGAATCAGGTCACGGGGGAGACGGTCACCACCCCCAACACGGGCAATACCATCCAAAACTGCCTGTTCTACAACAACATGACCGACGTCCACAACGAGAATTACCGCTTCGATATCACGGTCTTCAACACCGACAACAGCGATTTCACGGTGCGGAATAACCACTTCTACTTCCGAGAGAAGACAGCGGGCGGTGCCGAGGTCTTCATCAACCAACAGAACCGCAAGACCCAGAACCCCATCGGCCCCGAGCGGGCGGGCTTTACCGCCGAGGATAATACCTTGGTGCAGGATAATTCCCTCCCCCCGCTGGATGAGGTCATTTCCGAGCTGGGCATGACCGACTCCACCACCGCACACCTCCCCCTGGAGAAGACCTGGTACCACTACACCGACGAGGGTGCCACCCTCCCTGAGACCGAATCAGAAACCGAGTCCGAGACCGCCCCGACCGAAGTACCCACCGATCCCACCGCCACCGAGAGCGACACCGCTCCCACGCAAAGCGGTTGCGGCTCTGCCGTCGGCCCGGCCCTCGCCCTGACCGCCCTCACGGGCGCGGCTGTTATCACCCGCAAGGGCAGAAGACGGGAGTAATCGTTCAAACTGACCTTGAAATTGGGGTTTAGCGAACTATTGGTTCGTGCTGACCCATGGGTGTTGCCCTCTCACCCGCCTGCGGCGGGAGCTCCCCCAGAGGGGGAGCCTTTCGTGCCATTTTACAAGAGAAACCCTTTCCCGACAAGCGTTTTCCAAAGGCTCCCCCTCTG
>JAZNJA010000119.1:0-43490 GCA_045577755.1 Eubacteriales bacterium
GGGGGGGGGGGGGGGGGGGGGGGGGGGGGCCCGGCGGGGGGGTGCGGGGGGGGGGGGGACCCGCGGGGGGAGTCGTGAAGCAGGACGTCAGGCAAGCCAGCAGCGAAAGCGCCAGCATGGCGGCCACGGCTGAGCCGAAGCGGAACGCCGCCTTGGGATGTTTTTTCATGGGGTTGCCTCCTTTGGGCGTGTATGTGGGACGGAGTCTGCCGCGCCTCGCGGGGGCGGCTCCGACGAATGACTATTCTGTATTAGTATAGCACAAAATCGGTTGAATTGCAAGGGGTTTTAGGGCTTTCTCAGGTGAAATTGAGAAAAAAGAAGACCCCGACCGATGTCGGGGTCCTCTTTCAGTTCGCTTTATACCAAACCGCTTTCGGGGTACCGCGGGGGTACTACCTTAGCGGCGATCATGGACAGGGGGGTTTTATGTTCACTGTATGAAAACCGCATTTGGCTGTGCGGACAACAGCACCCGTATCTGTAATACGATAAAGCTCGTCCCGGGGTGGGACAGGGTGATTCCGAAGACCCGCTCAGATCACTTGGCGTAATCGGTAGCGCGGCTCTCGCGGATCAGGTTGATCTTGATCTGGCCGGGGTACTTGACCTCTTCCTGGATCTTTTCGGCCATCTGGCGGGCGATGAGGGGCATATCCCCGTCGTGCACCGCGTCGGGCTTGACCATCACGCGCAGCTCGCGGCCGGCCTGGATGGCAAATGCTTTCTCGATTCCGTTGAAGCTCTCGGCGATCTCCTCCAGCTTCTCCAGACGCTTGATGTAGTTCTCCATGTCCTCGCGGCGGGCTCCGGGGCGGGCGGCCGAAATGGCGTCCGCGGCCTGGACCAGAACGGCGATGACGGTCTGGGGCTCTACGTCTCCGTGGTGGGCCTCAATGGCGTGGACTACGTCACGGCCCTCCTTGTACTTCTTGGCGGCGTTGACGCCGATCTGCACGTGGGATCCCTCCACGTCGTAGGGGAATGCCTTACCGATGTCGTGCAGAAGTCCCGCTCTGCGAGCCAGGACAGGATCCACACCCAGCTCCTCCGCCATGATGCCGGCCAGGATGGCCACCTCAATGGAGTGCTGCAGCACGTTCTGACCGTAACTCGTGCGGTAACGCAGACGTCCCAACAGACGGACCAGGTCAGGGTTGATGCCGTGGATGTTCACCTCGAAGGTCGCGCGCTCGCCGGCCTGCTTGATGGCGGCGTCCACGTCCTTCTTGGCCTTCTCGACCATTTCCTCAATGCGGGTGGGATGGATACGTCCGTCCGCGATCAACTTTTCCAAGGCCAGTCTCGCAACCTCGCGGCGGATGGGATCGAAGCCCGAAATGGTGATGACCTCAGGGGTATCGTCAATGATCAGCTCGACACCGGTCAGGGTCTCCAGCTTCTGAATGTTGCGGCCCTCACGGCCAATGATGCGGCCCTTCATCTCCTCGCTGGGCAGTGCCACAGAGGAAATGGTGGATTCGGCGACAAAGTCACCCGCGCAACGCTGAATGGCCAGAGCCATGATGCGGCAGGCCTTCTCGTCGGCCTCCTCGCGGTACTGCTCCTCCAGCTCCACAATGCGCTGTGCCTGCTCGTGACGGATCTCGTCCTCCAGCTCGGCCACAAGCTCTGCCTTGGCCTGCTCGGCGGTATAGCCCGAGACACGCTCCAGGACCTGCTTCTGCTCGGCCAGGGTTCCGTCGATCTGCTCGCGGACCGCGTCGCATTCCTTGAGCTTGCGATCCAGCTGCTCGTTCTTCTTGTCCAGCTGCTCGCTCTTCTTGTCCAGGTTCTCTTCCTTCTTGGAGAGGCGGGACTCGGTGCGGGACACCTCGGCGCGGCGCTCCTTGATCTCCTGCTCCATGTCGTTCTTCTGGCGCATGATCTCTTCCTTGGCGGAGAGGAGTGCTTCCTTCTTCAGCGTCTCGGCCTGCTTGGTGCCTTCCTCGACCAGCTCACGAGCCTTCTGCTCGGCTGTGCCGATCTTGGCCTCAGCCACGTTCTTGCGGTAGAGAATACCCACCACAGCGCCGATCGCCAGGCAGACAATACCTACCAGCACGGTGATCAGAATTTCAATCGGACCCATGTATAACACCTCCTTTTTCATAGAATAATGGAAATCTCGCCCATTCCGTTGAAAGAACGGGCGAGGTCATCCTATATTATACACAAAAGACGTTGACTTGTCAAGGGATTTTATGCTCAATCGGCATAATCACGTCATTTTTTGTGAAAAATTATGCTCTGTATACACGTTTTTCTCACGATTTCACCACAAGCGGGGGGTTCAGGCCAGCGCGGTCAAGGTCTTACGCACCAAGGCGTAGGTACGCTCCACCGAGGGGATGGAGAGCATCTCGCGAGGGGTATGGATGTCCTTCATATCGGGGCCTACCGAGATGATGTCCATCTCTCCCAGCTTATCGCAGAGAATGCCGCACTCCAGGCCCGCATGGATGACCTCCACGCGGGGGGTGACGCCGTAGGTCTCCTCGCTGACCCTCGTCCAGAGGTCGCGGAGAGGAGAGACGGGGGCGTAGTCCCAGCCGGGATAGCGGGCGCGATGGCGGGCCTCCGCCTTGCCGTGGGTGCAGTAGGCGGCCAGCTCCTCCAGTTCGTGCTCGGAGTCGTCCAGGTGGCTGTTCGAGGCGGAGCGGGTGGACCAGGAGAGCTTGATGCCCAGGGGCTTCCCTTCCCCGTCGGTGACCGTCTTGACGATACCCAGATTACGGGAGTGGGCGACCAGGCCCTTCACGTGGGCGGACATGGACAGTACGCCATCCCGCGCCAGGTTGAGGGCGGCGGAGACGTCGCGGTCGCTCTGCTCGGTCAAGCGGTAGGAAACGGGATCGGGCAGGATCTCAGCGGCGGCGGTAAAGCCCTTATCGGCGGCGATGAGGTTGGGCTCGGCGCGGAGCTTTTCGGCCTCCACCGCGAACACCTCGCGAATGGCCTCGGCGTAGCCCGCGTCGGGGGCCCACACCACCGCCTCACAGAAGCGGGGGATAGCGTTATCCTTTCCGCCGCCCTCAATGGAAAGGAGACGAAAGTCATAGGTGTGGGCGGTGTTCCGCAGGAGTCTGCCCATGGCTTTGATAGCGTTGGTATGCCCCTCGTGGATCTCTACCCCCGAGTGACCGCCCGAAAAGCCGTCCAGGGTCAGCTTGACCGCCACGCCCGCGGCCTCCTCCCAGGTCACGGGAACGGTGATATCGGTGCGCATACCGCCCGAGCAGCCCGCGGTGATGACGCCCTCTGCCTCGCTGTCCAGATTGATCATGGTCCGGGCGGCGGCACCCGCGGCCTTGGGATCGAAGGCCCAGGCACCCTCCAGACCCGTCTCCTCCGAGACGGTGAAGAGACACTCGATAGCGGGGTGGGGCTCGGGGGGGCTGTCCAGAATAGCCAGCATCATGGCCACGGCGATGCCGTCGTCGCCACCCAGGGTGGTATCGGTTGCGGAGATCCAGCCATCCTCCGAGACACGGAGCTTCAGACCGTTGGCAGAGAAGTCATGGGTGGAATCGGCGGTCTTCTCCCCCACCATGTCGGTGTGACCCTGGAGCATGACGGCGGGGACGGACTCACGGCCCTCGGTAGCGGGGCGCTTGATGAAGACGTTATGGACGCTGTCGCGGTAACAGGACAGGCCGCGGGTCTTGGCAAAGGCTTCGATATAGTCGGCGATGGCGCGCTCGTCCCCCGAGACGTGGGGGATGGCACAGATATCCTCGAAGAAGGACAGGACGGCGGCGGGCTCATAACCCGCAAATACGGTATTGCTCATGGTGTTCTCCTTTTAAAAGCAAGTCATAAGAGGAAGGGAGAGGAAAAAACCGAAGCTTTCTTCCTCTCCTCTTGGCGTATGGGCTTACGGCACCGATGGGGCTTACGCGGCGAACGGTCACGCATTGACCCGGGAGGGCAGGTTCACCATACCCTCAGGCATATTGCCGAGGTAGGGCAAAAGGCTTCCCGCGCCCAGGACGGTGCTGCTGATAGGCTTGCGGGTGACCTGCGCGGGAATACCCGTGACCCGCTCGATCAGGCGATCCAGGCCCTGGAGGAGGCTCCCGCCCCCCGTCAGCACCATGCCCTTTTGCAGGATGTCACCCACCAGCTCGGGGGGCGTGCGCTCAATGACCGAGCAGATGGAATCCAGAATGGCGGTGATGGGCTCGTAGAGGGCCTCGATCATCTCCTTGGAGCTGATCAGTACCTCCTTGGGGGTGCCCTCCGAGAGAGAGCGTCCCGTGACCCGCATATAGGCGGGCTTTTTATGCTCGTACACGTCGCCTATGCGGATCTTGATGTCCTCGGCGGTCCGTTCTCCGATGAGGATATTGTAGCGGCGGCGCATATAGCTTTGGATGGCTTCGTTGAATTTATCTCCGCCGATGCGGATGGAGTCCGCCACCACGATCCCGCCCATGGACAGCACCGCGATATCGCTGACCCCGCCGCCGATGTTGACCACCATACTGCCTACGGGGGATTTGATATCCAGCCCCGCGCCGATGGCGGCGGCCTTGGGCTCCTCGATGAGGTAGGTACGGCGGGCGCCCGCCTCGTGGGCGGCGTCCAGGATGGCGCGCATTTCCACGTCGGTGATCCCCATGGGGACGCAGATCATGACCCGCGGCTGGATCCAGACCTTACCGCAGGCGCGGCGGATGAAGTAGCGCAGCATCTGGAGGGTTACCTCATACTGGCTGATAGTCCCGTCCTTCATGGGGCGCAGGGCCTCGAGGTTTTCGGGAGTACGGCCCAGCATTTCCATGGCGTCCTTCCCCACCAGCACCACGCGGTCGGTGGGCACGTCAATGGCCACCACCGAGGGCTCATTGAGCACGATGCCCTGCCCCTCCACGTACACCAGTACCGTGGCGGTTCCGAAATCAATGGCGATATCCCGACTGAATTTCTCGAACACCGTTTTCACCTCCCTCAGCATTCTGTCGCCCTTGGCTAAATGGATACAATTATCCACTATATTCAGATACAGTATAGCACAAACACCGCCCTCTGTCAAGTGCTTTTTCAATTTTTCCGCGGTACCGCCCCCGCTCCTGCCTCCGCGGAGGATCCTCTCCCGCCGCACCGCCATTGAACGGGCGATGTATACAAAAATGAATATTCGTTTTTGTGCATCTTGACCGTTTCTCGCAACCAAATACCAGCAAATTCATGGAGTCTCGCTCTTGCTTTTTTGGGGCATTGGGACTATAATATGGGCGCAGGTTGAAAGGAAGCCTGCAACGATTATTGAACCCATCGACCCCCAAAAAGCCGATGTTCCGTGCCGTTTTTCGGCAGAAAGGAGATCATCATGAAGTCTATTTACATCAAGCTCGTTACCATCGAGGACGTCTACACCCTGGTCAAGACCCTGCTGGCCTTTGACGGTGAGGTGGATCTGGAGTCGGGCCGCTACAAGGTGGACGGCCGCTCCCTGCTGGGCATCTTCAGTCTGGATCTGACCAAGCCCGTGAAGCTCATCTATCACGGCGCGAAGGCCGAGGAGCTGTTTGCCCATCTGGACCGATTCGTGGTTGAGAATCCCGAGGCCTGAGCCTCACCCTCTTACAATGAAAAGTATCCCCCGACACCCAAAAGCGGCGTGTCGGGGGAATTGGTTTTTCCGGGATCAGATGGTGACCTCGGCGTGGGCCTCGGCACTGCGGTAGATGGCGTCCAGCATCTTCTGGACGGTGAGGGCGTCCTCCATGGGGGAGACGGGGGTCTTGCCCGTATTCAGGCACTCCACGAAGTGGCGAAGCTCCTCCACGAACATATTGTTGGGCGTCACCTCGGGCTTGACGTCGGCCAGGTAGCCCTCCTCGTTCTCGCCGTAGACCGTGAGAGGATCGAAGGAGCAGCCTGCCTTACTGCCGAACAGGGTCACGTCGTTGGCTTCCTGACCGTTGATGGCCCAAGCGATCTCGGCGGTCATGGTCTTACCGCCCTCAAAGCGGAAGAACACCATGGCGGAGTCCTCGGTGTCGAAGACGCCCTTGCCCTGGCCGAAGGGACTCCAGCGGGTGATGCCCTTGGTCCGGAAGTCGCCGATGCGGTAGGAGGTCTCGGCGGAGCAGGTGACGGGGGTGGGACGGCCCATGAGGTACCAGGTGCGGTCGATGGCGTGGACGCCGATATCCAGGACGGGGCCGCCGCCTGCCAGCTCCTTGTCGGTGAACCAGCCGCTGGGGGTGCCTCTGCGGCGGACGTAGCGGCACTTGGCGGTGTAGATCTCACCGAACACGCCTTCCTCGTACAGCTCGCGGCACTTGATGGCCTCGGCCATGTAGCGGGTCACCACGGCCAGCATGAACTGAACGCCCGCCTCGCGGACGGCCTTCTCCATAGCCAGACCCTGCTCCAGGTTGGCGGCCAGGGGCTTCTCGCAGAGGATGTGCTTCCCTGCCTTGGCGGCGGCGATGCACACGGGGGCGTGGGCGGCGGTCCAGGTGCAGATGTCGACGTAATCCACGTCCACGTTCTCCAAAAGCTCCTCGACGGATGCGAAGTAGTGGGGGATGCCGAACTTCTCGGCGGCGGCCTTAGCTCTTTCAGGGACGATGTCGGCGATGGCGACCACCTCAACGATGTCCGTGAGCTCCATGTAGGAGGGCAGATGGGCGGACACGGCGATGTTGCCCGCGCCGACGATACCGACTCTCAGTTTGTTTGCCATAGTGTTTTCCTTTCCCGAGGGGGTGTCTCGGGAATTCCTTTCCCGGGCGTGTGGGGCCCGACTGTATGGTGAAGCGCTCCACCGCGGGAGGGCTTTTTCATTTGTTATTATAGCATGACGGCCGCCCTGTGTCAAGAGGACGGCCGTTTTTTGTTGCATTTTCGGATGCCGAGGACCATCACGCCGCGCGCGGTTCAATCCTCCTCGTCAAACTCAACGATCTCCTTGAGTCTTGCGGGCAATTCCTCCTTCTCGCCGAGAGGGAAGTCACCGTAAGGCGTATGAAGGGTAGGCAGATCGTCATCGTAAATGAAGAACGCCACGCGGCAGGGACAAACCTCCTCCTCGGGCTCGTCGTAGACCTCACAAAGCTTCTCGGTGCCGTCTGCGTTCAGATACTGCTCCATGTAGGGGCACTGCCAATCCCCCTCGTCCAGCTCCTCATTGGGAACGGCGATATCCATCCAGTCGATCTCGGAGGAGGGGATATCCAGGACCATCTCGATCAGGAGCCATTCTTCGTTGTAGCGGTAGCATTTGTATTGCTTGACCATTTTATGTTCCTCCTGTATTCAATACTATCCTTTTTTCAAAATATACGCCTTGGAAAGCACACCGATCTCGATTCCCAACTGTTCCGAGGCCTCGCCCAACTCATTATCGTCAGCGGTCAGTGTGCGGGACTCGAATATCTCCTCGCTCAGGATCTCAAAGCCGGTATGCAGAAACCTCTCCCGCCACGTGGGGGCGCGGTGATCCGAGCCAAGCCCGCTCCACGGAGTCTTTCCCGTTTCACGGAACACCCGGAGCATGGCCTCGGTGTCCGTCCACGTCGTTTCGACGGTATACAGGAAACCATTTTGCATCAAGGTCCTGTAGATCTCCCGCAACGCCCGCTCGTGTCCCGCCTCGCCGCTGCGCGTAGAGGATAACCCGATATAGCTTGAATAGGCGGGGACTGTATGATCCCGAAAGGGAATATCCATGAGCGAGAACTGGGCCAGTTCCAGGTTCCCGACAGCCTCATTCTCGTCCAGATACCGTTTCCACTCCTCGATCACAAGGGCGCTTGCGTCTGTTGCCAGGCATACGTGATCCGGCGCCAACCGCTTCACCGATGGAGTAAGTCCCATACCCGGACCGCAAGCGATCTCCACCACGGGAACGCCTTGCCCGACGATGTGATCCACGAGACGGCGGGAGGCGGGGTTATTAAGGAAGAAATTGCTGTGAAAGTTGCGCTTCATTCTTCCGTCCCGCCAAATCGCCACATTGGATTCATCAAAACAATCTGCGTCACTGTCGGAGTCAAAGTAGTATACGCCATCATGGCAACTGACAGGAGAACGGGAAAACCAATCGCTGAAGGGTTTATTCACAGGAACCTCCTTTAGGTGCCAGAGGGAACCTCAGGTTCAATCTCCTCCTCGGTAGAAGCCTCAGTCGTTTCTTCTTCATTTCCAAAGATATCCTCTTCGGTAATGTCTTCCTTGTAATGAGGAGGGATTGCGTCTGGATTTTCAGGAATGATTACCTCTGGAACTTTGTTAGTTGCATGCTCGTGATTGTCATCAGGTCTGGTTGCTCCGCCTTGCTCAATATAACTCTCAATATATCTATCTGGTATTTGATATTGTGGTTCAACAATTGAAGTTGTTGTATATCCATATGCAAAATTCAATGATGTAATATGACCTGAATATGTTGCGTGAAAATTAGGGTCTTTTGTTATAGAAACACCAGCAGAAACAAAACTTTTAATTGTCCCATCTTCACGTTGCATATTTAGCTGAATCAGTTTCGAGAAAAATGAGCACTTCGTTTCGCTTAATGCTTTCTCATATCCGTTTAATTTTATATAATCAGCAATTATTTCTTCACTTCGATCATCAATCATTCCCGCATCATTTCTTATTTCATTATTATATAACCCAGTAACATAAAAATTTCCTTTTGCATCTTTCGATAATAATGCAAATTCATCTTGGGTTGAAACAAGCTTATGCTCCCAACCACTTCTATCTGGTATTAAATTATTAATATGGAATACAACATTGTCATACCTTCCGTTATCATTTAAAAGTTGGTTGTATGCGATTGCTAAACATTCTTCGATAGAAAACTCACTTGCAGAAAGGTTCTGCTGTTGTTTTACTTGGCATTTCTCAATTAGTTCTTCCCAATATCTTGCATTATCACGATTCCCAATTAATTCACCAAAATCAATTTCAGCAAAAAAGCCATGCATCCCAAAATCATTTGACGGAATATTATACTCTACATTCTGATCTGAATTTATTTCCGTTGTCGAACTTTCAACACTATTGCCTGTTTCGTGTGGTCTTTCGTGACCAGGCTTGTCAAACTCATCACAACTTGCAAGCATAGCGGTAAGTATGGTAAGCGCCAAAAGTCCCGTCACCTTTTGTGGTAATTTCCCTCTTTGTTCTTCAAGGGTCTCTGTCATTGTTTTCATAAAATCTTACACCTCTTAAAGCTATTGTCATTCATTGTACCAGAATCATTACTTATTGGTCATTTCTAAAACTCTCTTGACAGCGAATCCGCTACAAATTTTTGCGGTCTCCTGCGTTGGCAGGATGTGATTTCCTCCTCTGTGAATAAGATTATTATACCCCGATAAACCCAAATTTGAAGCCTTTCGCAATCACATAAATATCTTGTATCTTGTATCTGCCGAGCTTGCTCGGCGCGTATCTCGTATCTTTACACGATCCCGCCCAGGTCAAACTCTCCGAGCCACTTATTGGCCTCCTCACAGACCGCCCGCAGGCAGGCCTCGTCGAAGGGGGTGTCCAGTCCGGCGTGCTTCAAGAGATCGGTGAAGGTCTTGCTGCCGCCCTCCTTGGTGTAGGCCATGTAGTGGGCCCACGCGTCGGTCAGATCGTTTTGAATCATCGCCCAGAAGCGGAGAGCCACGGTCTGGGCCAGGCAGTAGTCGATGTAGTAGAAGGGGGAATTGTAGATGTGCTGCTGTCTCTGCCAGCCCTCGCCCTCGGCGTAGAAGGGGATTTCACCGTCCAAGCGTACCCAAGGCATATACACGCCCAGAAGCTCCTTCCACACGGCGTGGCGCTCTGCGGGGGTCATGTCGGGTCTTGCGTAGACCTCGTGCTGGAAGTGATCCACCATGGTGCCGTAGGGGATGAAGGTCAGCGCCCCCGCCAGATGGCTGTAGAGGAACTTGCGGGTGTCGGCCCCGAAGAAGCCCTCAGCCCAGGGCCAGGCGAAGAACTCCATGGACATGGAGTGGACCTCGCAGGCCTCCATGGAGGGCCACATGTAGTCCATGGGGATGCGGTCGCGGTTCATCCAGCAGGCGAAGGCGTGGCCCGCCTCGTGGGTGACCACCTCCACGTCGCCCTGGGTGCCGTTGAAGTTGGCGAAGATGAAGGGGACTTCATAGTCGGGGATACCGGTGCAGTAGCCGCCGCCCGCCTTGCCCTCGGTGGAGAGGACGTCCAGAAGCTCCTGCGCCCGCATGGTGCGGAAGAACTCGGAGGTCTCGGGGGAGAGCTCATCGTAGAACTTGTCGCCCTGGCGGAGGATATCCTCGGCAGAGCCTGCGGGGCGGGGGTTGCCCGAGCGGAACATGAGGGCGTTATCGGCAAAGCTCATGGGGTAGGTCTTGCCCAACCGCTCGGCCTGGGCGCGGTAGATGGCGTCGGCCACGGGGACCAGGTACTTGACCACGGCGGCGCGGAACTGCTTCACATCGGCCTCTCCGTAGCAGTTGCGGCCCATGCGGTAGTAGCCCAGGGTGGTGTAGCCCTCGTAGCCCAGCTTCTTGCCCATGGTATCGCGGAGGTGGGTCAGCTCGTCGTAGATGCGATCCAGCTCGGCCTGGTTGTCCTTGTACCACTGACCCTCGGCCTTCCATGCGGCCAGGCGGCGGGCATCGTCGGCATCGGTCTTGAAGGGGGTGAGCTGGGAGAGGGTGTACACACCGCCCTCAAAGGGGATCTGGGCCGAGGCGATGAGCTTCTGGTAGGCCATGGTCAGATCGGCCTCCGCCTGCATCTCGGGGATGATCTCGGGGGAGAAGGACTTCAGAGCGATCTCGGCGTTGATAAACATGAGGTCGCCGTACTCGGCCTCGAAATCGGCGCGGAAGGGGGAGGCCAGCAGGGCGGCGGTGAAGCCCTGGGCGTACTGCTGCACCTCAGGCATGGCGGCGTTGATGTACTTGACCTCGGCGTCGTAGAACTCGTCGCGGGTGTCGATGGAGTTGCGGATCTCGGCCAGGGTGCAGAGGGTCATGAGGTGCTTCTGGGCCTCCTGGTACTCCAGGAAAACGGCCTTGGCGGCGGCGTAGTCGGGTGCCTCGGTCAGGCGGGCGGTGAAGGCGGCGACCTCGGCCTTGGCAGACTCCATGTCGGGGCGGGTGTAGGGCATTTCGGTGAATTTCATGGTGGGTTCCTTTCTATGCGGTATTTTTTATACGACAATGCACTCGTAGCTGTCCCACGAGTAGATCTCATATTTGGTATTCCGTCCGAAGGGATGGAACCATGAGGCATCCCGCTTACGGAGGCGGGCGAGAGCGGCGGCGTACTCGTCCATATCATCCATTTCGGGTTCATCGGAGCGGGTAAAGCAAGCATCCGCCTCCCACCGTCCCGTGCGGGCATTGGTGCGGTTGATGACGTGGATATCCCCACGCAGGACCTCGTCGACCATCTCCCCAAGCCATTCCAACCCGCCCTCGTCGGGCACGTCCATGATGAACAGCTCGTAGTCGTAGTCCCCGAAGGCCATGTCGTACAGGCGGGAGCCGCCGTTTTCGTGATTCCATTGGAAGCGCAGGTGCTTTGCGTGGTGGGGATTCTCCGCAGTCAGCAGGGTGACGGGGTGATCCTTTGCGTGCTTGGTCGGCCAGCCGAGGGAGGCGTAATACTCCCTTTCGGTGGAAAAATCACGGCGGGTAACGGTCAATCCCTTGGCGGTGAGCATGGCCGCCGACTCTTCAACAGTCATGGCGTCAATCCTCCGCCAGGGTATAGGCGAACATCTCGTAGTGGAGCTTGTCCCCCACGTCCACTCCGGGGGGCAGGAGGGCTAAGGCGATGTAGATGTCCTTTTCGGGGTCGCTTTCTCCGATCTCGCGGAGGTAGGCGTACTCGCCTTCGATCTTGACGAGGGTGTAATCCTTGGGTTCCATGGGGTTCTCCTTTGGGTGGGATGGCTTTATTATAGCATGGATATGGGGGGATTGTCAAGGGATGAGGGTATAGAAAAAGCCCCGCATAGGCAGGGCCGGTGGATTGGGTTTCAAATTTGGGTTTGGCGGGATGTTTGATGGTACAAAACGGTATGTTTTTCGTTAGCGGGCGACCACATAGGGTCGCCCCTACACATCAACCAAAAAGAAACTGATACACATAGCAAATTTGCTTGTAGGGGCGTCGGCCGAGCTTGCTCGGCGGTGGCCGCCCGTTAACATAGCGGCTTTCTCATGCCTATCGGGTTACAAACTCCCCGATAAACCCCAATTTCTCACTCCTTCTCCACGATCTCGCTCCCCTTCCCGCTCTTAAAAATAGCGTTGGCGGGAACAGCACCGCGAACCGAGGAAAGAGGATAGATATTGGAGTGGGAGCCGATCACCGTCCCGGGGTTCAGCACGCTGCCGCACCCGACCTCCACGAAGTCCCCCAGCATGGCGCCGAACTTCTTTCTCCCCGTGGGGATGGGATCGAAGTCCCCCTCATAGCCCGCGGTGGGCTTGACTGCGACCAGGCTCTTGTCGCTCTTGACGTTGGAGGTGATGGAGCCCGCCCCCATGTGGGACTTGTAGCCGAGGACGGAATCCCCCACGTAGTTATAGTGGGGCACCTGCACCCCGTCGAAGAGGATGCAGTTCTTCAGCTCTGTGGAGTTGCCCACCACACAGCCGTCCCCGATGAGGGCAGACCCGCGGATGAAGGCGCAGTGGCGCACCTCGGTGTTCTCCCCGATGATGGCGGGAGCGGCGATATAGGCGGTGGGGGCAACCGTGGCGGACTTGGCGATCCAGATATCCTCGGCGGGGCGGTCGTAGCGATCGGCGGGGAGGGCCGCGCCGATCTCGCGGATGATCGTGGGGATGTCGGGGAGGATCTCCCAGGGATACCCGGTATGCTCCAGCCAGGGGCGGGCGAGGGTGTGAGTGAGGTCGAAGAGGGCCTGGGTACGGAGGGAAATACGGTCGTGATCTTTCATTTACTTATCCTCACAGGTCAGCTTCTCGGCGCGGATGACCCCCACCATCTCGTCGATATACGCCTCGCAGGTCCCCTCGTCGGCGGCCTCCACCATGACCCGCACCACGGGCTCGGTGCCGCTCTTGCGCAGGAGCATACGGCCATCACTACCCAGTCGGGTGTTGCACTCGGCCAGCTTTTCCTTCACGGCGGGGTGGTTCAGCACCGCGTCCTTGTCGGGAACGCGGAGATTTCTCGTGATCTGGGGGTACATGACCACCGCCTCGGCCAGCTTGGAAAGGGGGAGCTTGCTGTCCACGATCCGCTCCATGACCATGATGGCGGTCAGGATACCGTCACCCGTGGTGGCGTACTTGCGGAGGATGACGTGGCCCGACTGCTCCCCGCCGATGACGTGGCCGTTTTGGGTCATGTTCTCGTAGATGAAGCGGTCGCCCACGGTGGTCTGCTCATAGTCGATACCCGCCTTGTCCAGGGCGCGGTAGAGGCCCATGTTGGACATGACGGTGGTGACCACGGTGTTGTTCGCCAGCGTCCCCTGCTCCTTCATGGCCTTGCCCAGCACGTAGAGGATGTGGTCGCCGTTGATCTCGTTGCCCTTCTCATCCACGGCGATACAGCGGTCGGCGTCACCGTCAAAGGCGAAGCCCACGTCCAGGCCCTTCTCCACCACCAGCCGCTTCAGGCGGTCGATGTGGGTGGAGCCGCAGTCCACGTTGATGTTCAGGCCGTCGGGCTCGGCACCCGTGACGTAGGTCTTGGCGCCCAACGCCTCAAAGACCGCCCGACCGATCATCCAGGCTGAGCCGTTGGCGCAATCCAACCCCACGCGGAAATCCTTGTAGGAGTTGGCGGCCAGGGAGATGAGGTAGCCCACGTAGCGGTTGCGTCCCGCGGCGTAGTCGATGATGCGGCCCACCTCGGCGCCCGTGGCGGCGGGGAGATCGTGATTCCACATCTCCTCCTCGGAAAGCCCCAGAGCGGCCGCGCCGCCGTCCAGGTAGGTCTCGATGACGGCGATGGTGTCGTCGTCGATCTTCTCGCCGCGGCGGTTGACCAGCTTGATGCCGTTGTCGGTGTAGGGGTTGTGGGAGGCCGAGATCATGACCCCACAGTCGAAGTCCTCTCTTTCGGTGACGAAGGAGACGCTGGGGGTGGGGGTGACGTGAAGCATATAGGGATCCGCTCCCGAGGCGGTGATACCCGCCACGATGGCGTACTCGAACATATAGGAGGAGCGGCGGGTGTCCTTACCCACCACGATGCGGGGACGGTGAGAAGCCACTCTCTTGTCAGCGGCGAGGGACAGGTCATGCTCCTTGCAGTACCAGCCGAGAAAGCGACCGATGCGGTAGGCGTGGTCGGCGGTAAGGGTGATATTGGCTTCCCCGCGGAAGCCGTCGGTTCCGAAATATTTTCCCATGTAATTGATTCCTTTCAAATGGATTCACCATACAGTATATCTTTTTTTATTAAGAACATATGCCCGCCGTGTGAAATTTTCTTGAAATTTTCCTTGATGTGATGGTATAGGAGCGGGATTTGATTGCGGATTTGGGGTTTTCGGGCGGAGCCTGCCGCGTCCGAGGGGGAGACTCTCCGTTGGGTTGCGCGCAATGGGAGCGTATCGTTCGGGGGGCGAGCGGAGGGACAGCCCCATAATAACCCCCCGCCTCATGTCGGGGTGGGGACGCAGAAACGTTCAGTTCTCCGGCGAGACGATACCCTCGCGGTAGGCGTCCAGCAGGGCGCGGAGATCCCCCATGCGCTCAATGATGCGCTTACCGTAGTCGGTATCCCGGACCAGCATACGGTGGGGCATCATCTCGAAGATGACGTCGTCGGTGGCCAGGATGTCGCGGTTCTGACGGACGGCCGCCGTCTTGCCCTCGAAGGGGGAATGGGACACCAGGCGCAGGCCCTTGGAGGTGTAGATGAGGGTGTAGCCCGCGATGCCGGTGCGATCGTGGTAGGCGCGGCAGAAGCCGCCGTCGATGCGGATGTAGCGGCCCCTTGCCTTGACGGGAGGCTCCCCGATGGCGACGCGGACGGGGACGTGGCCGTTGATGATGTGGCCCGTCTTTTCGTCCAGACCGAACTCCCGCAGGATGAAGGCGGCGGTCTCGTAGCTCTCCACCAGATCGTAGTAGGGATTCTTGGTCTCGGTCCAGGTCTTGCGGTCCGCCACGAAGTAGCGCTCGAAGGTGGTCATCCGCTCCCGCCCGAAGAGGGGGGACTGGCGGCCGCACCACAGGTAGTACATAAAGTCCAGGGCGTCCTGCCCGTGCTCGTAGAAGGCGGCGCGGGCGGTCTTGTCGCAGAAGTCCATGTAGGCGCGGCCCTTGCGGGTAACGCCGTCGAAGGAGGTCACTGCGTCGAACTGCCCGTCGGGGGTCATGGGGACACAGCCGTGGAACAAAAGGTTGCCGTTGCAGGTCTTGTAGAGGGCGCCGTCATTGTATAGAAACTCGATGTGCTTCCGCAGGGCCTTGCTGTGACGGAAGGAGTGGGTCAGGGTGTGGATGAGAGACTGCTCGGCGTCGGTGAGGGCGTAGGGGTCGGCGGGGTCGATGGTGGGGAAATGCCCATCGTTGAGGGGATAGGTCTCCCCGTTCAGGGTGATGGTATTGTGCTCGTAGTCGATCTTGTCCAGCACCAGCCGATCCTCCATGCCGAACTCGGGATGGCGGCGGATGAGCTGACCCTCCAGCTTGAAGAGGATGATGGCGATGGCCTTGTGGGCCTTGGCCAGGTTGTCCATGCTGCTTTTGACGTAGTAGGCGTCGTCGGGGTTGCGGGGCATGAACCAGGTGGAGTCGCGGTAGGTCTCCTGGGCAAATCCGATGAGGTCGCGCAGGGAGATGCCGTAGGTGTTCTCCACGATGGAGAGGGTGTTATACTGAAGGGCCGAGTTCAGCACCGTGGCCACGCAGGCGGGAGAGCCCGCGGCGGCGCCCATCCAGACGATATCGTGGTTGCCCCACTGGATATCCACGTGGTGATGCTCCCGGAGCATATCCAGGATGCGGTCGGCGTGGTTGCCTCGGTCGTAGATGTCCCCCACCACGTGGAGGCGGTCCACCGCCATGCGCTTGATGAGGTTGCACAGAGCCACGATGAAGGCCTCGGACTGGCCCACCTCGATGACGGTGTCGATGATGTTGCGGTAGTACTCCTGCTTATCGTGCTCCTCGCCCGAGGTGTGGAGCAGCTCGTCAATGATGTACTGGTAGTCGGTGGGCAGAGCCTCCCGCACCTTGGCGCGGGTGTACTTGGAGGCCACAGAACGGGCCAGATCCACCAGACGGTACAGGGTGATGCGGTACCACTCGGGGCCTACGACACCGCCTCCCCGCAGCTCCTCCATCTTCTCGGTGGGGTAGTAGATCAGAGTGCAGAGGGTGCGGCGGGACTCCTCGGACATGGTGCGGTAGAACAGGGTGTCCACCTTCTCGCGGATGACTCCCGAGCAGTTGTTGAGGATATGCTCAAAGGCCTCGGCCTCGCCGTGGAGGTCGCTCATGAAATGCTCGGTGCCCTTGGGAAGATTGGACAGGGCATTGAGGTTCACGAGGGTCGCGCTGGCCAGAGCGATGGAGGGGTACTCGGCGGCCAGGAGGCGGAGAATTTTGAGTTGTTCCTTGGTATGGGTGGTTTTGGGGTTGTCCATTGGGTTCCTCCGATCATGTGAGAATAGGGTGATGGCGGGCGCACCGATGCGTGCGCCCATTCGGATCATTTTTCATACCACGCGAGGTTATAGATCCGCCCTTTCTCCACGGTAACGTGGTCGCGGACGATCTCCTCGATGGCCTCGCGGATGTGGTACACGGCGTCCCGCGCGGAGGCCGACCACATGGAGGTCAGGTTGTCATGCCCCGAAATTTTCGTGTAGACGGTGGTGGTCTCGCCGTCAAAGCCCGAAAGCTCCGCGGGATTCCAGGTGGGGATGTTGTCAAAATCCCAGACGTCCAGCAGGGTCGTGAGCTTTTGCACCTCGATCACCGACAGCTTGATCTCCTCCTTCTGCCAGACGGCGTAGCGGGGGTGGACGTCGGTGTTGAAGTGGGTGAAGAACAGGATACCCGTACCGTCGGTGAAGACGTAGATGTCATAGAAGTAGGCACCGTGATGGACGGTGTAGTCCTCGCTCTCGGGGTCTCCCTCCTCGGTGTCGAAGGACACGCTCTGGATGCAGCGGATGGCACCGTCCACCTCCTTGTGCCGACCCTGCGCGTACAGATCACAGTAGAAATCCGACGTGAAGGGATCGGTGGGGATCCCCGCTCTGGAGCAGTACTCTCCGTAGAATTCCCATTCCAGATTATTTCGCCGCTCGATCTCCTCGGGCTCGTAGTAGTCCAGATAGCAGTCGGAGGGGAGGGCATCGCCCAGGATCGTGGCGGGGAAGTCCTGCTCGTACACGGTGCCCTTCCACCCCTCGACCCAGCGCGCGTCATAGGTTTCGTTCAGCCCGCTATAGGGATCCTTATTCCAGTACAGCACGCCGTCCTTCATGTAGAGGGACATATAGAAAAGTCTGTTGTCGGGGAGGGAGTAGATCGTGTAGTAGGTGTCCTTCCCGCCCTCGGTGTAGTGGCGAACGATCTTGTTGCCAAAGAGCTTCGCGATGGAGCTGTAGGTGTACTCATGCTCGCTATCCTCCAGCCAAAAGCATCGCCACGCAATCGTATCGGAGTATTCATGCCCCTCGTACTCGTATTCGTAGTAGCGAACGGTGGATTCGTCATACACGAAGGGGGTCTCGTTGTCGATGACGATCTCATCCCCCTTGACGAAATCGGCGGGGAGCTTGTTTTGGCCCGAGCAAGCGGGCAGACACAGCAGGGCGGACAGGGTCATGAGCAGGGCCAGGGTCAGGCATAGGATTCGTTTCATAGCAGTTCTCCTTTTTTCAAAGTGGGGCCTCTACTCTATAAGAAACCCAAAAAACGAAAATCTTACACCCTTTACAAAAAATTCACAATAATTATTCCTTCCAGGCGGGGATCTCGTCCTTGAAGAGCTGGTAGAACTCGGCGTTGGTCACAAGGACAATGGAATCATCCTTTTCAGCGGCCTCGGCGATGGTGCGGATCATGGTCTCGAACTTATCCCAGGTGTTGAAGATGTCCAGCTCGTAGCCGTGGCCCCAGACGTAGAACAGCATATCCTCGGTGCAGTCGGCGGCGATGAACTCGTTCAGGAGGGTCAGGGAATCGGCATCGCTGAAGCCGCAGGTGGGGTACCAGGTCATGAAGTACTGAGGCAGGGAGAACTTGCCCAGGCCCATGGCGGTATTGCGGGTGGTGCAGCTGCCGTAGCGGACACCCGTGGTCTCCACGATGGTGGCGACGTTCTGCTCGTTCCACTCGGTGTCGCCGCCGGGCCAGGCCATGCCGATGGGCTTGTAGCCGAAGATCTTCTCGATGTTCTCGGCGTCGTTCTTCACCTCGCGGGTGACCTGACGCTCGGACAGATTCTTGAGGGAGGGGTGGGTGCGGGTGTGGCACTCCACGTCAAAGCCGTCGTAGATGCCCGATTCCAGCTCGGCACGGGTGTAGCGGATGTGGGTGACGTCGGGGCGGCCATAATGCTGACCCACCCAGGCCCAGTTGGCGCCGTACAGGCCGGTATTGACGTAGAAGGTACAGCAGTCCACGCCGTACTTTCTCATGATCTCCATCATGCGGGCGTCCTGGGTGATGCCGTCGTCCATGCGGATGGTGATGTACTTCTTGGGGGTACCGTCACGGGTGATGCCGTGATCCAGCCCCGCCTCGGGAGTCTCGGTGACTGCCTCGGTGGTGACTTCTTCGGTAGTTTCTTCCACGGTGGTCTCCTCCTCTGTGGGTGCTTCGGTGGGTGCTTCGGTGGGTTCCTCAGTAGGTGCTTCGGTGGGAGCGGGGGTGTCCTCGGCGGTGGTGTCGGGGGTGTCGGCGGGGTCACAGGCGGTCATGCACAGGGCGGTCAGGGCGGCGATCACACAGGAGGCCAGGATGAGCGTCAGATACTTTTTCATGGTAAACCTCACTTATTTGAATGGATTCAGATGGTCTTGACCACGGTCTTGAAGAACTCCAGCTCCTCCCCCGAGGGGCCCTTGACGAA
Source organism: Eubacteriales bacterium (assembly GCA_045577755.1). Taxonomy (GTDB): domain Bacteria; phylum Bacillota; class Clostridia; order Oscillospirales; family CAG-272; genus CAMEON01. The sequence goes on from JAZNJA010000119.1 coordinate 19,036, forward strand.
GGCGACGCGGAGGGTCAGGCGCAGGGGATGGGAGTCCAGGGGCACCTCGTAGGGGGGCTTGACCGAGGTGGCGCCCGCCTCCAGAGCGATGCGGTAGGCCTCGTCCACGTTCTGGGCAGAGAAGGCGAAGTGGAGGAAGGGGTTACCGTCCTCCAGACCTGCCACTTTGTCGGTGTTCAGGGCGGGCTTGGCGAAGAGCTCCACCAGGGAGCCGTCCCCCATGTCGAGGAGGGCAATGCGGGTGTCCCCCGTACCCCACTGGGTGTAGACGGTGAGACCGAGGGCCTTGTAGAAGGCCAGAGACTTGTCGAAATCCTTGGCGGCGATGGCCATGTGGGCGTAGCCCAGGCCCTTGATGACGGTGTTGGACATGATATAAATCTCCTTTCAGATTTGGGGGTGGTAGGGGAATCACGCGCCCGTAAGGGCGCATATCGAGCCGTCTTACGGCATATCGAACCGCGAAGGCTTCAGCCGAGCGGTATATCGAGCACCCTTCAGGGTGCATATCGACAAAAAGTAATCAGTCGATATACGCCTTACGGCGTTCGATATGTGTGGCATTTCATGCCGCACTCGATATTCCGCACGGGCTTCGCCCGAGGCGGATCGATATGCCCCCTTCGGGGGCGAGACGGCCTTTCGGCCTAAAACACCACCTTCTGCCGCAGAGCGATGGCCACGGCGTCGGGGGTCTTGTAATACTTGATCAGGGGCAGAAGCTTATGCCCGTCGGCAACGGTTGCCGCCTCGGGGAGCTTCCAGCCGCTATCACGCTCTACGGCGGGGTCAATGGTGGGCTCGGCCAGCAGGATATCCCCGCTCATATAGCGGCCGTATTCGTCGCGGGTGGGGATGAGTCTGCCTTCCGTGTCCTCGTCGGTCTCATACCACAAAAGATCGGTATGGGCGGAGATGAACCACAGGCCCTCGCAGAGACGCATGGTACAGCAGAAGGGAGCCTCGTAGCCCGTCATGTACTGGTCGGTGACGCCGGGGAAGTCCTCGTAGGGGAGATACACCACGCTGTCGGTGCCCGCGCCGCCGTTGGGGCGTTGGGCAGTGGCCAGGCCGTTGTGGTAGATGCGGGCGGCCATTTGGCGGTAGGGCTCCTCCCCCGTGATCTCGTAGAGGGTGAGGGCCACCATGACCGAATCCACGATGGCGCAGGGCTCGGTCCAGGTGTTGGGTCGGCCCCACCAGTTGAGGTTCTGGTAGGTGAGATCCATGCCGCCCCCTACGGTGTAGAGGTCGTAGATGCCCTTGGCGCGGGTCAGGTAGGAGCCGTCCCCCGTCTCGCCATACATACGGAGCATTCCGCGGGCGGCGGTGAGGGTGCAGTGGGTCTGGGCGCGGAGGGTGACCTTGTCGATGGCGGAGTAGACCTCGATCATCTCGTCCAAAAGGGACTTCACCCGCTCATCCTTTGTGATCTTGTAGACGTGGGACAATCCGTCGATGGCCATGAAGGCACAGCCCACGTCGGTGGAGAGCTGCCAGCCCTCCAGGAGGGTGGCCGAGTGACCGCTGACGCCACCCTCGTTGAGGTGCTTGGGGTCGCGGTGAATGGGGTAGGTGCGGTAGCGCCCCGCCGTGGGGAGGAAGAGATGCTCGGTGACCGACTTGAGAGCGGTCAGGGAGAACTCATCCCCGAACTGCTCGTAATGCTCGCAGAGTCCCCGCAAATACCAGGAATGGCCCGAGAGCTGCTGCTCGTGGATCACGGGGTCCTGTTTGGGGTCGAAGTAGAAATGCTCGTTGGTGTACTTGGGGAGGGACTCCATCAGAGCCTCCATGCAGGGGTTACGCTTCCCCGTCATCTTGTAGTGGCTGACGAAGGCCAGCAGGGCGCGGCCCTCCTTGTCCCCGGGCCAGTCGGCGCCGTATTCCTGGAAGACGGCGGGCATCTGGTAGTAGTCCCCCAGCAAGCGGTTATAGGAGCGTTCAATACGCTCGTCCAGCTCGGCGCGGTCGAAATCGTGCTTCATCAACATGGTTCAGTCTCCTTGATCGTACAGTTTATCGGGATTTTCCATGGAGCAGGGGTAGTCGGTCTCGCGGACGGTCATCTCGGTCCCGTCCGTAAAGATCAGGGTCACGGCGGTGTCCTCCGTATCCCGGGAGGCGATCACCTCGGCCACGGTCTTGCCGCCGTCCTTGCGGGGACAGAGAGCCGTGACCACGCGAGCGGTGATCCCCGTCACGGGATAGCGCACGCAGGGGGCGGGAACCGGTTCATTGGCGGCGGTGGCAGCCTCGTACCTCTTGCGCCAGCCCATGAATACGGGCTCGGTCTGACCCGTCACCACGGTATGGGGGACCGAGGCCGTGAGGGTGAAGGTCACGCCGTCGCCGTGGTCAACCGTGAAGCGGGTGCCGTCGTCGGTATAGGGCTCAAAGCCCAGCTGGTAGGAGGGCGCGAAGCTGTGAGCCTCCCCGTCCTCAGCGGTAAAGCGATCCGCCACCAGGGCAAAGGGCTGACTGCCCGCAAGGCCCTCCTTGAAAAGGATGAGCTTGCGGCTATGGGTCACGGGCAGGTAATTTGTGCCGAACCCCTGGTCATAAACCCCCTCCGCCGTATCCACCGAGGGAGAAAAGCTCCACTTCATCCCCGCGTAGCCCTCCAAAGGCTCGTCACGCCAGGAGTAGCGGCCTCGGCGGTTCTGCCCCGCGTCGTCCACCAGAGCGCAGTTGTGGGAGCGGGTGTCCAGCACGAAGCGGCGCATATCCGAGTCGTCGTAGGCGTAGTTGCCCGCATCAGGCAGGAGGTCCTTACCATAGGCGAAGAGCAGGACGTTGAGCTTGTCCTCGTGCTGGTGGCCTCTGCCAAAGTCACCCGCGTCGAGGAAGCACCAGAGGTCGTCTTTCCCCCAGCCCGTCCTCATGAAGGCCAGACCCGAATAGGGGAGCGCGACGGAGGTATACGCGGGGGGCTCGCCCTCGCGGCCCTCGGTGGCAAAGTAGCGGAGGGCGGAATGATCGGGGAAATAGTTCAGTCCGATCCTGCACCAGAAGGCCAGCTCTCCCCGTCCGCCGTCGTTGAGGTCGGGGTATTTGCCGTCGGGACAGACGATGTTGATGTCCAGCTCTAAGAGCCGGAGCAGCTTCTGAGCCAGCCCCGCAGGGACGGGATACCCCATGGCGCGGGCGGTGGCAAACACGCGGTGGTAGTTCACGATGACCACGTCGTGGTAATTGGTGGACAGCTCGAACTGGAAGCCGTCGGCGTAGATCTGGCTGTCCAGCTCGGTCTCCAGCACCGAAAAAGCACGCTTGCCCCATGCCTCGGCCTCTTGCAGGAAGGGATAGAGCATGGCGATATGGGCCAGTCCCGCCATCTCCATGGCTCGCCAGTTACCGCCGCCGCTGCCGAAGCTTCGCAGGCGGTAGCCGTGGTCGCAGATGGAACGAATGAAGGTGGTGATGACGTGATCCGTCATATGGGGAGAGTGGATGAAAGCGAAAAAGGCGTAGTGCCAGTTGAGGGTCATGCGGATGCCCGCCTCGATGGTGCGCCAGCACTTGGTCTGGTAGAAGGGCGCGTCCACGGGGCACTCGGCCTGCTGACACCAGCTCATCATGAGCTCCACGAAGGCCTTGGCGTACCTTTCGTCCTTCCTGTGGCGGTAGCAGTACCCCAAGCACCGCCATTCGTGGTGGCGGGAGAGCTGCCACGTCCACTCCGCGTAGCCGTTGGGCGTAGGATTGGATCCCCAATCCACGTGGGCGGTGTCAGGGAATTTATAAGGGAAGCCCACCGAGCAGAGCTCGCCTGCCACGATCTTCTCGGCGGCGGCAAAGTCGTCGTCGCCGGGGCATGACCAGGCGTTCTCACGCCCGTGGTACGGAATGGTAAAGTAGTCCTCCGTCCGCAAGGAGGCGCGGATATAATCGGCCAGCTGCTTCTCCGCCGCCTCCACGCCTCTTTCGCGGAAGGTCACGTCGATATCTGCCAGTTCCGGGATACGCCGATCCAACGCCTCACAGAACAGCTTCTCACAGGTCGTCAGCATGGCGGCCTCCTTACTCCAGGCAGGCGTAGACGTCCTGCTCGAAGTGGATGGAGGTCTGAGACCCCGCGCCGCCGTCGTAGCGGGAGTTCTTCATGTAGACCGCCGTGATCTTATTGACGGGATCCACCCAGAAGTGGGAGCCGTAGGCACCGCTCCAGCCGAAGGTGGTGACGGGGAGCCAATGCCGCTCGTCGGTGATGACGCGGACCCCCAGGCCCCAGCGCTCCCAGGCGGGCATGATCTCGAAGGGGACCCAGGGGGTGCCCATCTCCCGGATCAGCTCCTCGGGGACCAGCTGAGTGCCGTTGGGAAGGCAGCCGAAATTCACCAGCATCTCGGCGAATCTCACGTAATCGGGGAGGGTGGACGCGAGCCCCGCGCCGCCCGAGAACCAGGTCAGGGGGAAGTTTTCAAAGATACAGCCGGGATGGGTGGCACCGTCCTCGCTGATGCCATGGCCATCCTCCTCGCGGCGGCTGTGCATGACAATGAAGCGGCTCCACTGCTCCTCGGTGGGGATGAAGGTGGTGTTCTCCATGCCCAGGGGCTCGAAAATCTCTTTGGTGACGAACGCATCGTAGGGCATCCCCGAGGTCAGCTCCACCAGGCGGGCGCAGACGTCGAAGGCGGCGGTGGCGCTGTACATCTGGGCCTCGGTGGGCTGGAAGTCCAGCTTGAGGGTGGAGAAATAATGGACGATATGCTCCAGATCGCGGCGGTCCTCCTCGGTGCCGAGGCCCTGGCGGTTGCCCAGGTCTCCCGCGTGGAGGCCGTTCTGGTGGGACAGGAGGATGCGGGGGGTCAGGACCCGACGGGCGGGCTCCTTGGCCACCACTTGGTCATCCTTCAGCTCACCCACCCACATATCCCCAAACTGCGGGAGCAGGTCGGTGATGGGCTGATCCAGGCCCAATTTACCGCGGCTGACCTGGATGAGGACGGCGATGGCGGTGATGGGCTTGGTCATGGAGGCCAGACGGAAAATGGTCCCGTCGCCGTTCTCGGCGGTCAGGGGGATATCCTGCCCGTAGCTCCACTTGCCATTGTAGGCTTTATAGATCTCTTTTCCCTCCTGCATGACGCAAAGGCCCGTGCCGCCGACACGGCCGTCGGCCATATCCTCAGCGGTGCGCTTGGTAAGCAGCTCGGTCAGCTTTTCTCGGTTCAGATATTTCACGGCGATCTCCTTTCGATCTCCCAAAAATCCCTACGCGGGTACAGGATAATTGTACCACAAAATTCACTTGTTGTCAATGGAATATGGGCAATATACGCCAAAATGGGCAACAAAAAGGAACGGACTCCCGAGGAAGTCCGTTCCGAAACAATGAGGTGATCAGCGAGGATTCTGCAGCTTGCGCAGGATGTTGGCGATCTGCTTGTCGAAGCGCTTGCTGTTGGACTGGTAAGCGGAAGCGAAGGTGTTACCCGAATTGAGGGCGGCTTGCTCAAACAGGCCGTTGAAGCCCAGCTGGGTGAAGTACATAGCCATATCGTAGGTGCGGTTCAGGAAGATGAGGTCCAGCATCTCGGAGGACTCCACGTCCTGCACGTTACGGGTGGTCAGCATGGTGTCGTAGTAAGCGGGACGGACCAGCTTCTGGGACAGCAGAGCGTAGGTCTCCAGGACCATGGCGAACTGCTCCATGTCATTCTTAGCCACAGAGGTGGGGATGGACAGAGTCGAGCCGATGCCGTGTCTCCAGGTGGTGTAGTTGGTCTGGGCCTTGTCGTACTTAGGCACGGGCACCACGCCGTACTCGCGCTCCATGTTGGCGTTCAGACCGCGCAGGTAGCTGGCGGCCTCACAGTAGAACAGGGAACGCCCCTGAATGAATACATCGCGGGAAAGGCCCTCGCTGCCGTGAGGAGCCACGTAGGTGGAGTTGTTCTCCTGGATGATGGAACGGGCGATGTCCAGCACGTTCAGAGCCTGCTCCATCTTCTTGTCCAGAACCAGCTCGGGCACATCCATATCGCGGTTGTTCTCCACGTACTTCAGGCCTGCACCGTAGAAGAAGGTGTTACCGATGGAGCCGGGGGTGGAGAAGCCGTAGGTGTCGTTCTCGTCCCACTTGCCGTCACCGTTCTCGGTGGCCAGCTGGCTGACGATGGAATTGAAATAGTTGAGGGTCCAGTCGCCTGCCTTGACGGTGTCATAGGGGTTGGCGATCTGGTACTCGGTGCGCAGCTCCTTGTTGAACATGAACACGAAGGTCACGTCATCGTCCACGATGTTGAAGGAACCGTCCATGAAGAATACGCGGCCGTCCAGAGCGAAGTCCAGGGTACCGGCATCCCACCAATCCTGCTCCAGATCAATATCCAGATCCAGGTAGTTGTAGAGGTAGCCCGAGGTCGCGTTGGCGGCGGCGCTGTCGGCGGTGGTGGTGATCAGTTGGAAGTCACCCGTAGCGGTCTGCACCTCAGCCATGATGGCGCTGCCGATGGAGGGATTGGGAGTGGGAATCAGAACGAAATTCAGCTTGCAGTACTCCTCAAAGAGGGTGTTACGCTCGAAGACGGCATCGTTGATGACACCGCTTCCGGTCTCGTCACCGTTCTCGGGCTCGGCCTCCACCTCCTCGGTGTAGCCGCCGATATCGTTGACGTAAATGATACCAAAGTCGTTACCGCCCCAGTTCACGTCGCCCCTCAGTTCGTTCAGGGCATTCTCAACGGGGTCGGTCACAGCCTCGGTACCTGCGGCGGTACCGTTATCTGTCTCTTTCTCGGGGTCTTCGGTGTTCTGACCGCAGGCCGCGAATGTCGGGATGATCATCAAAAGAGCCAGAAGCAGGCTCAGAAGACGGATCTTTTTGCTCATGATTCAATTCTCCTTTCAGAATTTCAGGTAATACATAACTGATTATATCATAAAGTGCTTTATTTGTCAAGCGATTCCATGTCTGCGTGGGCTTAGCGATATGCACAAAAAAGCGCCTAAAGCAAAAGAACCGGGCCTTGCGGCCCGGTTCGGACGGAATAGCGGGGATGGATCAGTCTCTCTCCAGCTTGCGCAGGATATTCTTGAGCTTTCTGTCGAAGCTCTTGGCCGCGGAGCTGTAAGCAGAGGCGAAGCGCTCGGTGTTCTTGTCGTTGACGTTGGACTTGAAAACATCGTAGAAGCCCAGGTCGAAGTAGAAGGCCAGGTCGTAGATACGGTTCGAGAAGATGAGATCCAGGATCTCAGCGGACTCGGCGTCCTGGACACCGCGGCTCTTGAGCATGGTGTCGTAGTAGGCGGGCTTCAGCTTCTGATGGGACAGGATGGCGTAGGCGGACATGATCTGACCGATGACCTCGGCGTCCTTCTCGGGAATGGCGGAGGTGACCGAGAAGGCGGAGCCGCTGTCGTGGGTCCAGGTGCGGTAGAACTCCTGGGCCTCGTCGTACTTCGGCACGGGCAGAACGCCGTAGTTGCCGTCGGTCATCTCGCGGTTCAGGGTGGAGAGGTACTGAGCGACCTCACCGTAGAACAGGCCGCGGCCGTCCTTGAAGGCGGCCAGACCCAGATTCTCCTGACCGGGAGGAGACATATAGGAGGCGTTGTTGTTGTGGTAGATAGCGCGGGAGAGATCCAGAACGCGCAGCGCCTTTTCCATGTTGCTGCCGTTAGCCAGGAAGAGCTCGGGATAGTCGACGGTATCGTCGTTGATGACGTAGCGCAGATCGGAGGCCAGGAAGAAGGTATTACCATACTCCCAGGTGTTGATGAAGCCGTAGGTATCCAGCTCGTCCCACTTACCGTCACCGTTATCGTTGGAAATACCTTGGATAATGGTGTTGAAGTAATCCAGTGTCCACTTCCAGCTCTTGACCGTATCGTAGGGATTGGGAACCGTGTTGGAGTAGGTCTTCTGCAGGTCCTTGTTGAAGATCAGCACGTAGGTCACGCCGTCGTCACGGGTGTTGGTGGAGCCGGTCATGAAGTAGACACCGCCCGCCAGCACGAAGTTGGCGGTACCGCTGTCCCACCACTCGCAGTCCAGGTCGACGTTCAGGACGTTGAAGTCGTAGAGATAGCCGTTGGTTGCCATGGAGGCACTGTCGCGGAGGCTGGTGTCCATGAACTGGAAGTCACCCGTGGGTGCCGAGGCCTCGGATCTGGCTCTGTTAATAACGTCACCCTCGATGTTGCTGTACACCAGGTTGCAGCGCTCCTCCAGCAGGGTGTTACGCTCGTAGACGGCGTCGTTGATGATCTGGCTGGCGCCGCCTTCCTTGTCGACGGTCTCGTTGACGCCGTAGTTCTCTTCCTTCTGGCCGGCGCCATAGAGAACGGCAAAGTCACGGCCGCCGTAGTCGATCTCGCCCAGGTCGTCCAAAGCAGCCTGTACGGGGTCGACGGTCTCGCCCTCGGTCGCAGCCTCGCCCGAGGTCCCGTCCTCCGGTTCCTCGCCGTTATCGCCGCAGGCGACAAAGCCGGAGAGGAGAAGCAGACCGGCCATCAGCAAACACAAAAGCTTGGTCAGTTTGGTTTTCATGTGAAACCTCCTTATGAAATAATGGGGGACGCGACACGCGCCTTGCCGACGGAGATCGGCGGGATCCACAAGCCGGCAGACGCGCGTATAGGCAACCTGCACAAAGTTGCCCGGATACTCTACTATTATATCACACAATTGCGCATAAGTCAACCGTCAACGGAAAATTTCTCCGCCATATCCGCCGTCCCATCACGCGCCTCTCCTAACCGCAGCCGCGGCAAGATCCTCCAAACGATAAAAGACCGCCCCCGAAGCGGAGGCGGTTGGAATTCAAGCTTTGGCGTGGGGGCGGATGAGGGTCAGGGTCTCGATACGGGTCAGCCCCAGGGAACGGAGGAAGGCATCGGCACGGGCCTCCAGCTCGGGCTGCTCCACCCAGGAGGGTGCATGGGCGTCCCAGCCCAGGATGACCTTGTTGCCAACGGCGGCGGCCTCCCCCCAGAAGACGGGATTGGGGTAGTGGCGGTGGGTACCCAGGCCCAGGAGGTTGTACTCCAGCGGCACCCCGCAGGCCTTTGCCTCCCGACAGAGGCGGCGCATCTCGGCGCGGTAGACAGACTCCTCCCCGCGGAAGTTGAGGATATCGGGGTGGACCATGCAGGAGAAGGCCCCCGTGTTCAGCCCCTCGGCGCACTGATCCACGTAATGGGAAAGCACCGCCACGCTGTCGGTGGGCGCGCCTGTATAGGTGCCGCCCTTCTCAAAGTCCAGGAAATGCTGGCCCATAACCAGGTACTCGTAGGGGTGAGGCTCCAGCAGGCGAAGCAGATCGTCAAAAAGGGTGGGTAGGTACTCGGCCTCAAAGCCGATGTGGATATCGATCTCCCCGCGGTACTCCTCCTTGAGGGCGCAGAGGGTCCGGACGTAATCAGCGGTCTCCTCGGGCTGCATCCGCATTCCCGAGCGGAAGTCGGTATAGGGCTGGGGCACGTGGTCGGCAAAGCCGAAGATCTTAAAGCCCTCCTTGAGGGCGGCCTCGATGTACCGCCTCTCACCCGTTTCGGCGTGGTTACAGCGGTGGGTATGGGCGTGGTAATTGGTTTTCATGGGGGTAGTATGCCTCGGTTTCTTTGAAAGTATGTAGAGGATAGAATTGAAAGATCGCGCACCCGCAAGGGTGCATATCGAGTCGCGGGAGCGGCATATCGAGCCGAAGGCCCCTGCCGGAGGCATATCGAACCCCCGAAGGGGGTATATCGACAAAAGGCCATATGTCGATATGTCCCTGCGGGACTCGATATATGCCTTACGGCATTCGATATGTCCCTGCGGGACTCGATATGCGCTTCGCGCGAGAGGAGAGCGTTGGTTTATCCCTTTTATCTTTGGCTCATATCCAGCCTGACCGCGCCCGTGGGCACCAGGCGGTAGCCCTCCCCGGTCTCCTCCACGCGGCAGCCCGCCACGGGCAGGGCGTAGCCGTAGCCGTTGTGGGTGTAGCGGAACTCGCCGTCCTCATAGGCGACCGTAGTATCGTGGGGGACGCCCACCGAGTAGGTCAGGATGCCGCAGCCCTCAAAGGAGATGCCCTTGGGGGAGAGGTAGATGAGTCCCTGGACGGTGTTCTCGAAGTGAAGGATCACCTCCAGAGCCTGTCCATGCTCCACGCAGGTAAAGCCCACGGGGCGGGCGGTGAACTCCACAGACAGGGCGCAGTCCTTCCCCTCCTTGCTCCAGATGCGGCCGTCCACCATGGGGAGGTTATCGTAGACCGCGTCCCAGGCCTCGCAGGGGCGCTCGGTGAAACGCTCGGTATAGCGGTCGTCGAACTTGTTGAGGTCGCGGATGAAGAGCTGATTACCCTGCTGGAAGATGTTGACGCGGTAGTTGGCGCAGCTGTACCACACAGAGCGGCAGACTCGGGCGGGGTCGGAGCCGTCGTGGGCCCAGTCCCCGTAGGCGGTCAGGGCGGCGGCGGGGGTGACGGTCATGCTCGCCCGCATATCCGCGCCGGTGTCCCCCAGCTTCTGGACGGTGAGCAGGCCCCGATCGCGGTAGGCGGCGATCTTCTCGGCCTGCATACGGTAGCCCTTCCCGATCCACTCCCAGCCGAAGCTGTTCTCCTGGCCCGTGGTCATCTGGGAGAAGGTGAGGCAGGGGTTCTTGTAGTAGGTCTCCAGGTACCAGTCCACCACGTTGGGATCCGCGCCGGGGCCCCAGACGGGCTCCATGGTGGGACAGCCCGAGAGCTTATCGTTGTACTTGCTCTCGTCAAAGCCGTAGACGGGGTCGATGCCCAGCATACGGAAGACGGGGGTCCTGCATCCCGCCTCAGGGGTCTGGGCGGGGCAGAGCATATTGTTGCGGGAGGGGTAGTAGCCGCCGCTGTAGTAGCCGCCCCAGAGGGTGTAGGCGTCCACGCCCCACTGCTCACGGCAGATGCAGATGGCGGACAGGTCGTACTTGTCGCTCATGTAGCTCACGGAGTGGGTATCCAGGAGCCAGGAGCCCGCCACCTTGGGGTAGAAGCCGAAGGTCTCCTTGAAGAGGCGGAAGGCCTCGTCGATGAGGGCTTCCCGCTGCTCGGGGGTGTAGGCGGGGAGGAAGCCGGGGTTGACGAACCAATCCCAGTCGTAGCCGGGGCGGCCTCTCCACTCAATGCCCACGGCCTCGGTAAGGGGTCGGCCCATCTCAAACCACAGGCCCAGCTCCATATGCTCGTCCAGCTCAGCCTTCATCAGCTCCACCATGTCGGAGCGGATGAGGGCGTCGTACTGCATGAGAACGGTATGGTCAAAGCCGTAGCTCTTGTTGATGGCGATCTCCTCCTTGATGGGGGTATAGAGATCCTGCCACGGCTGGCGGGGCTCACAGCCGCGGACGAAATTGACGAGGTTCATGATACGCTTTTGCATGGGATCATTCCTTTCAAATTTGGGTTTGTCGAACTGTTTTTTGGGGGCTGTCATCCTGAGCGGAGGGCGTAGCCCGGGGTCGAAGGATCTCTTGTCGGCAAAGGAGATCCTTCGACTCCGCCGCAAGCGGCTCCGCTCAGGATGACAGCCCAAAAGTGGGTGAAAGACAGACCGATAAACTGCAACTTATCTCCAATTCTCCACGAATCGGAGCATCACCTCGGTGGCCGTCTTAGCGGCGGCGGCCAGGAAGGTGGGGTAATCGGCGAAGGCGTTCTCGTCCCCGCCGTCGGAGATGGCGCGGAGGATGCCGTAGGGGGTGCCGTTCACAAAGCAGACCTGGCCGATGGCGGCGCCCTCCATCTCGCAGGCGATGACGGGCTTGTCGGCGGTATCAAAGTTGTCCTTGATGCGCTCCTTGTCGGAGGTGCGGCAGATGAACTGATCCCCCGAGGCAACGGTACCCCGCATATAGGGGACGCCCTCACTGCCCACGGCGGCGGCCAGGGCGGCGGTGACGGCGGGATCGGTGGGGATGTAGATGATATTGATGCCCGAGATCAAGCCCACGGGATCCCCGATAGGAGAGGTATCCATATCGTGCTGGACCACCTGCTCGGCCAGGGCGATCTGCCCGATGGAGAGGGACGGGGAGAGGGTCCCTGCCACGCCGCTGTTGATGATGCAGTCGGGAGCGTACTTCAAAATCATGGTCTGGGCGCACATGGCGGCGAAGACCTTGCCGATGCCGCACTTGGCGCAGACCACCTTCTTGCCTCGCAGGTCGCCGTAGACAAAAGTCATATTGCCCACGGTCTCGGTCTCGGTATGGGTCATGGCGGCGCAGAGGGCCTCCACCTCGATCTGCATGGCGCCGATGATGCCGATGGCGGCTTTCTTGATCTCGTTCATAGCTGTATGTCCTCCGTAAGACGGTGTTTTTTCGGGAATATTGTACCACAGCGGGGGCTCTTTGTCAAGATTCTCGGGAGGATGATCGGGGAAAAACCCACGAAATCACGGTAAAATTTCCACTTTTCGGTCCCGCCCCATTTACAAGGGAAGAAAAATATGCTACAATACCTTCATAGGAAACCACCCCGAAAGGAGTCTTCGTATGAGTATCGCCGTATCCAAGGATTCTCTGTCCAACCGCCGTCTGTACCTGAAGAACCGCCGCACCCTCATCAGCTTCTCCGAGGAGGGTCAGTTAGACCGCGTCACCCTCGGCTCGAGTCTGTGTGAAAAGTCCATCGAGGCTCTGAAGCCCGATCTGGTCTCCGTCGGGGATCACGCCCTGCGCCTGAAGGCCGCCGATACAGACGGTCGCCATCCTCGGGAGATGAGCTTTACCTATACCGCTCCCACTCCCTTCTGTCTGTCCGACGCCCCCATGCTGACCTTCGCCATCTCTCCCTACGACGGGGAGCGGGACAGCCAATACTTCTCCGACGTGGCCGAAAACAAGTACTTCGTGGAGAAGCCCGATCCCCTGCTGGTCAGCCGCTCCTACGTCACCGTCACCCTCATGGGCGGCGGCTATGAGGCCTCCCGCACGGTTCAGCTCACCAACTACGGCTTCAACCGCATCTACGCCAACTTCGCGGGAGAGCCTGTGGTCTCCTCGGTGGAGGCTATTCGTTTCGACTACCTCATCGACGAGGAGGTACCCGCCTGGCAGCGGATCATCAAGCTGGACACGGTGGAGGCCGCCATGAGTGTGGACTTCACCTTCAAGGGCAAGGGCATGGAGGTGCTGTTTGAGACCGAGAACGGCGCCGTGACCCACAGGGACGGTACCGTCACCTACACCTTCGCGGGACAGTCCTCCCTGACCCTCCCCGATCTCACCGACGGAAAGGATACCGTCTGCGACGTCTTCCTGCCCATCAAGAATACCCTTGTTTTGCGCATGGATGCCACCGTCCCCGCCCTCGATCTGACGGTGCAGTTCAAGACCGACAGCGAAAACTACTTCTCCGCCGACAAGCAGAAGACCTTCGCCTTGGAGGGGCTGGATACCCCCCGGACGGTCTACCTCAACCTCTCGGATTGCGACAAGGCCGTGGGACGGCTGACGGGCATCCGTCTCATCCCTTGCGCAAGCACCGCCGAGACCGTGACTCTGCGGCTGTGGAAGGTGGCCTTTGAGCAGGAGAAAAAGATCGGGCCTTCCGCGGGTCGTTTCCTGTCCTGTATCGCTGATACCGAGGCCGAGACCATCACCTTTACCTGTGAGATCGACCCCGCCTACGTGGGCCGTGAGCTGGCGGTCTACGACGTGTTCCCCAGCGACATCCACCCCGACCTGGGCAAACTGGAGTGTATCGCCCGCACCCGTATCGAGTCGGCCACCGTCACCCTGACCGCGCCTCTTATGCGGGGCAACGTCACCCGCGTCGCCTCCCAGTTCCTGGGTGCCGTCCTGCCTCCCGACTGCGATGCCTGTACAGACGAGAATTGGACTCTCCTGGCCGAGCGTACCGTCATTGAGAACTGGAAGGACATTTGCGGTGAGAACCCCTACGCCTTTGACCTGCCCGATTATACTGTGTCTGTCCTGGACTTCGGCGCCAAGGGCGACGGCTTCACCGACGATACCGACGCCATCCAGACCGCCATCGACCACGTCAGCGAGGCGGGGGGTGGTACGGTGGTGATCCCCGGCGGAGTGAATATCCATAGCGGTATGGACATGGGCCGCCGCTTTGTGGTGACCAACCTGTATATCCGCAGCTTCGTGGAGCTTCGGGTCGAGGAGGGAGCCGTCCTGTGGCAGGCCGACGATATCTCCTACTATAAGATGCTTCCCCGCTTCGGTCACAACGTCTCCATGACGGGTGTCAACTGGCCCGCCAACCACACCTCGGGCAATATGCCCCTGCTCTACGCCTTCCGTGAGGAGCGCTTCCGTCTGACGGGCGGCGGTACCATCCGTATGTGCGACACCGAGAGCGCCAGCGAGGACGGCTACTTCCGCTTCATCGGCGACAACGTCTGCATCGGGTGCTGTGACCGTATGCACGTCTGCCCCATTGGTATCGTGGAGTGCGACACCTTTGAGGTCAGCAGTCTCTCGGTCATCCGCTCCAGCGGCGTGTACATGAGCCTCCCCCGCAACCATCACGGCTACTTCGCCAACCTGCTTCTGGACGAGGCCAAGTGTACGGGCGCGGACGGTATGTGGCCCTCCGCCTCCGAGGGTATGCGCTTCACCCGCATCCTCCTCAACACCAACGACGACGGCATCTGCCTCTCGGCCAACTACAACGACCCCCGGGATATGCTGTGGTGCTTCACCCACCCCGGCACCGAGCGCAGTACCCGAGATATCGAGCTGTCCCACTCCCGCTTCAACTGCTACGTCTTCACCGCCTCCGCCATCTCCTTCTGCGTCTGGGGCACCGACACCCCCGATCTGGAGCGGGCCGAGGTGCGGGATATCCACATCTTCGATACCTCCCTGGAGGGCCGCGTCTCCATCGGCGGCTGGACCGACAACCCCTACTACGGTGTCTTCCCCTTCGACAACTCCGAGACCGACGATTTCTCCCCCGTCAAGGACGTCCGCATCCACAACTGCGAGCTTCGCTCCCCCCTGGGTCTGGGGGCTCTCCGCATCCTGAACCTGGAGAACGATCTGGGCATCCAGTCTCCCTCTCAGTTCGAGCGAGGCGACTTCCTCCGCCGTCCCGCCGAGCGCAATCCCGACTGGCGGCTGGGGCTCTCGGCCTGGTCCTACACCACCCGCGAGGCGGTGGATCAGATCATCCTCTAC
Organism: Eubacteriales bacterium; assembly: GCA_045577755.1. Lineage (GTDB taxonomy): Bacteria > Bacillota > Clostridia > Oscillospirales > CAG-272 > CAMEON01. The sequence goes on from JAZNJA010000119.1 coordinate 34,172, forward strand.
GGCAAGGCCTGTGCCGTCCTCACCCCTGTGCGCGGGAAGGTCTGCGACCTGTGGCAGGGACTGTACCTCACCGAAGGTACCCACACCATGCGCTTCTCCTACAAGGCCGGCGGGAGCTTCAAGGCCTTCGTCCGCCGTGCCGAGGACCTGACCCGCCCCACGGGTGCCGCTCCCACCCTGACCGTTATCCACGAGGAGACCATCGCCTGCGGTCTTGACGGTTACCTCCCCGGCCGCGACTGGCAGGTGGCGGAGATTACCTTCACGGTCCCCGCAGACGGTCTGTACAGGCTGGGAATCGAGGGTTCTCTCCGCGAAACCGTGGGAGTCTATGCCACCGACTTCTCCATGGATCCGTGATCCGCGACTCCACGAAAGCACAGAACGACACCGCCCCGGTCAGATCGGCCGAGGCGGTGTTTTTGGGTTGGGGGAGGGGGATCCCTCCTCCCGCCCCCCGAATCCCAGGGCGCTGACCATCCCCGCCACCAGCAGCGGCGCCAGGATCATGCCCCACACGCCGAAGAGCTTCAGCCCTCCGTACATGGCGAAGAGGGACAGCAGCGGGTGCAGTCCAAGCCCCTCCCCGATGAGCTTGGGCTCCAGCACCTGGCGGACCACCGCCGTGACAGCGTAAAGGAGCAGAAGCCCGATCCCCAGTCTGACCTTCCCGAGCAATAGGCTGATCAGCCCCCAAGGGATCAGCACGATCCCGGTTCCCAGCAGGGGGAGCAGGTCCACCGCCGCCAAAAGAAGGGAAAAGAGAAAGGCATAGGGAACACCCAACAGGGCCAGGCCGATGAAGGACAGGAAAAAGGTCAGCCCCCCCAGTAAAAGGCAGGCGCGGAGATAGCATCGGCCCAGGCGGCGGAGGCGGCGTCCCAGGGGTGGCAGGCGGTCCCGCAGAGCCTCGGGAGTCACACGAGCCAGGAGGGCGGATATCCGCCGCCCCAATGAGCCGTCGTCGGCGGTGAAGTAGTAGCAAGCGATGAGGGTGACCGTGATAAAGAGAAAGACCGAGGGAACAGCCCCCGCCACCGACACGGCCGCCCCGGGGATGCGGGAGGTCAGCGCGTCGGTCAGTCCCGCCACCCCCGACTCCACCGCCCGATCCAGTCCCGCGCACAGGGAGGCGTAGAAGGGAGCGTCCTCAAAACGGCGGAGAAAGGGAATATGGGCGGAGATCGACTCCACCCGGGAGAGGACCGCCTCCACCGCCGCTGTCAGCCCCTCGGAGTCCGCGGCCAGTCCCTCCGCCAGGCGGAGCAGCTCACCCATGCCGCGGCGGATCCCCCCCACCGTCAGGGCGGCCGCCCCGCCCACGGTGAGGATCACCAGCCCCGCGGCACAGACCCCGCGGGGGATGGGGGTACCGCGGCAGAGACGGTCCACCGCGGGCCGGATGAGCAGGGAGAGCAGCTTGGCCAGGAGAAAGGGCAGTGCCACGCCCAAGGCGTAGCGGAAGGTCAGCCACAGTGCCAGCACCGCCGCCGCGACGCAGAGAAGAGCAGAGGCGGCACGGGGCCAGTCAACGGGGCTTCGGGTGGGCTTTGAGAGCATGGCGTATCCTTTCTTGCGAAGAGATCCCGCACGGAGCGGAAGGGCGGGGTTTGTGAATAGTATTCCGAGAACATTGTAAATTATTTGGTAACAAAGAAAAATTCCTTGACAAACGCACTTGAAGATGGTACAATAGTACGGTATGCAAAAAAGAGGGCAAAAAGCCCCCCAGAAAGGATTTTTGATTATGAGCAACAAGCGCTACAGCAACAAGGGCGTAAACTCTGCCGCCAAGGCACAGGCTAAGGCCGTCGCCGACCGGGAGAGCAAGCGCCAGACCCTCATTGTCTGCGCCATTTCGGTCGCAGTCATTCTCCTCGCCGTGATCCTGGCCATCGTGCTGGGCGGCACCGGCTCCACCGTGGGCACCGTGGGTGGCTCCGAAAAGGACACCACCGCCTCCTCCGGTTCCGGCCAGAGCTCCTCCACCTCCACCACCACTCCCTCCAGCGTCGACATGAAGGCCATCCAGGCTGAGATCGACTCCATGTCCGTGTCTGACTTCACCGAGACCGACAAGCCCTCCGAATACGTCAAGGTGACCGTCAAGCACTACGGTGACGTGGTCATCCGTCTGCGCCCCGACATCGCTCCCATCACCGTTGTCAACTTCCAGAAGCTGGTGGGCAAGGGCTTCTACGACGGTCTGACCTTCCACCGCATCATGAAGGGCTTTATGATCCAGGGCGGCGACCCCAAGGGTGATGGCACCGGCGGCTCCGACGCCACCATCAAGGGTGAGTTCAAGGTCAACGGCGTCCAGAACGACCTGTCCCACGTGGCCGGCGTCATCTCCATGGCCCGTAAGAGCATGCCCTACGACAGCGCCACCAGCCAGTTCTTCATCTGCAACGCCGATGCTTCCGCTTCCCTGGACGGCAAGTACGCCGCCTTCGGCTACGTGGTCGCCGGTCTGGACGTGGTCCTGACCGTCTCCGACGTGGAGGTTGAGGCGAACGGCAATGAGAACAGCAAGCCCGTGGAGCCCGTGGTCATTGAGAAGATCTGCTTCGTGACCAAGAACTGACCAAGGATAACAAGAAAGACCGTTGCATCGCAACGGTCTTTCTTGTTATCGTGAAATGCGCTGCGCGCGTGAAATATGCGCTGACGCGCATGTGAAATGCTCGCAAGCGAGCGTGAAATTCGCCCTTTGGGCGAGTGAAGGAAAGAAACCCTGCGGGTTTCTAATTTGAATCTGATAACACCTCAACTCGTCCGCACGGACGAATTTCACACGCGCATTGCGCGTATTTCACAGCACCGCTTGCGGTGCTATTTCACACGCCGCAGGCGTATTTCACTTCCTCAAACTATCCGCATAAGCCGTCGCCAAGGCGTCGCACCGCTCATTGTAAGGATGCCCCGCGTGGCCCTTCACCCAGATAAATTCCACCTTGTGGCGGTCTACCTGGGTCAGAAGCTGATCCCACAGCTCGGGGTTGAGGGCGGGGGTCTTGTCCCCCTTGATCCAGCCCCTTGCCTTCCAGGACCGCGCCCAGCCCTTGGTGATGCCGTCGATGACGTACTTGGAGTCGGAGGTGAGGGTCACCTCACAGGGCTCCTTGAGAGCGGCCAACGCCGTGATGACAGCGGTCAGCTCCATGCGGTTGTTGGTGGTCTCGGGATGACCCCCCGACAGCTCCTTCTCGCGGCCGTTGTAGACCAGGATGGCGCCCCATCCCCCGGGGCCGGGGTTGCCGCGGCAGGCGCCGTCGGTGTAGACGTATACGTGCTTCATATGGATTTCCTCCGTGGGAGTGGTGATGTCTGCTACTATTATAGCATATCTTGGGCGCGGGGTCAAGGGAAAACCGCGGTTTTGGGGGGCATTCACCGAAAAAGTCCCGCTTTTTGGGGTGCATATCGCCGAAACTCGTCCAAAGGTCTTGATTTTCTCGGAAAAATGCGTTATAATATAAACCGAATATGAACCATTGAAATACCCCAATCCACATACAGGGAGGATACCCCCATGAGTCAAGAGACTACCATCATCGAGACCCCCGTGACCGAGACCGAACAGACCCCCGCCGCCGAACCCCGTCTGCCCCGTCCCGCGCCCCGCAAGAAGCGCCGGGGGGACCGCAAGGACGGCCGCCGCGTCCGCACCGCCCAGCCCATGGCCAAGATGATGCCCTTCATCATGAAGGACCGCGCCGACGCCATGAACTACTTCGCCGACGAGCTGGACGTCACCGAGACCGATGCCTTCTGCAAGAAGATGATCGCCGACGGCTACGAGGGCTTCAGCTTCCTCCACATCATGCTGGCGGCCTACGTCCGCACCATCTCCCAAAAGCCCGCTCTTAACCGCTTCATCAGCGGTCAGCGCATCTACGCCCGCAACAACATCGAGGTCAACATGACCATCAAGAAGGACATGAGCGAGGACTCTCCCGACACCTGCATTTCGGTGATCTTCGAGCCCGACGACACCCTGGTGGACGTCTACGAGAAGTTCAATGCCGCCGTCATGAAGGAGAAGGAAAAGGAGGATCTGGACTCCAGCTTCGACAAGACCGCGGGGACCCTGGCCGCCCTCCCCCGCCCCATCCTCCGCGCCGCCATCCGCATCCTCTTTTGGCTGGACTACCACGGCTGGATCCCCAAGGCCCTCACCGATCTCTCCCCCTTCCACGGCAGTATGATCATCACCTCCATGGGTTCTCTGGGCATCCGTCCCATCTACCACCACATCTACAACTTCGGTAACCTCCCCGTCTTCATTTCCTACGGTGTCAAGCGCACCGTCTACAAGCTGAAGCGGGACGGCTCCACCGAGCAGCGCCGCATGATGGACCTCAAGGTGGTCACCGACGAGCGCATCTGCGACGGCTTCTGCTACGCCTCGGCCTTCAAGATGATCCGCCGCCTGGTGGAGCACCCCGCCGTGCTGCTCAAGCGGCCCGAGAAGATCTTTGAGGATATTGATTGAGTGAATTTCACCGTCAGCCGTTGACTTTTTCCGAAATCGTGCTATAATAAAAGCGAGGATGCCCGTAGCGGTCTCCTCGCTTTTGTGTTCGGGAAATTGGGGTTTAGCGGTCGGAGACCGACACGCGCATCCGAAGGAGGCGCATATCGATCCGATTCGGGCAAGAACGAATCGGAATATCGAGTGCGAAGTGAAACGAAGCACATATCGAACGCCGCAAGGCGTATATCGACTCATGCATCCGGTAACCTTTTCGCTTTTTGTCGATATGCACGAGCGGACGAGCCCGCCCGTGCTCGATATACCGCTCGGCGTAGGCCTTCGCGGTTCGATATGCCGCTGAAAGCGGCTCGATATGCGCCCTTACGGCGCAAGAACGCACCGCCAAACTCAAATCTGACAATAATCTTCCATAGGAGTACCCTCATGCGTCACATTCTCCTCCTCACCACCGGCGGCACCATCGCCTGCCGCGACTCGGGCCACGGCCTGGCTCCCGCCCTCACCGCCGAGGACCTGCTGGCCGCCGTCCCTGCCGTCACTCGCGTCTGCGAGGTGACCGCCCGCCCCCTGTTCAATTTAGACTCCACCGACATGACCCCCAAGGAGTGGCTGGCCGTGGCCGCCGCCGTCCGAGACGCCTACGATCACTTTGACGGCTTCGTCATCACCCACGGCACCGATACCCTGGCCTACGCCGCCGCCACTTTGTCCTGCCTCCTCCAGCACAGCGAGAAGCCCATCGTCCTGACAGGGGCCCAGCTCCCCATGGGTGTCCCCGGGTCGGATGCCGCCGAGAACCTCAAGGATGCCTTCGCGTGGGCGCTCTCCGAGGGGGCGAGAGGCGTCCGCATCGTCTTCGCGGGACGGGTCATCCGCGGTCTGCGGGCACGAAAGAGACATACCACCGATCCCGACGCCTTTGAGAGCGTGGGCTGTCCCGATACCGCCCTCATCCACGACGGCCAGATCATCCGCTACGGCGTGCCCGTGGGGGAGGGGCAGGGAACCGTCATCGACAGCCCTCTCATGCCTCCCCACGAGTTTTTCGAGGATCTGGACACCCGCATCGCCCTGGCCCAGCTCACCCCGGGTATGTCCCCCTTCGTCCTGCGCCACATGGCCGAGGGACTTCACGGCCTCATCGTGGAGGGCGTGGGCATCGGCGGCATTCCCGATACACTGGTGCCCGTCCTCACCCGGGTGGCCGAGAGCGGGGTCTTCCTGATCCTCACCTCCCAGGTCCCCTACGGTGCCAGCGACTTTACCGTTTACCGCGCGGGACGCCGCATCCACGAGGCCTGCGGCGGGCAGGTGGTCACCGCGAGAGACATCCCCTCCGAGGCGGCCTTCGCGGCGGCCATGTGGGCCATGGCGGTGGCGCGGGACAGAGAGGATATGGCTGAGAAATTTGCCAGAGCTCTGCGAGGGGCGGATCTGTAAATTGGGGTTTATCGGTGTGTTTGTTACCCGACAGACACGAGAAAACCGCTATGTTAACGGGCGGCCACACAGGGCCGCCCCTACAAGCCAATTTGCGATGTGCATCAGATTCTTTTGGGTTGATGTGTAGGGGCGACCCTATGTGGTCGCCCGCTATCAAAAAGCATTCCCATTTGTTCCTTCAAACAGTTCGACAAACCCAAATTTGAATCCGCTCTTTATGCTGTATATTTCTCTGTATATCTGCATATTTTTACCCAACTAAAATTTTTCTGCATAAATTTTCAAAAACCCCTTGACAAATCCTTGACAAAGGTTTATAATACCCCCATCAAAAGCGATGAGCGGAAGCCAGTAGACCGCTATGACCCGCACAGAGAACCGTCGGTCGGTGCGAGACGGAGGGGGCGTTACGGTTGAATTACATTCCGGGAGCTGTGGTCTCGAAGCGAGCCTCCGACGGGGGGTGCGCCAAGGGGTCAACGGGGCTCGCCCGTTACAGCGATGAGGCATACAAGGATCGCCCCAAGGGCCGCGGCCGGTACATCCGCCACCCAATGAGCCATCCCCACGTGCCCGACGAGGTTCTTGCCGCGAGGTAAGAATAAATTGAGGTGGTACCGCGGTCTGTCCGCCCTCTATCCGTCAGACGGATGAGGGGCGGTTTTTGTTTTGTCCGAAAAATCGCTCCGAGTCCAAAAACACTTCAATTCCGGAGGTATTTCATCATGATCATCAAGCTCGCTATGATTATCGTCTTCTTCGCCATCACCGTTCTGGTGGGCTTCCTTGCCGCCCGCTCCGCTAAGGGTGTGGACGGCTTCGTCCTGGGTAGCCGCTCGGTAGGCCCCTGGCTCACCGCCTTCTCCTTCGGCACGTCCTACTTCTCCGCCGTTATCTTCATCGGCTACGCGGGCCGCTTCGGCTGGAACTTCGGTCTGGCCTCCACCTGGGTAGGTCTGGGCAACGCCTTCATCGGCTCCCTCATGGCCTGGATGCTCCTGGGCCGCCGCACACGTGTCATGACCCAGCACATCGGCAGCCGCACCATGCCCGACTTCTTCGGTCTGCGCTACAAATCCAAGGCTCTGCGCCTCATCGCCGCCGCCATCGTCTTCATCTTCCTCATTCCTTACACCGCTTCCCTCTTCAACGGTCTGGCCCAGCTCTTCTCGGCCTCCTTCTCCCTGCCCTACTGGGGTTGGGTGCTCATCATGGCGGCGCTGACGGGTGTCTACGTCATCGTGGGCGGCTACATGGGCTCTGCCATCAATAACTTCATCCAGGGTATCGTCATGCTGGTGGGCATCGTGGCGGTCATCGCCGCGGTCCTCCACAACAACGGCGGTCTCATGGAGGCCATCGCCAAGCTCTCCGAGGGCTCGGCCACTACCGCCGCGGGCACCGAGCTCAAGGGTGCTTTCACCTCCTTCTTTGGCCCTCAGCCCCTCCAGCTCCTGGGCGTGGTGGTGCTGACCTCTCTGGGCACCTGGGGTCTGCCCCAGATGGTTGGTAAGTTCTACGCCATCAAGGACGAGGGCTCCATCACCAAGGGAACCGTCATCTCCACCGTGTTCGGTCTCATCGTGGCGGGCGGCTGCTACTTCCTGGGCGGCTTTGGCCGACTCTACGCCGACAGCGTTGAGCTGAACGCCGCAGGCACTCCCACCTCTTTTGACGCCATCATCCCCGCCATGCTGAACAAGGTCGAGGCGGATCTCGGAAACGGCGGTGCCTGGCTCATCGGTCTGGTGTTGATCCTGGTGCTGGCCGCCTCTATGTCCACCCTGTCCTCCCTGGCCATGACCTCCGCCTCCACCATCACCCTGGATCTGATCGCTCCCTTGTCCAAGAAGCAGAAGAGCGAGAAGTCCAATATGCTGGTCATGCGCCTGCTTCTGGCCGCCTCCATCATCATCGCCGCCGCCATCGCCATTCTGGTGGTGACCAACAAGGAAATGGCCTCCAAGCTCTACATCTCCGACCTCATGGGCATCTCCTGGGGCGCTCTGGCCGGTTGCTTCCTGGCTCCTTTCCTCTACGGTCTGTACTGGAAGAAGACCACCAAGGCCGCCGTCTGGGTCAGCTTCGCCACGGGTCTGAGCATTACCCTCACCCAGTTCATTCTCAACGCCGTCCTCAAGATCTCCTTCGAGAATGCCGTCCTGAAGTACTTCTGCGGCTCCTCCATCAACGCCGGTATGCTGGCCATGGCGGTGGGTCTCATCATCGTCCCCGTGGTCTCCCTCATGACTCAGAAGACCAAGCCTCAGGGCACCGACGAGATCTTCGCCTGCTACGACCGCATGGTCACGGTCCCCGTGGGCACCGCTCTGGAGCAGCAGGATTGATCCCTGTGCGATCATTCCATCTGAAAAAGCCGACCTCCTTTTTGAAGGTCGGCTTTTTCCATGGGTTTGGTCAGCTGTAAATTTGGGTTTAGCGGCAATTCTGTTCCCTATTCCACAAATAGTGAAGCGGCACCGCGGTCGTGAATGTCCCGGCGGCCGCTCCCCATAGACTGCCGTTTGCCTCACTCCACCCGCACCCGCACCGTAAAGGTCAAGGTCTCCCCAGCGGGCAGAACCGAGCAGTAGCCCCGCTCCAGAGCCTTGTGGGGGGCGTCGTAGGGGGCGGAGGCGCACTCCAGGGCGACGTTGTAGTAGTCCTTGAAGGAGCCGTTGTTGAGCCACAGACCCACGTAGGGGATGGCGGCAGCCGAGTCGCGGTAGTCCATCTCAAAGGAGTGGCCCGACTCGGTGTAGACCGCCCGGAGGAAGCCGCCGTCAGTGGGCTCGGTGAAGTAGAACTTATACGCCGCGCCGCTGCCGGGGGCATAGCCCATGAGACGGTCGCGGGGGAAGGTCTCCCGCCCCTTGGGGCCGAACATATAGGCGGCGGGGACGTCCGCGGGGTAGGGGGTCTCCACCCGCAGATCGTCGGTGCCCCGCATCATGCAGTGGGCGGCCCAGACGTAGGGGAAGTCCTCGCGGCCATGGTTGCGGACGGTATAGGTCAGGGCCAGGGCGCCGTCGGGCTCGGCGGTGATCCTCTTTTCAAAGGTGTAGTGGAACAGGCGGGAGGCGCAGAAGAGGGTGGCGGTGTCCCCCTCCGCCGTGACGCTCATGGGCAGACGGCAGACCTCCCCGTGGTCGGGGTAGGTGATCCCCGCGTACTCCCCTGCTTCGGGGGTATAGGGGTCGATGGTGGGGAACATATCGTCCCAGGAGGCGCACTCGGAGTCGATGTAGGAGCCTGTGCGGGACAGGGAGGCGTAGGTGGGGGCGGGGTTCTGACAGAGGAACTCAAAGCCGTCGCGCATGGACCTCACCGAGGCCAGCTTGCCTCCCTCCTCGGGGAGGATGAGGGCGGTGAGGG
>JAZNJA010000120.1:0-4299 GCA_045577755.1 Eubacteriales bacterium
GGCCGTCGCCCCTACAAACATATTTCTTTGTTTGACAAGACCTTTGAAGGCTTCGGCTTACTAACAGGTGACCTGTAGGGGCGGCCCTATGTGGCCGCCCGCCACCCACAAATAGCCTTTTTGCTCCGTCAAACAGTTCGACAAACCCAAATTTAAGGAGCCATTATGAGCAACAAAAAACACCGCGGCACCCACGGTCAGCGAGCCGAGCGCCGCGCCGCCGAGAAGGATCAGCCCGTGCTGAAAAGCCCTGCCTCGGCTGAGCATCCCCGCCGCGTGTACCTGCGGAACTGGACGTATATATGGGGGACCCTGGGCGTGGTCGTCGCCTGCATCGCCGTGATCACCCTGGTGGGTGTGCTGGGCTGGTGGGAGAACGTCTTCGCCTCCATCGTCACCATCCTGGTGGGGGCCTTCGGCTGTATGTGTATCTACGATCTCGCCCTTTTGTTCACCGCCTGTATCACCTTCGGCGAGGGCATGGTCAACGCGGGCAAGGACGAGAACAGCCGCCAGATGATTTTCCACGCTACATCGGTCACCCGCCTGGAGATGCGGGACAGGGCCGACAAGGTCCTACCCGATGACGCCCCCCTGTACAAGGATGCCCAGATCGTCTTTGTCATGGAGAGCGGGCGGGTCAACAGACGTGCCGTCAGCCGTCTCACCGCGGGGCAGTACGCCCGCGTCAAGGCCGCCCTGGAGGCGGAGAAGGGCTACCGCTCATGAGTCTGATCTCCCGTATCAAAATGGAGGCTTGGTGGAACGGTCAGCTCCCCGTCTACCAAAAAGCCTTGTCGGAAGGAAATCTTTCGATTATTCCCGACCTGTATTCGGTCTTCGGGAGCAGTCACGGCACAAGGAGCGAGGCTCACCACAAAAAGAAGGCTGCCGCTCTGATTTGCGCCGCGCTGGATCCTCTGGACAGCCGTGAGATCATGGCCTTTCTGGACCGCTTCGGCTACAGCACCCGCATGGAGTGGTTCGTGGACTGGCGGGAGCAGAGGCCTACCGACTTCCTGACCCCCGACATGACCCCCGCCGAGCGGTTCTGGGTGCTGGCTTTGTCTTCGGCCCACCCCTGCGGATTCCTGCGGGAGAAGGCGTTTTCCGCGCTGGCTCGGGAGGATGATCCCCGCATCATTGGTATGGCTCTCATGGGGCTTTGCGACCACGTGGGGCAGGTGCGAAAGGCCGCCGAGGGGCTACTGATTACAAAACTGAAGACCGCTACCCCCGCCGATCTGTGGGGGACGGTTTCCTATGCCATCCCCGTCCGGCGGTCGGAGCACGCCAACCCATGGGCTACGGATCCCGCCTCGGGGTTTTCGGCCTACGTCCGCGCCCTGGGTGCCGCCGAGTGCCGTGGGGAGCTGGAAAAGACCCTGACCCACGGGGATATCCGCGAAAGGCGGTTCTGTCTGCGGGCATTGGGATGCTCCGAGGACAGTAAGGCGTTGTTCATGGCGCGCCTGTCCCGCGAGGCTGACCCCAACCTGCGGAGGGAGATCTTTACGCGACTCACCGAGTGGAACGCCCATGATGAGGGGATTCCTCACGCCGTCACGGTCATGCTCTGCGATCCCTTCCCCCGCAACCGCTACGAGGGGCTTTTGTGGCTCTGCCTCCACTACCCCGAGCAGGCGCGCGAGGCGGTCACAAACGCCCTCACCGATCCCCATGCCGCTGTCCGCACCATCGCTCAAGAATGGGCGGAGAAGCTGGATCCCGACTTCTCTGCCGCGGACTACTACCGCGAAAAACTGACCGCCTGCGCCGACCGCGACGCTTCCCTCCCCGCTCTGCTCTACGGGATCAGCGAAGCGGGAAACACCGCCGATCCGGGGCGTATCACCCCCTACCTGGCCCATGACCGCGCCGCTGTGGTCTCCGCCGCTATGACCGCGCTCTTGCGGTTGACCCCTCACGAGGATGTGGGATTCGTGGCTGCCACCCTGACCGAGGCTCTTCTCGATCCCCGCGCGGGGGTGGTGAAGACCGCCGCCCTGCTGCTCTGCAAGCTGGGGTGTCCCGACGGGGTGCGGGTGACCGAGATCATGGGGGAGACTGCCTCCGAGCTGACCCGTGTCCGCTGTCTGTCGGTGCTGTCCCGCGCCGGGAAATGGCGGCGGCTCATCGCCATCCTGACCGCTCTCACCCTGGGCGGAGATCACCTCACCCGCAAGGCAAACGCCATGCTGGGGCGGTGGATCCTGACCTGTAATTCCTCTTTCGCCAAGCCCACGGCTGTTGAGGCCGCCGAGGTGGGGCGGCTTTTGGAGCGGTGCGAAAAGGAGGGGCGGATACGGGGGGAAGTGGCGGAGAGGGTGAGGTTTTGTTTGTAAATTGGGGTTTATCGGGCGAAGCCCGACACGCCCCCGCAGGGAGCATATCGAATCCCGAAGGGATATATCGAGTGCCGCAAGGCACATATCGAGTCCCGAAGGGACATATCGACTCAGAGTTTTTGTCGATATACACCCTTCGGGTGTTCGATATGCCTCCGGCATGGGCCTTCGGCTCGATATGCGCCTTTGGCGCAAGAACCCACCGACAAACCCAAATCTGAAACTCTTCCCCAAAGGAACCAACCCATGATCCGCATTCTGTTCATCTGCCACGGCAACATCTGCCGCAGTCCCATGGCGGAATTCGTCTTCCGCCAAAAAGCCGCTGAGAGAGGAGTTTCCTCTCTCTTTTCGGTGTCCTCCGCCGCCACCTCCACCGAAGAAATTTGGAACGGCGTAGGCAACCCCGTCTACCCGCCCGCAAGACGCGAGCTGAAAAAGCACGGCATCATCTGCGACGGCAAGCGGGCCGTACAGGTCACCAAGGCCGACTATCATGCCTACGACTACCTCCTCTGCATGGACGGAAACAACGTCCGCAACCTTATGCGCATCATCGGGAGCGACCCGGCGGGCAAGGTTCACCGCTTCATGGAACCCACCGCGAGGGGGGGAGACGTGGCCGATCCCTGGTACACCGACCGCTTCGATATCACCTACCGCGATATCGAGGAGGGCTGTGAGGCCTGGCTGGACCGCCTCATACCCGAGGCGCGGAAAAAGGGGGGAAGAGTGACGTGACCTACTCCACCCCCGTCGTAAAAGCCAAATTCCTCTCCCGCCCCAACCGCTTTATCTCTCTGGTAGAACTTGACGGCGAGACCGTCACCGTGCACGTCAAGAACACGGGGCGGTGCAAGGAGCTTCTCCCCGCGGGTGCTACCGTCTATCTCGCCGCCGCGGAAAACCGCGCTAAAGCGCAACGCAAGACCCCCTACGACCTGGTGGCCGTGGAAAAGGTCAAGCCCGACGGCACCGTTCTGTTCATCAACATGGACTCCCAAGCCCCCAACGCCATCGCCGCCGAGTACCTCCCCGTCAGCGGTTTGTTCGACGAGAATACTACCTACCGTCGCGAGGTCACCCACGGCGCCTCCCGCTTTGACTTCGCCATGGACACCCCTGACCGCCCCACCGCCTACCTGGAGGTCAAGGGCTGTACCCTGGAGCGGGACGGCATCGCCTACTTTCCGGACGCCCCCACCGAGCGGGGGGTCAAGCACATCAAGGAGCTCACCGCCCTCGCCGGATCGGGCCACCCCGCCTACATTCTCTTCGTCACCCAGATGAAGGGCGTCACCGAGCTTCGCCCCAACGACGAGACCCACCCCGCCTTTGGAGAAGCCCTCCGCGAGGCAAAGGAGGCGGGAGTCCGAGTCCTCGCCGTGGATTGCGTGGTCAAGACCACACCTGATCCCGACGGCACCCTGACCCTCTCGGTCACCGCCGACAAGCCCATACCTGTCATTCTGTAAGGAGAACCGCCATGATCGATTTCAAACAAATGCCCGACACGATCCTCCCCCACTTCAAGGGCGGCGAGGGCGAGATGGTCGCGAAAATGTACAACGACGACCTCAACCGCATCCTCCTGGCCCGCCTCGCCCCGGGACACACCGTAGGGCTTCACACCCACGAGACCTCCAGCGAGATCATGTTCTTCCTCTCGGGCAAGGGCACCGTCACCACCGACGGCGTATCCGAGACCGTCACCGTGGGGGACTGCCACTACTGCAAGAAGGGAAGCAGCCACACCCTCGTCAACGACGGGGAGGAGGAGCTGGTGTTCTTTGCGGTGGTGCCGCAGCAGTAAATTGGGGTTTAACGGGCGAAGCCCGACACGCCCCCGCAGGGGGCATATCGAATCCCGAAGGGATATATCGAGTGCCGCAAGGCACATATCGAGTCCCGAAGGGACATATCGACTCAGAGTTTTTGTCGATATACACCC
>JAZNJA010000121.1:0-4809 GCA_045577755.1 Eubacteriales bacterium
CCTGCGGCGGGAGCCCCCCCAGAGGGGGAGCCTTTCGTGCCATTTTTCAAGAGAACCCCTTTCCCGCCAACCGTTTCCCAAAGGCCCCCCCTCCGGGGGAGCTCCCGCGAAGCGGGTGAGAGGGCTAACGAGAAAAGTGCCATGCCCTTCCCGTCAAACAGTTCGCCAAACCCAAATTTGAAAATCTTTCCCCACCCTATTGCAAAATCCCGCCCAATCTGTTAAAATAATGGGAGAAACAAATCCCCTTTGGCGGGAGCCCCCGCCGGAAAGGAACCTATATGATCGACTTCAAGACTGTCACCACCCCTACCTTCGGCCCCGGCGGCAACGGGGAGTGGTTCAAAAACGAGGGCGGCAAGGCCACCGTCCAGGCTCCCGGCTGGCTGAAGAGCAAGGGCCTGGATGCTTACGAATACGAGGCGGGCAAGGGCATCATGGCCGGCGAGGGAGCGCTTCTTGCCATTGGTCAGAAGGCTCACGAGCACGGCATCCTCATGTCCCTCCACGCCCCCTACTTCATCTCTCTGTCCTCGGTGGAGGAGGAGAAGCGCACCAACAGCATCGGCTACATCCAAAAGTCCCTCTGGGCCGCCGAGCTTCTGGGGGCGGACACCATCGTCATCCACAGCGGGAGCGCGGGCAAGATCTCCCGGGAGGAGGCCATGCGGCTGTCCTGCGACACCCTCGCCCGCCTTATGGAGACGGTGGGGGACACCCCCATCCGCCTGGGTATTGAGACTATGGGCAAGCGCAATCAGCTGGGCACCCTGGACGAGGTCATCGAGCAGTGCAAGGTGGATCCCCACTTCCACCCCGTGGTGGATTTCGGCCACCTCAACGCGAGAGGGGTAGGCGGTCAGTTCCCCGACCGAGACAGCTACCGTCGGGTCTTCCACACCATCGCCGACCGTCTGGGCGCGGAGTATGCCACCCATCTCCATTGCCACTTCTCCAAGATCGAGTTCACCGACGCGGGAGAGAAGCGTCATGTCACCTTCGAGGACACGGTCTACGGCCCCGCGTTCGAGCCGCTGATGGAGGCCATCATCGCGGACGGTCTCTGCCCCCGCATCATCTGCGAGTCGGACGGGACCATGGCCGAGGACGCGCTGGCGATGAAGAAGTACTGGACGGAGCGCAGAGGCCAATAAGACAAACAAAAAGCGGCATCCCCGCCGCCGTGAAAAATTTCGGAAAAGTATTGACAAACCAAGCAAAGTGTGGTATCATAAAGGCGTAGGAGCTACCGGCAACGGTCACTTCCTCGTATGATTAAGAAGATAACCGCACGATTTGGAAGGTTGGGCGGTTATCTTTTTTTACTGTTTAAGTAAGACATAATGACAAATGCCAGGGTAACCAGCGCGAGCAACAGCTCGATCAGCTCACTCCAAGTAACAAACATCAGAACATCACCTCCCTCCATGCTGACATTGAGGAAGGAAAAAGATTTCGACTTCCTCTGAAGGGAGGAAGCGACCGCACACCATTTAAGGCAACTCCTACGGGACACCTTTCGGTATCCGCTTGGTATTATACCACAATTCATCCATATTGTCAACCGCCTTCGACACACCCCACATCAAAAGAACCATGAAACTCACCGACTTCCAGACCCTCACCCCCATCGACTACGGCTGGTCGGGGGACCGCAAGTACCGCGCCGTCACCGCCGACGGCACCCCCTATTTCCTTCGCGTCACCTCCCGTGAGCGGGGAGACCGATTCGTGAAGCTCTTTGACCTCCAGAAGACCGTGGCCGCCACGGAGATCCCCATGTGTCAGCCCGTGGCCGTGGGGAAGTGCGACGAGGGGGGCTACGCCATCCATTCCTGGATCGACGGCGTGGACGCCGAGACCACCGTTCCCACCCTTCCCGCCGAGGTACAGTACCGTCTGGGCCGCGACGCGGGGGAATACCTGACTCGCATCCACTCCATCCCCGCGCCCCCCGATCAGCCCGATTGGGAGCCCCGCTTCAACGCCAAGATTAACCGTAAGATCCAAATGTACGCCGACTGCCCCATTCATTTTGAGGGCGACCGTCACCTCCTGCGCTACATCGAGGAGAACCGCCACCTGCTCCGAAACCGCCCCCAGACCTTCCAGCACGGGGACTACCACATCGGCAACATGATGCTGACCGACGCCGAGACTAATCCCCGGATCGTGATCATCGACTTCGACCGCTATGACTTCGGGGATCCCTGGGAGGAGTTCAACCGCATCGTCTGGTGCGCCCAGGCCGCCCCCGTCTTTGCCACGGGGCTGGTGGACGGCTACTTCGGGGCGGACGGGAATACCTCCGTCCCCATGGATTTCTGGCGGCTGTTGGCTTTGTATATCAGCAGTAATATGCTCTCCTCGGTACCCTGGGCGATCCCCTTCGGGGAGGGAGAGGTGAAGACCATGCTGAAGCAGGCGGGGGACGTGCTGGGGTGGTACGATGATATGAAAAACCCCGTACCTGCGTGGTACGACGCAACCCCGAACCGCGAATGACCAAACACGAAAGGAGGAATCCAATGTTCCAAAAACTCACCGAAATCAGCGAAAACAAAAAGCTTTCCAAATTTTCAACAAGCTTTTCCGGTCATCCCGCATTGAAACCCATCAAAGCCTTTGCCATCGGTGAGATGGATATAGGGGAATTTATGCGTCTGTTCACAGAGACGAACGAGATCGCCGATTATCTGGATTCCATCGTGGACTATATGGAAAAGTATGACATTCCGATCCGGCGCCGCACGATTCTGATGAAAAACGTGAATCAGAACAAGCCCTTCGCCGCCCGTTCCTACGTGGAGCGGTATATCAAACTCCACGCACAATCATTCCGTGATCTTTCAAACGAGTGGAAAGTGAACCCACCCAAGGTCAGCGCGCACCTCAAAACGCTGTCGCCCCTTACGGCGCACGATGCTTACGTGATACACGGCACCGTTGCGGATTTTTACTATCAATTCGACCAGACATCGGAAAGAACCGAGAAGTACCATAACGAGTTCGAATTCATATTGGACACGCTCCCGGGGTATCTGTCAGGCGGAGTGTCTGCGGAGAATTATGTGAGCCAATTCGTTTTACCCAAATATCCGTCCACCATGAAAAAGGGGGAACGGAAGCGGATGGTAAAAGAAGAGATCAAAATAGCGTTTCCGAGAGATTGCAAGGGGTATCCCCGTTGGCTCCAAAGTCCCGAATGGCCTATGGGCTCTGACGGAAAGCCCGCGGCATACGTCGGGCAAAAAGCCTTCGCCGACTATACCGAATATTACTTCAGAGACACGGCAACAAATGCCGGATTGACAGTAACACAATGGTGGTAGATCATCCGCCCCCGTGCCTACATTTGAACCCTACATCCTAAACAACAAGGAGAAAATACCATGTCCCATCTTACCAAGCTCCAGTCCGCCATGAAGGCGGCTCACACCGAGGCCATCGTGGTCTCCTCCGAGATCAACTAGCGCTACCTGTCGGGTCTCAACTACACCGACGGCTTCGTGGTGGTCCTCCCCGACAAGGCCTTCCTGCTGGCCGACTTCCGCTACATCGAGGACGCCCGCACCCAAGTGGATTCCCGTGAGTTTGAGATCATCATGCCCGACCGCTCCATGCTGGTCTATGTGGCCGCCATCCTGAAGGACTACGGCGTAAAAGTGGCTCTTTTTGAGGAGGCTACCCTGTCCTACTCCCTGCTGGAGAGATTCAAGAAGACCTTTGAGGGCGTGGAGATGCAGAGCGGCGCGTGGGCCATGATCGACGGTCTGCGCCTGTACAAGGACGCCGCCGAGATCGAGAAGATGACCCGCGCCCAGAAGCTGACCGACGACGCCTTCGCCCACATCCTGAACTTCATCAACCCCGACCGCACCGAGGTAGAGGTGGCTCTGGAGCTGGAGTTCTTCATGCGGGCCCACGGCTCCGAGGGGACCGCCTTTGACACCATCGCGGTGTCGGGTACCCATCCTCGCGCCTCCCGCTCCCCCGCCGTGATCGGCACAGAATTTTTGTAAAGAAGAAGGTATACCATGTCCCGTAAACCCGTTTATCTGACCCTCGCCCACATCATCCGCATCGTATCCGTTCCCCCCGTGATGGTGGGCATTCTCCTTGTCCTCCTCTTCACCCTCCGCGACGATGTCTTCGCTACCCCCGTGGAGTTCATCGTCTCCCTCGGCGGTCTGACCGTCCTCCCCGTGCTGGCCTACCCCGTGTCGGCCATGATCCCCGCCCTCCGCAAGAAGGGAAGGGAGGGCCAGCGCTCCCTGGCCATGTACTTCTCCACCGTGGGCTACGTGGCGGTGTTCGTGTACGGTCTCATCGCTCAGGTCGGTACGGGCCTCATGCACATCTACGCGGGCTACCTCTTCTCGGTGGTCATCATCCTCATCGGCAACAAGGTCTTCAAGGTGCGTATCAGCGGCCATGCCTGTAGCGTGTCGGGGCCTCTGGTCTATTCGGGCTACTTCCTCGGCATCTGGGGCATTGTCGTGGGCGTCGTCTGCTGGGGCGCCATCCTTTGGGCGTCGCTGGTCATGAAGCGGCATACATTCCGCGAATTTATCTTCGGCACCCTGACCTGCCTCTTCTCCTTTGCGGTGGGATGGCTGATTTTCCATTGAAATTAAACCAAATCAAAACTCCCTCTCCGATGACGGAAAGGGAGTTTTTTGTTGGGGGATAGGGGGAAGAATGTTCAAATTTGGGTTTATCGAACTGTTTGACGGGAAGGGCACGGCAATTTTCTCGTTAGCCCTCTCACCCGCTTCGCGGGAGCTCCCCCAGAGGGGGGAGCCTTTG
>JAZNJA010000122.1:0-5244 GCA_045577755.1 Eubacteriales bacterium
GAGCTCCCCCAGAGGGGGAGCCTCAGAACGGGGAAAACTTGTTGTGAAACGGAATTTTGGGGGATTGGCACGCAAGGCTCCCCCTCTGGGGGAGCTCCCGCCGCAGGCGGGTGAGGGGGCAACACCCATGGGTCAGCACGAACCAACAGTTCGATAAACCTCAATTTACCGCAGATCGGGATACACCTCGGGCTTATCCAGATCGGGAATATCCGCCGTCTCGCGGAAGCGGGTGATGCCCGAAGCACGGATGGCGTCCAGCATGGGTACGTTCAGGCTCTCAAACCGCTCGGCGGGGAGAACGAACTCGGCGTAGTAGAGGGCCTGCACCGAGGACTGCATGACGTGGGCGTGGTGGTCGTCGGTCTCGGCGGCGGCCAGGGCCTTGCTCCACAGACCCAGGAGGTACTCGGCGAAGGCGGTCTCGTCGGTGATGGCGGCCACGGGGGCGCTCTTCATCTCGCGGCTCCAGGCCTCGATCTTGGCGGGGTCCAGGATGTCCAGATTGGGATCCTCGGTATCCTTCTTGGCGAAGGGGAAGATGCGGTTGGGGGTGTCGTAGATGAAGAGGTGGCGCTCGGCGGCCTTCTTCGAGGTGACGTCGATGTACTCGCGGATGTACTTCCAGCCTGCGCCGTAGTAGTCGCGGAGGAACTCGTCCATGTGGGCATAGTACTCTTCCTCGGTCATGTCGGGGTTCCAGAGGAGCTTGGCCAGCAGGTAGCCGCGGAGCTCACCGAACTCGCCCGACAGGGACTGGTAGTTGCCCTGCTCGAACATACCGATGACGTGGTGATCCTTGAAGAATTTGACGTTCCTTTGCAGGACGGCCAGGTTGGGGAACGGGGAGAGGTAGCAGAGGAAGTCGGTGGTGTAGTCCCAGATGTAGAGGTTATCGCAGATGGCCGCCCATTCCTCAATGTCCTTCTTGAATTCCACGTTGTGGGGGCAGTCGGGATCGTCCAGGGGGTGGCAGAAGCAGCACTCGATGGAGCAGAGGCGGATGATGACGTTATCCCGGGGCTTGATGGTTTTGGGTGCCTTGCGGGTGTAGCGGTAGGCAAGGGTATCTACGAAAACATGCGGGTAGTCGTCCTTAATGTCGTCGGCGATGCGGTTGACGAAGGTGAGGAGGGAGCCCATGGGGGTGCCCTCGGCATCGTCGATGGCCTTACACTTCTCGCACTGACAGCCCAACTGGTCGGGGTAGGAGTCCACCTGAGAGACCGAGACGATGGTGGCGGTGGGGTTCTCCTCCAGCACGCGGCGGACGTTCTTGCGGACGTTCTCGTAGGTCTTCTCATCGGTCAGGCAGGGCTGGACGCCGATCTCGTGGGGGATCTCGGCCAGAGCCCAGATGCTGTGGACGAAGGGTCCTGCGTAGGTGACGCCGCCGCCCAGATCGGACATATCCCAATGGTTGGACTTGACGGCGTTGCGGATGTTCATCTTGGTGGGACGGCGGGGATGGAGGATGTGGTACCAGTAGGTATCGCGGGAGAAGAAGTAGGGGGAATCCACGCGGTACAGGTCGGCGGGGATATCCTTTACTTCCCCGTCGTGGACGGTCATGTAGGTATCGGAGAGGAACCGCGCGCCGAGGTAGTCCTCCATGAAGGTGTAGACGCCGTAGACACCGCCGCGGGGGAGGTTGCCCGTGATGTAGAGGCGGGTGCCGTCCATCACCATGGCGTAGCCGTCGTTTTGGATCTGGTTGCGGGCGGCTATGACCTTGTCGGTGTCGCGGTTGGTCTTACCGATGATAATCTCGCAGTCGGCGGCGGGGGTATCGTCGGCGGCGATCTCGAGTGTCACGCCCGTGGCGCGGGTAAGGGTGTCGCGGAGCACACAGGCGACGTCAGCTTCGCCCTCCAGGGCGGCGGCGGGGAGGATGATCTTGTAGGATGCGAGGGGGGTGTTGGCGATGAGCATGGTATGGTCTCCTTTTTGAGGGGATTTGTGCAAATTAGGTTGAGATGATTATAACATAGTGGAGGTTTTTTGTCAATAAATATAAGGAAAATTCAAATCAAAATTCGTGATCGGACTCCACTCCCTCAACCATTCGTGGGATCCGTCCCAAAAAGCGTTGCTTGCAATTCATGGGAAGGTGTGCTATAATACAGACAACGGAGGCCGCCGGAATATAACGAAAGTGAGATATGATATGATCAATTTGGGAAACAAGATCCGCGAGCTGCGGGTGAACAAGGGGCTGACCCAAGAGCAGTTGGCTACCGCCCTGAACCTTTCCCCCCAGGCCATCTCCAAATGGGAGACGGGCGGGGGCTATCCCGACGTGGCCACTCTGCCCGTGCTGGCGGGGTATTTCGGGGTGAGTCTGGATGATATGTTTGAGTATGACCCCGAGGAGGTGGAAGAGAAGATTCAGAACGCGCTGGTCAAGTCCCGTGTGGAGGTACACGGGTGGGAGAATACCGTAAAATTCCTCCAGGAGAGCATTGCCGCCTATCCCGGCGGTCACATTCTGAAGCTTGAACTGCTGGAGCACTACACATGGCATTTGACCGATAAAGGCACCGATCTGACCGAAGAAGCTCTGGATCTCGCCAAGCAGATCGTGGCTGAATGCCCCGATTCCTTTATCACGCTGGCCGCAAAGGGTAGTATGTCACGAATCTATATTGAGATCGGACAGTACGAAAAGGGCAAGGCCATCATTGAATCCATGCCCTACCGATACCACCTCGATCTCAATGACCGTATGCGGTGTACCGCCATGTACTTGAATAGCCAAGATGCTATGCACGAGACGCGAGAGTGGAAACGCTGGGCGCATCAGGAGCTGTACATGGTCTGTGAGGCCGAAGCTAAGTGCTTCTATGATACGGGCGATTACGAAAACGCCCTTCTCTCCTATGAGGAGGCGGCGGATCTCCTTGAGCGGTTCTGGCGCAGAGAGATCCCCCGCGAGTATGCCTTACTGCAAGATGCTGACATTCCGCGAGGCTTGACCATGGTCAATATCGCCGCTTGCCTGTACCGATTGGGCAGGATCGAGGATTGTGACACCACCCTGGATCGGGCCTATCACATGATCCGAGAAGCTTATAGCGACGAATTGTGGGAGAAATGCAAGGATATTCGCATTGACGAGTACAGAAAATGGTACGATCGGATGGGGCTGAACGAATATAAGCCTTGTCCGTATTGATCCACCACAAAAAAACAGCCTCGGCGGGGATCATTCCCTGTCGAGGCTGATATTATTTGCGGTACGATATGTCACGGTGGATCGGGCGCACACATAGGTGCGCCCCTACCGTAGTATTACTTAATTCTCATAGCCGCGATCCTCTCGGCATCCGGCGTCACGTAAGCCGTCCAGTTCGTATGGTAGGTCACGAATCCCGGCTTGGCGCCCGGTACCTTGCGGACGTGGCGGACCAGGAGGTAGTCCACGGGGATCTGGGCACCGCCCACGGCCTTGGAGTAGTGGGCGGCGATGGAGGCGGCGTCGGTGAAGTCCTGCGCGTCGGGCTCCTCGCCGTTCGTCACCATGACTACGTGGGAGCCGGGGACGCCCTTCGCGTGGAACCAGTAGTCGTTGCGGTCGGCCAGCTTGTGGGTGATGTGCTCGTTTTGCAGGTTGTTCTTGCCGCAATAGACCAGATAACCGTTGGTGGTTCGGAACTTGGCCACGGTGGGGGCGGGCTGCTTCTTGGGGGCGGCGTAGCCCTTCATGCGGGAGGCGTAGCCCGAGCGGTAGAGCTCGTCGCGGATCTCGGCCAGGTCGTTGGCGGTCTCGGCGCGGGTGAGGGCGTCGAAGACCGTGTAGATGTAGGCCAGCTCGGTCTCACCCAGCTCGATCTGCTTCGCCAGCTCCACCTTGGCGTTGCGGGCCTTGGTGTACTTCTTGTAGTACCGCTGGGCGTTGGCCGAGGGGGTCAGGCGCTCGTCCAGGTCGATGATGACGGTGCCGTATTCCTCCTTTTCCTCGTCCCAGACTTCGTAGTCGGTGATCTCGGCCTGCTTCATGCCCCGCTGAAGCTGCCAGAGGTTGGCGGTGATCATGTCGCCGTACTTCTTGTAGACCTCGGCCTTCTCGCAGTCTTGAAGCTCGCCTCGCTGGATATCCAGCTTCTTCTTGATGCGGCTCTCGGCATTGGTCAGCAGACGCAGGACGTCGGCGGCTCGCTGGCGGATGCGGGATTCCTTATCGCGGGTCTCGAAGTAGGCGTCCAGCATGGCCGAGGCGGACTCAAAGGGGCGGGTCTCCACAGGGGACTGATACTGGGTCAGGGGGCAGAAGGCGTACTCCACGGCGTTCTGTCCGTCGTAGACCATGGTGGGGGCGTAGTTCCCTTCCTTGATCCGCGAGATGACCGCGTCAAAGCCCCGCCAGGCCTCCTCGGGGGTGGCGTAGCGCAGGGGGGTGTCGGTGTGTCGGGTGGCGATCACCACCATCTCACGGGCGACGGTGGCCGAGATACCGCAAAAGCGGGAGAGGATGAACTTATCCAGGGGCTTTTCGGGGTTCTCGGCGTTGTACAGCTCGGTGAAGCGGTCGAAATCCACCTCCAGGGGGTTGTCCTTGTCCTGGGGCGGGGGCAGCTCGTAGCGCATACCGGGGAGGACCTGGCGCTGGGCGGAAGTGGTGAAGTCGATGGTCTTTAAGGCGGAGATGATCTTGCCGTCCCCGTCGGTGAAGATGAGGTTGGAGTACTTACCCATGATCTCGGCCACGATGCGGCGGGTGCAGGCAAAGCCCATCTCGTCGCGGGTGTCGAACTCCAGGGTAACCACCCGCTCAAAGCCCTCCTGGCGGATATCGGCCAGGCGGGCGCCCGTGAGGTGCTTGCGGAGGAGCATACAGAACATGGGGGCTTGGGCGGGGTTCTCACGGGCCAGGTCGGTGAAACTCATGCGGGGACCCGCTCCCGCGTTGATGAGCAGCCGCTTGCCCCCCTCGGTGGAGCGGAGCTGGAGGATGATCTCGTCCCTTTCGGGCTGCATGACTTTTTCAATTCTGCCGCCGAGGGCAACGGTGCGGATCTCGTGCACCATGCAGGCGAGCATACCGGCGTCGAAGGCCATTGTGATGGTTCCTTTCAATAGGGATATTGGTAAATTGGGGTTTATCGGTGTGTTTGAAATCCGATAAGTAAAATGAAACCGCTATGCTGGCGGGCGGCCACGCAGGGCCGCCCCTACAGGCGTATTTCTTTGTTTGACAATAACTTTTCGGGTTTTAAATTATTATAAGGCGGTTTGTAGGGGCGA
>JAZNJA010000123.1:0-3701 GCA_045577755.1 Eubacteriales bacterium
AAAGATCTTTATATCTCAAGGGGTTGCGGTTACCGAAGCCTTCTCCTTGAGGAGAAGGTGTCGGCGAAGCCGACGGATGAGGTGGCCCCTAAACACATACTGATCTGTTCTGTCAAACAGTTCGATAAACCCAAATTTGAACACATAAAACAACATACAAGAGGAAACCATCATGATCCATCAATACAAGCTCGGCGGCTACAACATCGTGCTGGACGTTTGCTCCGGCGGTGTCCACGTGGTGGACGACGTAGCCTACGATATTATTTCCATGTTTGAGACAGAGACCCGCGAGGATATCCTCGCCGCCATGAAGGAGAAGTACGTCGAGAGGGACGGCATCACCGAGGCGGATATCGAGGAGTGCTATGACGATGTGGTCTCCCTGAGGGACTCGGGCAAGCTCTTCGCTCCCGACACCTTCGAGCCTATGGCGGGGCATCTCAAGGCCAAGACCTCGGGGGTGATCAAGGCTCTGTGCCTCCACATCGCCCACACCTGCAACCTCAACTGCTCCTACTGCTTCGCAAGCCAGGGTAAGTACCACGGTGAGCGCGCCGTCATGTCCTTTGAGGTGGGCAAGCAGGCGCTGGACTTCCTCATTGCCAACTCGGGGAGCCGCCGCAATCTGGAGGTGGACTTCTTCGGCGGTGAGCCGCTGGTGAACTTCCAGGTGGTCAAGGATCTGGTGGCCTACGCCCGCAGTATCGAGAAAGAGCATAACAAGAACTTCCGCTTCACCCTGACCACCAACGGTCTGCTCATCGACGAGGACGTGATCGATTTCGCCAACCGCGAGTGCCACAACGTGGTGCTGTCTCTGGACGGACGCAAGGAGATCCACGACCGATTCCGCGTGGACTACGCCGGCAATGGCTCCTGGGATCGCATCGTCCCCAAGTTCCAACAGCTTGTGGAAGCACGGAACGGCCGGGGCTACTACATGAGAGGCACCTTTACCCACGCCAACCCTGACTTCCTCAAGGACATTCAAGTCATGCTGGATCTGGGCTTCAACGAGCTGTCCATGGAGCCTGTGGTAGCCGCTCCCGACGACCCTTCCGCTCTGACCGAGGAGGACAAGGCCATCGTCATGGAGCAGTACGAGAAGCTGGCCATGCTCATGCTGGACAAGGACCGCGAGGGCAAGCCCTTCACCTTCTACCACTACATGATCGACCTGACGGGCGGCCCCTGCATCTACAAGCGCATCTCGGGCTGCGGCTCGGGCACCGAGTACATGGCGGTGACCCCCTGGGGTGATCTCTACCCCTGCCACCAGTTCGTGGGCGAGGAGAAGTTCAAGCTGGGCGACGTCTGGAAGGGTGTGGACAACACCGAGATCCAGAACGAGTTTCTGGAGTGCAACGTCTACGCCCGTCCCGAGTGCCGCGACTGCTGGGCTCGTCTTTACTGCTCGGGCGGTTGCGCCGCCAACGCCTACCATGCCACGGGCTCGGTGAAGGGCGTGTACAAGTTTGGCTGTGACCTCTTCCGCAAGAGAATGGAGTGCGCCATTATGGTGGCGATCGCAAGGCAATTGGGGGAGTAAACAAATTGCAGTTTATCGAACTGTTTGACGGAGCAGGTCAGTATGTTTTAGGGGGCCACCTCATCCGTCGGCTTCGCCGACACCTTCTCCTCAAGGAGAAGGCTTCGGTAACCGCAACCCCTTAATGTATAAAGATCTTTTGGGTCGTGGTAACCTAGGCTTCTCCTTGAGGAGAAGCTCCCGCGAAGCGGGTGATGAGGTGTCACCCTACCCAATTCCACTCTGCTCCGTCAGACCGATAAACCCAAATTTGAAATTCTTCCCAATCAAACAAAACAGAAAGGGATCCCGATGGGATATAGGTCCTACACATGAAGATGACGACGCCCATCCGGGATTTCGTTTTGTCTTATACGGAAAAGTCCCCTCTTCGGCTTCATATGCCGGGCCACAAGGGGGTTCTGCTCACGGGCTGTGAGCATGACGACATCACCGAGGTGGCAGGTGCCGACAGTCTCTACGAGGCCGAGGGCATCATCCGAGAGAGCGAGGAGAATGCTTCCTTCCTTTTCGGTTGCCCCACCTACTACTCCACCGAGGGGTCTTCCCAGTGCATCCGCGCCATGCTGTATCTGGTCATGCTTCACGCCAAGGAGCAGAGTATTGACCGTCCGCTGATCCTGGCGGGGCGCAACGCCCACAAGACCTTCCTGTCAGCGGTGGGGCTTTTGGATCTGGATGTGGAGTGGCTGTATCCCGAGAATGAGGCGGGGTATCTGGCCTGTCCCGTGACCCCCGAGGGGTTGACCGAGGAGCTTACGCAGTTGAAGACCAAGGGACGGCTTCCCTCCGCGGTGTATCTGACCTCCCCCGATTATCTGGGGAATGTGGCGGATATTGCCGGGATCGCCGAGGTTTGTCACGGCTTCGGCATTCTGCTTGTCGTAGACAATGCTCACGGAGCTTACCTGCGGTTTTTGCCCGAGTCCAAGCATCCCATGGACTTGGGGGCTGACCTCTGCTGTGATTCTGCCCACAAGACCCTGCCCGTGCTGACGGGGGGCGCGTATCTCCATATCGGCGGCTATTTGCCCGCTCTGTTTTGCGATCACGCCAAGCAGGCCTTGGCTCTGTTCGGATCTACCAGCCCCTCCTATCTGATATTGAAATCCTTGGACATGGCCAACGCCGTACTGGCGAGCAAGAAGTATACGGTCTCTTTGGAGAAGACCGTCAAAAAGGTGGAGGCTTGTTGGATCAAGCTATCGGCCTGTGGGTTGCGTCCCATGCAGACCGACGAGCCCTTGAAGCTCACCCTTTGTCCCCGCAAGCATGGATACACGGGTATTGAGGTAGCGGAGCATCTGCGGCAGAACGGTATTGAATGCGAGTTTGCCGACCCCGATTTCGTAGTCTTGATGGTGACCCCCGCCATCACCGAACCGGAGCTGGATCGGATGGCCGAGGTACTGTGCGCCCTCCCTCGACGGGACTCCGTTGCGGAGTGCCCGCCCGCTCTCATCAAGCCCGAGCGGGTCATGTCCGTCCGAGAGGCTCTGCTCTCTCCCTCCGAGGTATTGCCCGTGGCCGAGTGTGTCGGTCGGGTGCTGGCGGCGGCGACGGTGGGATGTCCTCCCGCGGTGCCCATCGTGGTCAGCGGGGAACGGATCGGCCCCGAGGCTGTGGCTTGCTTCGGGTACTACGGCATCGCGACCTGCGCCGTGGTACGTCGGGAATTTGAGCCCTGATCTGGCGTTTGTCCCTTTATATCATAGAAAAAACTCCGCCGGCGCGATAAAAACGCCGCGGAGTTTTTTGTGTGCGGAAGCGGTATTCATCCGAACAAAAATCCCGCCTCCCCGAGGGGGGAGGCGGGAAAGGGTAAACCAAGACTCGGAATCAGCCGACGAACTCGATGGAAGCGACCAGAGCGAAGCCGCCTGCCAGAGAATCGTGAGTCAGGAACACGGGACCGTTGTAGTCGATACCGGTCAGGTCGATCTCGAAGGCCTGAACAGCCCAGCCGTGGAGCTCGTAGGTAGCGGCGGCAATGATGGTGTCCTCAGCGGGGGACATGACCATGTTCTTGTCGGCGTTGACCAGAGCGAAACGGTTATGCTCGTTCTTGGCGTACAGATCCTTGGTGCCGTCGCCGTTATCGGAACCCCACATGATGACCACCTTGGAGTACTTGGACAGGTCGATCTCG
>JAZNJA010000124.1:0-10928 GCA_045577755.1 Eubacteriales bacterium
TGGACATCCTCCTTTGTTATTTTTGATTTGGTTGGCAGACCTCTTTCATTATAACATCGGAGGATTTTTTTGTCCATATGCTTGTAGCTGAAGCTCTTCTCCTCCCCCGGCATAGCCGGGGGTTTATTTGGCTGTTACCAAACGGGTGAAGGGCGAAGCCCTTCATTAAAGAGTGGTGGCCGGCAGTGCCGAGGGTGGCCGCCGCAACACGAGAGCAGGCAAATATTCGAAGTTGCTTGTTGCGGTCTACAAATGCCGCTAAAGCAGCATTTGTCCGTGGTGCGGCTTGTATAGAAACGCCTCGGCGCGCACCGGTAGGTGCAAGAAAATTGCTGTGAGCCAATAGGATTTTAGCAATTTCTTTGTTCCGTATGTTTCTCGTTATAGCCAATTTTCTTGCGGCTACCGCCGCGCGTCAGGGCGCTCAAGGCCGCCCCCGACACCGCCGGCCTTCGTGATAGGTGAAGGGGGCTTCGCCCCCTTCACCCCCCGAAAAGCAGAAACCCAACACACCGACAAACCCAAATTTGAACTCTCACCATATCAAAAACACGAGATACAGCAGGGTCGTTCCCTATCTTGTATCTCGTATCTTTGTATCTTGTATCTTGATCAGATGATCCCAAACTCTGCCTTCAGCTTCAGCACACGGAGAACCGACTCGTCAATTCTCTCCTCGGTAATGACCCCCTCGCGGACGGCGTCCAGGACGGCGGGGACCTGCTTCCGGTAGGTGGAGCAGCACAAGAGATCATTGCCCGAGAGGACGGCCTGCACCGCCGAGGCGCGGTCACCCGTGTAGAGGGTGATGGCGTTCATGTCCAAAGAGTCGGTCATGATGACGCCCTCAAAGCCCAGGTCCTCGCGGAGGAGCTTGTGGACGGCGGGGGAGAGGGAGGCGGGGATGTCGGGATCCATGCAGGAGACCATGTTGTGGGCGATCATGACGATGGGAGCGCCCGCCTCGATGCCCGCTATGAAGGGCTTGAGGTCACAGGTCATGAACTGCTCCATGGTGCGGTCGTCGTGGGCGATGGAGGTGTGGGTGTCCACGTTGTCGCCGTAGCCGGGGAAATGCTTGATGCTGCCCACCATCTTGCAGTCGTTCATGGCGGTGACCACCGTCTTGGCGTAGACCGCGGCGGCGTCGGGATCGTGGCTGAAGGTGCGGTCGAAGATGAAGCACGCGGGATCAGCCGACAGGTCCAGCACGGGGGCGTAGTTGAAGTTGACCCCCAGGTCC
The DNA here is from genome assembly GCA_045577755.1 of Eubacteriales bacterium. Taxonomy (GTDB): domain Bacteria; phylum Bacillota; class Clostridia; order Oscillospirales; family CAG-272; genus CAMEON01. The sequence goes on from JAZNJA010000124.1 coordinate 1,244, forward strand.
CGGAGGAATTCGCACTTCTCGCGGGTATCGGCGTCGATGCGCTCGTAGCCGCCCTCGGCGAAGAGGTCGCGGGGGGACTTGAAATTGGTCTCACGGAAGGCAGGGAACTTGGAGGCTCTGACCACCCGTCCGCCCTCGCAGTCCACGGCGATGAAGGGGTTCAGCTTGGCCGCCTCGCGGTAGGAGGCCATGAGAGCGCGGATCTCCTCGGGGGTGCGGTGCTCGTAGTCGCAGGCGTAGAGGGTGAAGCCACCCAGATGATAGTCGGTGATAGCCTTCATGGCTTCCCCGTCATCCTGGGGACGGCGGGCAACGAAGAGCTGGCCGACCTTTTCTTCCAAGGTCATGGCAGCCAGAATGGTCTGCAGTCGCTGATTCATATGCGGTCTCCTTTTCGGCACATAGCCCCACAGAGGGCGGTCTTATAGGTCAATTGTACACCATTCCGGCCATTTTGTCAAGGGATACCGCTGATTTCTCTTCCCTTTTCCGACGCCGCAAAAAACCTGAAAATTCCTTGATTTTTTTCCAAAAAAACACTTGACAAATCCGACGAGATATGCTATAATAGGCAAGTCGCATGAATGTGTGCTGATATAGCTCAGTCGGTAGAGCACCTCATTGGTAATGAGGAGGTCATCAGTTCGAATCTGATTATCAGCTCCAAAAGCCCGAGGGTAACACCTCGGGTTTTTGTGTGAAAAACCAAAAGATTTTTTCGGAAACCTATTGACAAATTCGGAAAAATCGGGTATAATATGCAAAGAGTTTGCCAAACGGCAAGCGGAACTTTCTGTAAACCGTCGGCAACTATCTCCGGCGTATGCGAGGGGAGGGAAAAAAGTCATGGCAGAAGTCAAGGTAAAAGAGGGCGAGTCTCTGGACAGTGCTCTCCGCCGCTTCAAGCGTCAGTGCGCACGGTCGAACATCCTGACCGATCTTCGCAAGCGTGAGTACTACGAGAAGCCCAGCGTCAAGCGCAAGAAGAAGTCTGAAGCAGCACGCAAGAGAAAGTACAAGTAATTTGTATTCAAAGAACCGTCCTTCGGGGCGGTTTTTTGATTTTCCGCGACAAATCTTTCCCCCACTTTGGGTATTTCTCTTGACTTTTCGGACGAATGGGTGTATAATGTCCCGTGAACAGACATAGGTTGGATACGATCCAATGCCTGTACTTATCTGAGGAGGATGTTATCATGGACATCTTGAAGAAGATTTTTCCCTTGTCCTGGAAGTTCACCGGCTCCGTGGCCAACCTCGTCATCGGTGTGCTGGTCCACCTGCTGATCGGCATCATCGGCGGCGTGGCCATCGCCCTCGTCGGGATCATTCCCCTGCCCCTGCTGGGCACGATTCTGAGCCTTGTCGGCGCTCTGATCGACCTGTACGTGGTCGGCGGCATCGTCATCATGTTCCTGGCTCATTTCAAGGTGCTGAAGGACTGATCTTCCATCACAATGGGGTCGCCTCTTTTCCCGGCGGCCCCGTTTTTTACGCAAAGGAAACAGAAATCCATGAAAAAGCTTCAACTCGTCAAGGACCGCTCCTTCTATAAGAGCTTCTTCTCCATCTGGTCGGTGCTGGTCCTCCACAATATCATCACCCTGGGTGTCAATCTCCTGGACAACGTCATGGTCAGCGCCTACAGCGAGGCCGCCATGGCGGGGGTCAGCGCCGTCAACCAGGTGCAGTTCCTCTTCCAGCAGCTCATGCTGGGGGCGGGGGACGCCGCCGTGGTGCTGGGGAGCCAGTACTGGGGGCAGAAGCGTACACAGCCCATCAGGCGCTTCGCTGTGAGCGTTTTACTTTTGGGCGGGGTGCTGTCCCTTCTCTTCTTCGCGGTATCGGCCATTGCCCCCGCCGCCGTGGTCTCTCTCTTCACCGACGATCCCGCTATCCATGCCGCGGGCGTGGAGTATCTGCGGATCATGAAGTATTCCTTCCCTGTTTTCGCCTTCACCAGCCTCTTACTGGCGGTGCTGCGCAGTGTGGAGACGGTGCGCATCGGGTTCTGGGTCTCCATCTCCACCCTGCTGGTCAACGGCGGACTCAACTATCTCCTCATTGAGGGTCACCTGGGCTTCCCCCGCCTGGGGGTTACGGGTGCGGCGGTCGCTACCCTGGCGGCGCGGGTGGTGGAGCTTTGCGTGGTGGTGGTCTACCTCCTCTGCATGGACAAAAAGCTCTCCTGGCATGTCCGCGATTTCTTTACCTGGGACAAGCTCCTGGCCAAGGACTACCTGAAGCTTTCGCGCTCCTTCCTTCTGACCTCCCTCCTCTTCGGCGGTGCGGTCATGCTCCAGACCGTCATTCTGGGTCACATGGAGGAGACGGGGGGCGGCGGCTCCACCATCGCGGCCAACTCCATCGCCTCCACCCTCTACCAGATGCTCAAGGTGGCCATCGTGGGTGCCTCCTCGGCGGCGGCTGTGCTGATTGGAAAAGCGATCGGGAGCGGCAAAATGGAGGACATCAAGTCCTATGCCCGGACCCTCCAGCTCATGTTCGTGGGCATTGGGGTCTGCACCTCCACCGCCCTGTTTCTGCTCCGCGTTCCCGTGGTCGGACTCTACACCGTCATCTCCCCCGATCTCTCCCCGGAGACCGCCAAAATGGCAACGGATTTTCTGACCGTCCTTTGCGTGACCGGCTTCGGAACCGCCTATCAGATGCCGGTCGCCACGGGCATCATCCGCGGCGGCGGCGACGGGAGATTCGTTCTCATCAACGATCTCATCAGCATATGGGGCATCGTGCTGCCCGTTTCCTTCCTGGCGGCCTTTGTCCTCAAGTGGCCTCCCGTGGCGGTCATTGCCTGCCTCAACGCCGATCAGGTCTTCAAGTGCGGCGCGGCCTGTATCAAGGTGAACCGATACACCTGGATGAAAAAGCTCACCCGTACCGCCGAGGGTTCCGAAGAGGCGCGGTAACCGTATCCCAAGCGGGCTCGAAAGAGCCCGCTTTTTCTTTTTTGCCATTTTCTGTTGACAGTTTTCACAGAATATGCTATAATTTTCACATCCGCTTGAGCGGTATGCCCAATGATAAGGAGATACGATCATGAACAAGAAACGTTTTGCACTCATGCTGGCTCTCTGCCTGCTCATCGGTCTGTTTTCGGTGACCGCCGCGGCGGAGGAGGGGGCGGACAGCGAGCTGATCCTCATCTTCGAGGAGAGCTTTGAGGAATACCAAAAGGACGTCAACGTCAGCTCCACCCTGATGCCCGACTTCTTCATCAACGATGCCAACGCCATCGGCGACGGCTACATCAAGGTGATCGAGGCGGGAAGCGGCAACCTGTACCTCCAGTCCCACGTCTTCACCCAGGTCTACTCCGCCACCCCCATCGTGGGCGCGTATGAGTTCTCGCTGGACGTGCTGGAGTGCCAGGGTAAGGCCCAGAGCGGAATTTTCATCCGCGCTCCCAAGACCAACGCGGCCTACTACGAGGCGGACGGGCACCCCGACACCTCCACCTGCCAGGCGGGTCTGTTCCTCTACGCCCACGGCAGTGACCTGGGGGTCAACGTCAAGACCTACGACGAGAAGGCCTCCGGCACCGCTTACCTGCAAAATAACACCGTCACCTTCCCCCTCCCCGAGGGGGCTGCCTACCCTTACACCGTCCGCGTGGTGGATACCGCTTCCGAGATCTCTGTCTTTGTAAACGATACCCTCATCTGCCGCGTAGCCTATGCCGACCCCGGTCAGGTCTATGGGAAGCATGAGTCCGAGGGTAAGTTCTTCGGCTCGGCCAAGCTCTTTGACGCCGAGGGCAAGGAGCTGGCCTCCTATACCGATCCCCTGCTGTCCAGCGACGGCTCCTACGTCGGCTGGGCCACTCGTGCCGCCAATATGAGCGTGGACAATATCACCGTGAAGGCAGAGGCCGCTTACCGGACCCTTCTGGCCATCAATAAGCTCCCCTCCAAGGTCACCGAGAAGAACATGGAGGACGCCAAGGAGATCGCCGCCGAGGCACGGGCTCTGTACGATGCCCTCCCCGAGGACAAGAAGGCTCTGGTCATCAACTTCGGCAAGCTCACCAAGGCCGAGGACGCCATCGCGGCGCTGGAAGCCGTGACCGAGGCCCCTACTGAGGCTCCCACCGGGCCTCCCACGGAAGCTCCCACCGAAGCTCCCACCGATGAGGTCACCGAGCCTACCGATACCCCCACCGAGGAGGTCTCCGACGGCAAGACCGAGGCTCCCACCGATCCCGTAACTGAGGAAACCACCGAGGAGCTGACCGGATGCGTAGTCTGTACGGTGGACGATTCCCTCGCCATCTGGATCCTCATCGCCATCATGATCGTGGCCGTATGCGCCGCCGCCGGCTTCATTACCGTTAAGGTAAGAAAGTGAGCTCGCCATGACCGTAAAAAGAAAACTGAAAGTTCGGAGCCTGGTCGCCCTGGGACTGCTGCTGGCGATCCTGGCCACCTCCTTCCCGCTCACGGCTGTGGCGGGCGATCCCACCCTGCAGGCCGTGGAGATTGCCCCCGATGACCGTGCCTACGATTGGGTGGCGTCGGGCAAGACAACCTACACCTACGATTTCACCTCCACCGAGATCACCGACTACTCCACCGACGTGGTGCTGGCCACCGCCTCCCTGCGTACCAACATGATCTTCGACGGGCAGACCCTGTCCTGCAAGGAGGGCAAGACCTTCTCCTTCGGCTCTTCCCTCTTCCTGGGCGACGATTACGGTCTCTACGGCGGCGAGATGTCGGTGGACGTGAGTGTGACGGGGGGCAAGCTCTCCATCGGTACCCGCCTCTCCCGCATGGCCACCGATGCCAAGCACAGAGGCATCTGGTTCACCTTTGACGGCACCGACACGGTCACGATCTCCGAGCCCGAGAGCCGTCTGACCGCCACCGTCAAGGCTGACAAGGTAGCTTCTGTGGGTAAGCTCACCGTCAAGGACAAGGCCTCGGTCATTGAGCTGTACTTGGACGGCACCCTTCTCTGCTCGGTCGCCTACGACGGCTACACGGGCGGGGTCACCGTTCTGGATGCGGCGGGCTCCAAGCTGGCCTCCAAGGACAAGACCGACGTCCGCCCCGCGGGCTACTTTACGGTTTACGCCGACAAGACGGTGGGTCACATCGACAACCTGACCTTTGAGCACAACGATCTCACCGTGCAACCCTCCGACGTGAAGGGCTACTCCATCGACTACACCACCTGGGTGGCCACCGACGACCGCGACCGCACCACCCCCACGGGCGTAGAGCTTCGCGAGGGCAAGCAGGTGGGTCTGTTCTACTTCCTCAACCGAGGAGGCGAGGACACCGAATCCATTCAGGACAACACCTACATCTATCTGGACCAGGGGTTGGAGGGACTTAACGAGTGGCTGACCACCCCGGGCCGAGGCGGCGGCTACTTCTGGGCCGAGCCCTACTTCGGCTACTACAAGAGCAACAGCGAGTGGGTCTTCCGCAAGCACGCCTACCAGCTGGAGGCCGCGGGGGTTGACTTTATCTTCCTGGACTTCACCAACGGTGCCTACTACCCCCAGGAGCTCCAGGTGCTTCTGGACACCTGGCTCCAACTCCGTAAGGAGGGCACCGACACCCCCGATATCTGCGTCTTCTCGGCCGGTAACTACGGCGCCGTCATGGGCGCTCTGCGGGGGAGTATGTACTCCGAGGAGGGCTTTGCCAAGTACGGCGAGCTGTTCTACCAGTACAAGGGTAAGCCCCTGACCCTGGCGGGATGCGCGGGGGACACCTCGGATCTGGGCAACTGGATCAACTCCACCTTCACCGTCCGCAACTGCTGGGCCTGGAGGGACGAGGACGGAAGCTGGAACTGGCTGCAGGAATACAAGAAGCGGGGCGACTCCTTCCAGTACTCCCTCGGCGGCCCCGGCCGTGACGCGGAGGGCAACTTCGAGCAGCTGGCTCTCTGCATGGGTCACCACCCCACCACCTCCAAGGGACGCAGCTACATTGGTAACGCCGCCACCCGATGCCCCGAGAACGACTACGGCTTTTCCATGGATTCCGGCGCGGGTCTGGGCTTTGCCCACCAGTTCGAGGCGGTCATGCATTATGATCCCGACATGGTCATGATCACGGGCTGGAACGAGTGGACGGCCGGTCTGAACCAGACCAGCTCGGGCTACCCCAGCTTCGCGGGCTCCAAGGATCCGGGCTTCCAGATGGTGGATCAGTTCAGCCCCGAGTTCTCCCGCGACGGCGAGCCCATGAAGCTCCGCGACGGCGAGGAGGTAGGTTTCGGCGACAACTACTACTACCAGATGACGGGCTACATCCGTCAGTACAAGGGCACGGGAGCGGTCACCGCGGCCTCGGGTCAGGTCTCCATTGATCTGTCCGACAGCACCGCGTGGAACAACGTAGGCCCCGTCTACGGCGACAACGTGGGCGACGCGACCTGGCGCCGCGAGGAGGGCTACTTCTCCAACCTGACCTACGTGAACAACACCGCCCGCAACGACCTGGTAGCCGCCAAGGTCTCCCAGGATGCCGACTACCTCTACTTCACGGTCACCACCGCCCGCAAGCTCGTCGTGGACGACGGTGCCAACTGGATGAACCTGTATATCGACCTGGACAACAACCCCGCCACAGGCTGGGAGGGCTATGATCTGGCCCTCAACCGCGCAAGAGACGGACATTACGTCTCGGTGGAGTCCCTGGCTGACGGCTGGGCCGGCGAGCACATCGGTCAGGCTCTCTACACCGTGGAGGGCGACCGCATGGTCATCCGTCTGGCCAAGGCTACCGTGGGGCTGACGGGGCAGGTATCCGCCCTCTGCTTCAAGTGGGCGGACAACTCCACCCTGTCGGGCAACGTCATGGAGTTCATGGATCTGGGCGACACCGCCCCCAACGACCGTTTCTCCTACCTGTATATCTGCCCCGAGGGCGAGGGGATGGCCGCCGTGGCGACTCCCGCCTACGGGCTGACGGCGGCTGACGGCTCCAAGGCCGAGGCCCGCGACGAGAGCAAGCCGCTCCCCGGCTTCGGTAGCGGTGACGAGCCGATCCCCGACACGGACGCGCCCGATACCGATACGCCCGCCGATCCTGACACCAATACCCCCGACGAGAGCGGCAAGGCTCCCGACGCGGGTGACAGCACCCCTTCTGTGGTGTGGAAGTACTCCACCCGCCTCAAGGTCATGATCGTGCTGACGGGTGTTGTGGTGGGACTGTCCCTCTACGCGGCCATCGTGGTTCCCTCTCTCATCCAAAAGAAAAAGGCGGGGAAATAACCCGGCATAGCCCGATCCCCCAAAAAAGCCCCTTCCCGCGCGGGAGGGGCTTTTTGATCTCGAAGCTCCCGCTGCCACGGTGACGCTCCAAGGTGATGGACCGCGAACCGGCCGGTCGTTTGCTTTCCCGCATAATGAAGGGGAGCCCCCACGTGGGAGGCTCCTCTTTTGTATGTTGATCCGTCAGGAAACCAGAGAGATCGAGCGGATATCGATGGCGTCTCCCGTCAAAGCCGCCGTGAAGAAGTCAAAGCGGATGACGTTGAGCTGACCCTTCCAGTAATCCAGATGGGACACGGGGATGGTGAGGGTGTGGAACTCGCCGTCACAGATCAGATCGGCCTGGGTGGAGTAGCCGCCCTGGGCGTCCATGATGGAGCCTGCACCGATGAAGATCTCCATCCTGGTGGTGTGGGCTGTGTTCTCAAGAGGCACGCGGTAGACGATCTCCACGGCGGTGTAATCCTCGGTCATGATGGGATCCAGCGCACCCTGATACACGACCTTGAAGCTGGGGTCGGTGGCTCCCGGCTGAGTCTTAGCGGACTTGACCGTGACCCGCATGCCCTCCTCGGTGGCCGTCATCTCACAGCTGTTGAAGTGGGACAGGACGGTGCGGTCCATTTCCCTGGTGAAGTCCAGGGTCTCGTAGTGCATCTCCTCCATGTCACCCATGCCGAAGAAGGTGTCGGCAGGGTCCGCCGAGACCTTGACGTTCACCTTCATGGTGTGGGTGCCGTACTTCACGGTCACCGTGGTGCTCCCCGCGGCGCGGGCGGTGATGACGCCCTTCTCGTTGACCGTAATGACGTTCTCGTCATAGCCCGAGTAGGTCACCACGTTGGGGCCGTCGTTGACGTGGATCTCGGTCACGGTGCCGTCTCCCTTGGTAACACGGACACGGATCTGGGGACGGTAAACCACACGCTCGCCAAGGTAGATGGTGAAATCCGACACGGCGGGCTCTGCGGTGGTCTCGGCAAGGATGGCCTCCTTTTCCTCGTCGGTGGCCACCACAACCACGTGGAAGACGTGGGCCAGATCCTTGTAGCGGACGGTGACGGCGGTCTCGCCCACTCCCTCTGCGATCATACGGCCATTCTTGAAGGAAACCACCGACTCATCGTAGTCGGTGACGGTGATCTCCTTGTCGCGCATGGAGCTGTCCTTTCCGTTGACGTAGCGATCGCGGAAGTAGAGATTCACGTTCTGCTTCTCTCCCTTTGACAGGATGAAAAGGTCCTTTTTCGTGCGGATCATGGTCCACTCCTCCCAGCCGAAGGGCTCCTCCTCGCGGGTGATGCCCACGTTCAGAGCAGGCTTGGCGCTCTCGGCGGCCAGGTCATTGCCCTCGGACAGGGTCAGGGTGACCTTGTGCATACGGGTATTCCACGCCGCCCAGCCCGAGTCTCCGTAGGCGTAGGCCAGGCGCAGGCGGTCGGCGTCCTCGGAGAGGCGGATGTGGCCGTTCTTGCGGGAGGACAGGCCCATGGAAAACATACCGGGGCAGGTGTTCTCGCGGACGGCGTCCACAAGAGTAAAGCTCTTGCCGTCCGCCGACTCATATACCACGACACAGTTGCCGTTCCCCAGCACGTCCTCGCGGGTGACGAGGATGAACTTGCCCCATTCCTCCACGAACTTGACGCAGACCGAGTCGCTCTTCTTCTCCATGACCGCGCCGTGGTGGGTCAGAGTCGAAGGCCAATCCTCATTGGTCGCGTCGGCGGTAGCCAGCATGATGAAGGACTTCATGGGGGTGGCGTAGGTGTAGTAGATGTACAGGGTGCCGTTCAGCTCGATCATGCTGGGCTCACCGATGCCCCAGTAGCCGTAGGACTGCTCGAAATAGAAGATGGGCGCGGGAGCACCGCCCCAGCCCGAGCCGTTCCACTTCTCAAAGGGGCCGTCGGGATCTTTCGAGCGGGCGACGAATACGTTATTGCAGTAGCCGCCGTCATTGAGGGTGGAGGTGTAGCCCAGGTAGTAGTAGCCGTCGAAGTAGACCACGTCGGGATCGCAGCAGGAGTTGCCGTCCATGCTGCCGGGGGTGGGGTAGACCACGATCTTCTCGGGGCCCCAGGTCTTGCCGTCGTCGGTGGAGCTACGGTGGGTGATGCGGTCCCACTCGCCGCTGTCACCGCCCGAGGCGAAGTAGGCGTCCACGCGGCCGTCGCCGTAGTAGATGTAGGAGGGGCCGTAGCGCCAGCCGCCGTTGCCGTTACCGGGAAGCTGGTAGATGTCCACGCCCTCGTCAGTGAGGGTCAGATCCGCGAACTTGGTGAGGTCGGGCTCCACGATCTCGATGGAGTTGGCCTCAAAGTAGTCGGTGGTGACCTCTTCGGTGGGGGCCTCGGTGGTCTGCTCTTCAGAGCTCTCCTCGGTAAGTCGGATCGTAGCCATGTCGTTCTGTGAGCCAAGGAGTTG
>JAZNJA010000125.1:0-21835 GCA_045577755.1 Eubacteriales bacterium
GGGTGGCGGGCGGCCACATAGGGCCGCCCCTACAGGTCACCTGTTAGTAAGCCGAAGCCTTCAAAGGTCTTGTCAAACAAAGAAATATGTTTGTAGGGGCGACGGCCGAGCTTGCTCGGCGGTGGTCGCCCGTTGACAAAGCGGTTTGCTTGTGCCTATCGGATTAAAAACTCACCGCTAAACCCCAATTTTCATTTCAATTCATCCAAAAAATACCCTCTGGTAATGGCCTTTCGCCCCTTATCGTCGAAGACCACCACACGGAAATAGCCCCGATCGGCGGGGTAGCGCAGGCGTTCCATGTCGCCGAAGAAGCCCGCCATGTCCACCTCAACGTGGGTCATGTCCTCTCCGTAGCGAATGGCGGCCCAGCGGGAGGCGGAGTGGACGGCCACACGGCAGACACGGGAGTCGGCGGGGAAGTCCATCTTCAGAATGCCGTCCTCCATGTACAGAGCGTCGATATCGGGACCCCAGGAGGCGTAGAAGTCGCCCTGCTCGTAGGCGGTCATGATGGCGTCATAGGTCAGCGCGGGAGCCTTGAAGCGCACCCAGCCGCCGCACATATCGTTGACACCGTGGTTGTCGTCGGTGGCCACGGGGTAGACCCGTTTGCCCGCCATGAGCAGATCGTCCAGCACGTGGTCGCTCTCGTCCAGGGTCCAGCCCCCCACGGCACAGCCCGTGTTGTAGACCTCCAGGGCGGTGATGCCCTCCAGGCCTATGTAATCGGGGTAGGACTGCTTGGACCAGTTGGGGTGGTTGTAGCTCACCAGATAGCCCTTGGCGCGGGCCTCTGCGATCATGCGGTTCTGCCCCTCCGCCGAGTAGACGCGGGTATAGTCACCCTTGTAGTAGTCCTGCGCCTCGGCGTAGGCGCGGGCGTTTCCCCAGACGTAGCGGGGATTGGGGCAGGGGTAATCCGTCTCGTGGGGGTTCTTTGCGTAGAAATTCAGATGGTAGCAGGGATGCTCACCGAAGTCCCCGTACAGGGCGGGACCGCCTGTGTCCACCTCGTAGGATGTGATGGCGAGGAAGCCCTCGTCGCCCAGGTCGGAGTGGTCCACCATGACCTCATGGTCGGTGAAGGCCACCACCGAGTAGCCGTGGGCCTTGTAGATCTCCTTGATCTCGGCGGGGGTCTTACAGCCGTCGGAAACGGTGGTATGGGTGTGGAGATTGGCCTTGTAGAAGTGGCCGGACTCGGGGATGAGGTAGTGCTTCATAGCGTATGGCTCCTTTGTTGATGTGGTCTTTGTTTTTGCGGAGAACTTCAAATTTGGGTTTATCGAACTGTTTGACGGAGCAAAAAGGCTATTTGTGGGTGGCGGGCGGCCACATAGGGCCGCCCCTACAGGTCACCTGTTAGTAAGCCGAAGCCTTCAAAGGTCTTGTCAAACAAAGAAATTTGTTTGTAGGGGCGACCCTATGTGGTCGCCCGTTGACAAAGCGGTTTGCTTGTGCCTATCGGATTAAAAACTCACCGATAAACCCCAATTTGCAAACAATCCTCCCGTATCCGTCTTTACGTCTGATCGCCCTCATGATCCTCGGGGGATCTCTTGGCCTTCAGATAGTTGCAATGATTGATGATGGCGCAGGCCAATGATGCCAGCAGGGTAAAGCAGGTGATGCCGATGAGGACCCATGCCTTTTCCTCGGCGGTGACACGGAAAACAAGGGTGACCGTCCACATGGCCGAGATGACGTACCACAGGATGGTGTTGAACAGATGGATGCGTAGCTTTTTCATGGTCGCTCCTTTCATTTTCCAGACTTGATCCGCGCGATCTCATCGCGTATGAACGCCGCCTTCTCGAACTCCAGCTCCCTGGCCGCCTGCTTCATCTCACGGGTCAGCTTCTCAATGAGTGCTTCGCGGTCCTTGGCGGACATCTTGCGCTTGGGTGACTTGTCCTCCACGCCTTCAATACCCGTGCCCTTGCGCTTGTGGCGGGTGTCCTCCTCCTTCGCGCCGATCTCAATGACGTCGCGGACGTCCTTGATGACGGTCCTCGGAGTGATGCCGTGGGCCTTGTTGTAGGCGTCCTGAATGGCGCGGCGGCGGGCGGTCTCGCCTATCGCCACCTCCATGGAGTGGGTGATCTTGTCGGCGTACATGATGACGGTGCCGTTCTCGTTACGGGCGGCGCGGCCCACGGTCTGGATCAGGGATCGCTCGGCGCGCAGGAATCCCTCCTTGTCGGCGTCCAGAATGGCCACCAGGGACACCTCGGGCAGGTCCAGGCCCTCGCGCAGCAGATTGATGCCCACCAGCACGTCGAACACCCCCAGACGCAGGTCGCGGATGATCTGCATACGCTCCATGGTGTCCACGTCGTGGTGGAGGTAGCGGACTTTAATGCCGTTGCCGTCCAGGTAGTCGGTGAGGTCCTCGGCCATCTTCTTGGTCAGGGTGGTGACCAGCACCCGCTCTCCCTTGGCGGTGCGGGTACGGATCTCCCCCATGAGATCGTCCACCTGCCCCTCGATGGGACGGACGTGGATGATAGGATCCAGAAGCCCCGTGGGGCGGATGATCTGCTCCACCACGGTGTCGGTGTGCTCCATCTCGTACTTGCCGGGGGTGGCGGACACGAAGATGGTCTGCCCCATGCGCTCCTCGAACTCCTCGAAGTACAGGGGGCGGTTGTCGTAGGCCGAGGGGAGGCGGAAGCCGTAGTCGATGAGGTTCTTCTTCCGCGCCGTGTCGCCGCCGCTCATGCCCCCTACCTGGGGGATGGTGACGTGGGACTCGTCGATGAACATGATGTAGTCGTCGGGGAAGTAATTGAGCAGGGTGTAGGGCGTCGCCCCGGGCTCACGGCCCGTGAGGATGCGGGAGTAGTTCTCCACCCCCGAGCAGAACCCCACCTCGCGGAGCATTTCGATATCGTACTTCACCCGCTCCTCAATGCGCTGGGCCTCGATGAGCTTGTTCTGGGACTTGAAGAACTCCACCCGCTCCTCCATCTCCCGCCAGATCTCGGACAGGGCCGCCTCCTTCTTCTCGTCGGACACGGCGTAGTGGGTGGCGGGGTAGACGGCGGCGTATGAGAGGAGGCGGATCAGCTCCCCCGTGACGATATTGATCTCGGAAAGGCGGTCGATCTCCTCGTCGAAGAACTCCACCCGCAGGGCCGTCTCGCTCTGGTTGGCGGGGATGATCTCCACCGTATCGCCTCTCACGCGGAAGCTGTCGCGCACCAGATTCATATCGTTGCGGGTGTAGCTGTTGAACACCAGCTTGCGGATCAGTTCCTCACGGCTCATGATCATGCCGGGGCGCAGGGGGATCACCAGATCCTTGTACTCCGAGGGGTCGCCGAGAGAGTAGATGCAGGACACCGAGGCTACGATGATGACGTCTCTGCGCTCAAAGAGAGCCGAGGTAGCCGAGTGGCGGAGGCGGTCGATCTCATCGTTGATGAGGGCGTCCTTCTCGATGTACATATCCTTTCCGGGGATGTAGGCCTCGGGCTGGTAGTAGTCGTAGTAGGAGACGAAGTACTCCACCGCCGCGTCGGGGAAGAAGGCCCGCATCTCGGTGCAGAGCTGGGCGGCCAGGGTCTTGTTGGGCTCCAGGATGATGGTGGGGCGGTTGGCACGGGCTATGACGTTGGCCATGGTAAAGGTCTTACCCGAGCCTGTCACGCCCAGAAGGGTCTGCATTTTCTCCCCCCGATTGAGTCCCTCCACCAGGCCCTCAATGGCGGCGGGCTGATCTCCCGTGGGGGTATAGTCGCTTACGAGCTTGAACGTATCCATATCGTACCTGTATTTTCTCTGTGGTGGGTATATCTATTCATCTTATTATAGCACGAAGCGGGGAGTTATGCAAGATGATTTTGCAATTTTGCGAAAAAAGTGTTCGTGCCGCACGCGACGCTGACGTAGAAAAACCCGCCCCGTACGGGGCGGTTGCGATCATGGGCGGAGGGGGACAGGTGAGCGGGCGTCATGGACGGTCATCCTCCCGCGGTGTCAGCGCAGCTTGTATTTCAACCGCAGATTATCCGCGATCATCGCAATAAACTCGCTATTCGTGGGCTTACCACGATTGTTTTGAATCGTGTAGCCAAAGTAGGAATTCAGCGTATCCACGTCGCCTCTGTCCCACGCGACCTCGATGGCGTGGCGAATGGCACGCTCGACGCGGGAGGTGGTGGTACTGTACTTTTTCGCTACCGAGGGGTACAATACCTTGGTCACCGAGTTGATGATATCCGAGTCTTTGACCGTCAGGAGTATGGCAGTACGGAGGTACTGGTAGCCCTTGTTGTGGGCCGGGACACCGATCTGGTGTATGATCTGGGTGACCTGTGTCTCGATGTCGTCAGCCTCGGTCAGCTGGGAGGGGGAGGGACGGCCTCCGCCTCCGTTGCGCGCCGTCAACAGCTCGTCGATATGCTCCACCAGACTGTCGGGTCGGATGGGCTTGATGAGGCAGAGAGCTGCTCCCGCACCGGAGGCCTGAATGAACATATTCTGGTTCGCGACGGGAGAGGTCATGATGTACACGGGGGGACGGTCACCCCGAAAATCCAGGCCGCGGCAGGCACGGATGACACCAATGCCGTCCAGCTGGGAGAGCCAGATGTCGATGATGGCAACGTCAGGGTGCAGACGGTCGATACGGGTGAGGGCTTCGTCCCCCGTGGCGGCTTCCTCAATGCGGCGGTAACCCGCCCGGGCCAGGGCGTCCCGTAGCTGAGCGCGGCCGGCGGAATTCTCGTCGGCAATGAGTATGTGGGTATCGTGATGATCCATATGTTTCCAAAAACCTCCTAAATGAATTGTTAATCAGCGGAACAATTCAATAATACCATAAATTGGAAATTATTGCAAGTCTTTCGACAAAAGAAGTGGTGCCAAAAAACTTGCGGTGAAATTGGCAGAAATTACCAAAAATTACCAATTCGAGAAGGAAAAGGGAAGGAGAAGGGGCTGAGAATGCCAAATATCCAAAAAAAACACGTTTTTTTCTGGAATTTTTTCAATTTCCTGTTGCAAAAATCCGCTATATGTGGTATATTATTATGTTAGGACATTTCCTGACAGAACCAATTCGACCGAAAAGGAATGAAAGATATGTTAGAACTGAAAAATATTTCTTACCGCGTCTCCGAGACCCTTCCTTCGGGAAAGACCCGCGAGACCGAGATACTCAAGGACGTAAATCTCATCATTGACGACCGCTTTGTGGCCATCACCGGCCCCAACGGTAGCGGTAAGTCTACCCTCGCCAAGATCATCGCGGGCATCATCACCCCCACTACGGGCCAGATTCTCCTGGACGGCGAGGACATCACCGAGCTTTCCATCACCGAGCGGGCCAACAAGGGCATCTCCTTCGCCTTCCAGCAGCCCGTCCGCTTCAAGGGCATTACCGTCAAGGATCTCATCTCCCTGGCCGCCGGCAAGAAGCTCTCCACGGGCGAGGCCTGCGAGTACCTGGCCGAGGTGGGGCTCTGCGCCAAGGAGTACGTGGGCCGCGAGGTCAACGCCTCCCTGTCGGGCGGTGAGCTCAAGCGCATCGAGATCGCCATGATCAACGCCCGCGGCACCAAGTTCTCGGTCTTTGACGAGCCCGAGGCGGGCATCGACCTCTGGAGCTTCCAGAACCTCATCGAGGTCTTCAAGAAGATGCACGAGCGTACCAGCGGTACCATCCTCATCATCTCCCACCAGGAGCGCATCCTGGACATCGCCGACAAGGTGGTGGTCATCGCGGACGGCAGCGTCAGCGCCGTAGGCACCAAGGAGGAGATCCTCCCCGAGCTGCTCCATGCCTCCGCGGGCTGCCGCTACACCGTCACCAAAAATAACTGAAAGGAGTCACCCATATGGCAGAGCGTAAAGGTTTAGATCCCATTCAAAAAGAACTGTTGGCGCAGGTTGCTGACCTGCATAAAATGCCCGAGGGAGCCTACTCCCTCCGCATCAATGGTCAGCTGGAGGGCAAGAACTCCTCCGAGCATATCCAGATCGTCAAGAAGACCGATGCCCCCGGCATCGACATCTACATCCAGCCCGGCACCAGAAACGAGAGCATGCACATCCCCGTGATCCTCTCCCAGTCGGGTCTGAAGGAGCTGGTCTACAACGACTTCCACATCGGCGCGGATTGCGACGTGACCATCGTGGCGGGCTGCGGCATCCACAACGCGGGGGATGGCGACAGCGAGCACAGCGGCATCCACCGCTTCTTCGTGGGCAAGAACGCCAAGGTCAAGTATGTGGAGAAGCACTACGGCTCGGGCGACGGCAAGGGCGGCCGCATCATGAATCCCACCACCGAGGTGGAGATGGCCGAGGGCTCCTACATGGAGATGGAGACCGCCCAGATCAAGGGTGTGGACTCCACCAACAGAATGACCAAGGCCAAGCTCCACGACCGTTCCACCCTCATCATCCACGAGAAGATCATGACCCACGGCACCCAGTTCGCCGAGACCCACTTCGAGGTGGATCTGGACGGCGAGGACTGCGGATGCCACGTGGTGTCCCGCTCGGTGGCCAAGGAGGACTCCAGACAGTACTTCTACTCCAAGGTCAACGGCAACGCCCGCTCCTCGGGCCATACCGAGTGCGACGCCATCATCATGGACGCCGCCAAGGTGGTAGCCGTGCCCCAGATCGAGGCCAACCACACCGAGGCTTCTCTGATCCACGAGGCCGCCATCGGCAAGATCGCGGGTGAGCAGCTCATCAAGCTCATGACCCTGGGTCTGACCGAGAAGGAAGCCGAGGAGCAGATCATTAATGGATTCCTGAAGTAATCGAATATCCACAGGGGGCAGGCTTGGGTCTGCCCCCTTTCAAATTTGAGCCTGTCAGTTTTTTTGCCTGCTTGTGGGCTGTCATCCTGAGCGGAGGGCGAAGCTCGGAGTCGAAGGATCTCTTGTCAACAAAGGAGATCCTTCGACCCCGCCGCAAGCGGCTCCGCTCAGGATGACTGTTTACGAAAGACCGCTGAACCTCAATCTCCCCTTTCGCGTTTTGCGCAAAAATCTCCCCCCGAAATTGTCACATTTGTTCATTGAGTTTTATATGATCCTATGTTATAATGATACTATCAAACGAAAGGAAGCTTCCGCTATGAAACCTACCCTGACCCGCCTCTCCTCCCTGGCGCTGGCGCTGCTCATGCTGCTCCCCGTCTGCCTGACGGCCTGCCTGACGTCCTGCCTGACGGCCTGCAAGCCCGCGCCCGGTCCCGAGGACCCCACCGACAGCCAAGGCAGCGTCACCGACTCTCTCCCCATCGACACGGAGACAAGCGAGCCCGACGCCTTTGAGAATACCCTCCTGTTGGCCGCTGACGGGCAGACCGCCTATACGGTCATTATCCCCGACTATGCCGCCGACTGGGAGCTGACCGCCGCCGACCGATTGGTGAGTACTCTGGCTGACCTCGGCGTCACCCTCACCCCCGCCGTGGACACCGCCACCGAGGCTTCCGCCCGTGAGATCGTGGTGGGCTACACCAACCGAAACGGCGAGCTGTCCGACGACTTCTACGCCGTGGGCAACGCGGGCTACCACATCGCCGCCGTCGGTGAAAAGCTCTTCATTGGTGCTAACACCGAGGCGGGCATGACCGCCGCTCTGGACAAGCTTTCCGCCGACCTCATCTCGGACGGCAACCGCCTGGGCATCAAGCAGGGCTACGTCTGCAAGGCCGTGGACGAGACCGCCCCCGTGGCAGGCCCCACCCTCACGGGTGCCTACGGCGAGAGCATCGCCTACGCCAACAGCGTGGCCAATGGCGTCCAGGGCTACTTCACCGACGGTGACCGCGGCGCCTTCCTCATGACCAATCAGACCATGACCGTTGTGAACGAAATGGCCACGGCGGGCAACCGACAGGTGTCCACCTTTGTCAACGAGTACGGCGTGCCCTACCTCCGCGACACCATGTCGGCCTACGTGGAGGCGGGAGGGAAGCGCATCTACTCCAAGGACTCCACCGCCAGCGGCGGTATGAACATCTTCCTCTACGGTGCCTACCACTACGAGACCCACATCCGCGGGCAGAACTTCGGGGATTCCCGTATCGTGGACGAGTCGGTGGAGCCCGTGGATATGCTCAAGAAGGTGGGCGGCTTCAGCGGTCACAGTGCCACCGCCGTAAAGGACCGCAAGACGGGTAAGGTCACCATCACGGTGGAATCCCCCGACGATCCCTACATCAATTTCGCCTATGCCTACAAGGTGGACGCCGAGGTCTACGACGCCCTGCTGGTGACCATGCGCACCGAGTACGCCGCCGACGCCACCTTCTACCTGGCCGCCGGCTCTCATGGCGGCATCGACGGCTCCCAGCTGGTGTCCTTCTCGGTGACCCCGGGGGAGATGCGTACCTACCTGGTCCCCCTGAACAACGTCACCGACTACGGCGGGACCCTGAAGTCCCTCCGTATGGACGTGGGTGCCAAGGGCGGCGAGATCGTGGAGATCACCGAGATCAAGGCGGTCAAGACCACCTCCTCCGACGTCCCCGCCGTGGGTGTGGACCGTGTCCTCTACACCTACCCCGATAAGCTCCATACCGCCATCCACCTGGTCACCACCGACGAGGTCAGGAACATGACCGCCTACGGCATGGAGACCGCCATCGACAAGTCCCGCGTGGGGTCCCTGCTGGTCATCGACGGGAGCGGCGAGCATACCTCCCTTGATGGCGTGGACTGGAGCACCGCCACCGCCGTGGCCTTCGATATTGACCGCGCGGGTGTGTTCGGCTACATCCTGACCCTGGATCCCGGGGTGGGCAACATGACCGTCACCGAGCGCGACGGCTTCTATATCATCGACCAGAAGTCCCCCGCCAAGTCCTCCTACAAGAATCTGGAGGATATCTACCTCAGCCAGCGCATCTACAACGACACCACCCACGATTTCGAGGGCTTCCGTAAGGCCGTCCGCGAGGAGCGCAATCCTCTGACGGTCACCGTCACCTCCAAGAACTTCGGCGGCAAGTCCCTGGGCTACGACGCCCTGCGCGGCTCCTACCGTCTGGATCTCCAGGGCACCGAGTTCAACGATGCCTACTATAAGAACCCCGACCGCCACTTCCGTATCGACGTGGAGGTCAAGGGTGACTCCGCCGACCGCAACATCTATCTGTACACCCACACCAACAACGGTGCGCTGGAGTGCGCCGCCCTGCTGGACGATCAGAACCGCGTTCTGCCCTACCTCATGCAGGTCTGCAAGAACTTCCAGGGCGAGAACGAGGAGCCTATCTTTGATCATGGCGACCCCTCCTACGGCGAGGCCTATTTCCCCATGGTGGTAAAGAGCGGTGAGACCGTCAAGTTCTCGGTGCTCAACCTCTACCAGAACTGGGGCATCTTCCCCCTGAAGCAGATCTCCTCCATCCAATTCCACATCGCCTACTACCACCTCTCCACGGGTGTCACCGAGACCAACTGCATCGCCCCCTACTTCGTCTACGGCAAGGATAAGTGGACCCTTCCCGACTTCCGTGCCATGTCCGCTCCCCTGTGGGCCGGCCAGCCCCAGCACACCTCGGCGGGCCGTCTCTACTTCCTCCACTACACCGATGCCGAGGGCAACGAGTACGCCTCCGAGAACACCGTGGATGAGATGATCTCCCACGGCCCCACCTACGCCGATATCTGGATGAACTACGTCACCGATGACGGCCGCATCTCGGTGGACTACCGCCATATGGAGATGCCCCAGAGCGACGAGAACCGCACCTACTACGAGATCCGCATGAAGGTGCTGGAGGACATTCCCTTCAAGAATTTCAAGAAGGATTTCACCTTCTTCTCCATGGACGGCCGCGCCGTGATCTACGATACCCTGGGCTATCTGGATGAGAATAACCAGCCCGTGGTGAAGAACGCCGCCAAGGAGGGTGAGCCTACCTTCTACAAGCTGGGTGACAAGTCCCCCTTCGTGTCCTACTCCTACTCCTCGGGCGGCGGTGACTATGTCAACATGGCCGCTGTCATCAAGGACTACAAGGCCACCATCGGCGGCGAGGCCTACACCGGCGGTATCCTCCTTGAGGACTGCTGGCAGGGGCTGAACTACGGCCGCCTGACCTTCGATCTGGGCGAGGTCACCCTGAAGGCGGGAGACGAGATCACCATCAACATGATCCTCATGCCCTGGGGCTCTCCCCAGGTGGCCAAGGACGACATCTCCAACGTCCTCAACGTCCGAAACGACACCTGCCTGGATCCCATCAAGACCGAGGTCAAGACGGGTACCCTGATCCCCGACGTCTATATGCCTCTCATCAAGGCTGATGGCCAGACCGCCGAGTTCACCCTGTCGGGCGCCGACAACCGCATGACCGTCCGTGTCTTCGGCTTCGAGGGCTATGAAAAGCCCACCATCGAGGAGCTCGTGGACGGTAAGTGGGTCGCCTACAACACCGCCTCCGAGGCCAACAAGTACGACGGATACATGGTGCACTACGACGGTGACGGGACCTACTCCTTCTCCTTCGTGGTGGATATGAGCGGGGACGTGACCCGCACCTTCCGCGTCAAGCGTTGAACCGAGGACCCCGCGTCCTCACCGTAGTCTCCAAACGAAAAGCCCGACGGATCCTCACGGACCCGTCGGGCTCTATTTGGTTTATGGGGGATCAGAACGCCCAGTTGCCGTCCGTAAAGACAGCAACTCGCTCGCCGCTTTCGGTGATGGCGGTGACCGACAGATCCTCGGTACCGATCATGAAGTCCACGTGGATCATGGATTCGTTGATACCCATGTCGTGAAGCTCCTGCAGGGTGTACTTGTCGTAGTCCTTGACGCAGTTGGTAAAGCCGCGGCCCAGGGCAAGATGACAGGCGGCGTTCTCGTCGAAGAGGGTCTCGTAGAAGGTGATGCCGCTCTCGCGGATGGGGGAGGTGTAGGGCACCAGGGCGCATTCGCCCAGCATGGCGGCACCTGCGTCCATGGAGACCATCTGCTTGAGAAGCTCCTCGCCCCTTTCGGCCTTGACCTCTACCACCTTACCGCCCTCGAAGCGCACCGAGAAGTTTTCGATGAGCTGACCGCGGTAGGACAGGGGCAGGGAAGCTACCACCAGGCCCTCGGCACAACCGGCCTTGGGGGAGGTGAAGATCTCCTCGGAGGGGATGTTGGGGTTGAACTCCTCGCCGCCCAGGGTGTGCTCGCTTCCGCCGCAGAAGATACCCTCGGGGATCAGCTCCACGGTGAAGTCGGTTCCGTTTGCGGACTTGTACTCCAAAGTCTTGATGCCCAGGCTGTTGAGGTACTCGCAACGGGCGCGGAAGCTCTCGTTGTGGGCCTTCCACTCGGCTACGGGGTCCAGATCCTTTCCGTCCTTGTCGACGACGCGGGAGGTGAAGAGGATGGCGTTCCAGAGCTGCTCCATGGCGGTGGTAGCGCGGACACCGGGGAAGACCTTCTTGGCCCAGGCCTCACCGGGAACAGCTGCGATACACCACTTGTACTTGTTGTCCATGGCGTCGCGGAAGGGCTTGATGACGGGGAAACGGGCCTGGGAGGCCTTGGTCATCTTCTCCTGGTTGATGCCCTTCAGACCGTCGGGGTCGTCGGACATGAGGTAGAGCATGGCGGGGTTCTTGTCCAGGCGGTACTGGAGCTTGGCCCGCTCGATGTCGTCCACGGCGGAGAGGGACTTCAGGGTTCGGTAGCGGTAATGGAGCTTGGCCAGGGGCTGATAGCTCCATTCCACGGTGACGCGGGAGGCACCCTTCTTGTAGCAGGCCTCCACGCACAGGGCAACGAACTCGGGCTGATCCAGAGAGGCCTGGATGATGACGGGGTCGCCCTTCTTCACGGCAATACCGCACTCGGCCAGGAGGCGGGCGTAATTCTTGAGAGTGGTCTTCTTCATGGTATGGCTTCCTTTCGGTAAATAATGGTGTGCTTGCGTTGGGGCTCAATGCTCGGTGTTGCCCTGCTTGTACTGGGAGAGCTGTTCCCGCTCCTGATGCTTGAGCTTTTCCAGAATCGCCATTTTCTCGATCATGAGTCGGACGATCCGTTCCAGGGGGGAGTCGGGGGAATAGTCCGCTACGCAGACGTAATTGATGCGGGCATCCTCCACCAGAGGCTGGACGTGCTGGCTGTTCCCCTCAGGATACAGGGCGATGGACTTGCCTCCCCTCTCCTTGACCAGCTTCATACAGGGAATGTCGGTAAGCCCGTCTCCAATATAGATCATGTTGTGGTAAGCGATGCGGCGGAGGGACTCGTCCTGTACGCGGTTGAGATTGTAATCGTCGGTGACGTCCAGGGTGCCCTTGGAGATGCGGTAGATGTACTGGGTCTTCAGGGTGTAGTTGATCGCGAGGGCGGGCCAGAGGGCCTCTCCCTTCTCGTCATACATGTAGCGGCAGGCGTAGATACGCTTGAAATACTTGGCGATGGGCGTGCCACGAATGATCTCATAGGTGCCCGAGGAGATGATGTAGTGCTCGATCTCTACCCCCAGGGACGCGCCGTAGGCGTTGATGCGGTCGAACCAGGTCAGCACTCCGTCGAACAGCTCCACGTGCTCGCCGCAGGAGCGCAGATATTCCTCGGTCAAGGGAATGCCCCGTTCCTTGCATTTTTTGATCATGACGAACATGTAGGCAAGGATCTTTTCTACCTCGTGCTGTTCGGTAATGGCGGCCGCCTCGCCCCAGAAGGCCTCGGAGGTCATGCCAAGGTTCTTGATGAAATCGTATTCCTGCATATCGGTGGTGCAGAGGGTTTTATCGAAATCGTACAGAATGCCGATACGGATCTTGTCCATAAATAAACCTCCTTTGATGGGTTCCGCGGAAAGGTGTCCCCTATATTGTAACACAGATCTCCCGAAAAATCAAGCACCCGAGCCTCATTCCTCGGCTTTTTTCGTAAAGTCATCTGTTTTTTTTCTCTGTCGGGGGGCCAATACCGTGTCTGCTCCGGCTCCGTCTGTGAAAATACCGCGAAAAAAACGGGAAATACGCATAATTTTTTCCGAAAGACTTGATTTTGGACGGGATTTGTGATACAATATACACTGTGAAAATTTTTGCGTCCCCATCACAAGGGATCGAAAGGACGGTCATAAGATATGGCACTCGTTACAACCAAGGAAATGTTCAAGAAGGCCTACGAGGGCGGCTACGCCATCGGCGCCTTCAACATCAACAACATGGAGATCATCCAGGCCATCACCGAGGCTGCCGGTGAGGTCAAGTCTCCCGTCATCCTCCAAGTATCCGCCGGCGCCCGCAAGTACGCCAAGCACGAGTATCTGGTGGCTCTGGCTCAGGCCGCTATCAAGGACAGCGGCATTGATTTGGCTCTGCACCTGGATCACGGCGCAGACTTCGAGATCTGCAAGTCCTGCATCGACGGCGGCTTCTCCTCCGTCATGATCGACGGCTCTCACCACAGCTACGAGGACAACGTGGCTCTCACCAAGAAGGTCGTTGAGTACGCTCACGCCCACGGTGTGGTGGTTGAGGGCGAGCTGGGCGTTCTGGCCGGCGTCGAGGACGACGTGGTGGCTGAGCACTCCTCCTACACCCGCCCCGAGGAGGTGGAGGACTTCGTGACTCGCACCGGTGTGGACTCCCTCGCTATCTCCATCGGTACCTCCCACGGCGCCTACAAGTTCACCGCCAAGCAGTGCACCCGCAACGAGAAGGGCATTCTGGTTCCCCCTCCTCTGCGCTTTGACATCCTGGAGGAGATCGGCAAGCGTCTCCCCGGCTTCCCCATCGTGCTCCACGGCGCGTCCTCCGTGCCCCAGGAGTTCGTGGCCGAGACCAACAAGTACGGCGGCCAGATGCCCGACGCCGTGGGCATTCCCGAGGAGCAGCTCCGTAAGGCTGCCTCCTTGGCCGTTTGTAAGATCAACATCGACTCGGATATCCGCATGGCCATGACCGCCGCTCTTCGCCGCACGCTCGCGGAGAAGCCCTCGGCCTTCGATCCCCGCGACTATCTGGGCGCAGGCCGCACCGCCATCAAGGAGATGGTCAAGCACAAGATCGTCAACGTGCTGGGGTCGGACAATACCCTGTAATTGAATCACAACAACGGTGGAGGGGGCTTCTTTGAGGCTCCCTTCTTCCTTTCAAATTGAGAGTTAACGGTGAGGCGTCCGCGTCCATTAGCCTTCCCCAGCGGGGAAGGTGGCACCCGCTTTAGCGGGTGACGGATGAGGAGAGCGGATTGAGCGTTTCATACGGAGGAGAACCGAACCCATTGGTATGAAAGGGAAAATCACACCCGATACCGAACCGCAATTCGCTCTCCTCATCCACCGCTCCGCGGTCCCCCTTCCCCGCTGGGGAAGGCAAAGGAACAGCCCGCCAAACCCAAATTCCCCCAACATCCCACCACCACACAAACAGAGCATAACCATGTACTATTCCAAGCACTACACCACCAAATGGCACGACACCGACGGCGACGGGGTCATGCGCCCCTCGGCCCTCCTTGTTTATATGCAGGAGACCGCCAACCTCCAATGCCGCGACTACGGCATGGATCTCAACGACCTCCACCACGTCGAGGGCAAGGGCTTTCTGCTCTCCCGCATCATGGTGAAGGTCTTTTCCCCGCTCCACGCTTATGAGGATATCGAGGTGCGCACCTGGTGCATCGACAACAAAAGCTACGATTTCATCCGTTGCTTCGCAGTGTACAGGGGGGACGAGATGATGGCTCTGGCGGTGTCTCATTGGGCGCTTCTGGATATCCATGAGAAGAAGATGATCCGCACCACCGATTTTCGCCGCGACTTTCCCTTCGGGGAGCTGCCCGACGAGTCGGTTCTGCCCAAGCGGGTGCGCATCCCCAACACCCTGGAGATGGAGGAGGCGGGCCACCGCGCCATCGTCTACAGCGATCTGGACTTCAACCGCCACATGAACAACACCAAGTACCCCGACATGATCTGCGATTTTCTTCCCACCATGGACGGCAAGTGGGTCACCTCCCTGTCCCTGTCCTACCTGAGGGAAGCCGCCTTCGGGGACACTCTGACGGTGTACCGCGCCCCTACGGAGGGGGAGGGTGAGGGCTACCTCATCCGCACCAAGCGTCCCGATGGGCTGGTCTGTCTGGAGGCCGAGATCGGGCTGGCGCCCCTGTAAAAGACGGTTACCCGCACATAGCAAAAACGCCTGTCGGTTTGATACGACAGGCGTTTGATATTTTTCAGGGGCATCAGCCGCGGTCCGCGGGATCAATGAACTGACGGGACTTAGAAATGCACTTGTAGGCGGGACGGATGATCTTGCCCGCGGTCATGTACTCCTCCATGCGGTGGGCGCACCAGCCGGTGGCGCGTGCGATGGTGAAGAGGGGGGTGTACATCTCGGTGGGGATACCCAGCATACGGTAGACCAGACCCGAATAGAGGTCCACGTTGGCGCACATCTCCTGGTTGATGCCCTTGAAGGCGCAGAAGATCTCGGGGGTCAGGCGCTCGATGGATTCCAGAAGATCGAAATCGTCACCGTAGCCCTTCTCGTAGGCCTGCTCGCGGGCGAACTGCTTGAGCAGCACGGCGCGGGGGTCGGACTTGGTGTAGACCGCGTGGCCCATACCGTAGATGAGACCGCTGCCGTCTCCCGCTTCCTTGTTGAGGATCTTCAGGAGGAAGGAGGCCAGCTCGTCGTCGTTCTTGGGGTTCTGGACATTGGCTTTGATGCAGTCGAACATCTCCACCACCTTGAGGTTGGCGCCGCCGTGGCGGGGGCCCTTGAGGGCACCGATGCCGCCGGCGATGGCGGAGTAGGTGTCGGTGCCCGAGGAGGACAGGACGCGGGTGGTGAAGGTGGAGCAGTTACCGCCTCCGTGCTCGGCGTGGATGACCAGGCAGAGATCCAGGAGGTGGGCCTCGGCCTCGGTGTACTTCTTGTCCGAGCGGAGGACGCGGAGGAAGTTCTCGGCGGTGCTGAGGTTATCGTGGGGGTTATGGAGGGTCAGAGACTTATTGAAAAAGGCGTTGCGGTAGACCGAGTAGGCCTGGGCGGCGATGACGGGAAGGCGGGCCACGATCTCGATGGACTGGCGGAGCATATTGTCCAGGGTGACCTCGTCGGGGTTATCGTCGTAGGCGTAGAGGGCCAGGACCGAGCTCTGGAGCTTGTTCATGATGGAGCGGGAGGGCGCCTTCATGATGATGTCCTCGGTGAAGCGGGGGGGCAGGCGGCGGAGGGTGGCCAGCAGGTCGTTGAACTCCTCCAACTCATCCTTGGTGGGGAGGTGACCGAAGAAGAGGAGGAAGGTGGTCTCCTCAAAGCCGAAGCGGTTTTCCGAGGTAAAGCTGTGGATGAGGTCCCGCAGATCGTAGCCGCGGTATTCCAGCACGCCCTCGACGGGGTACTTATCGCCCTCGCTGACCACGTAGCCGTGGGCCGAGCCGACGCGGGTGACGCCCGCCATGACGCCGGTGCCGTCGGCCTCGCGGAGACCGCGCTTGACGCGGTAGCCATCAAAGGCGGAGCGGGGGATGGTATATGCGGAGCGGGAGGAATTCAGAAGCGTATTGAACTCTTGCTCGGCGCGCTCGTCCATTTCCTGGTATTCGTTTACGTAAGGGTTGTGATTGAATGGCATAGTGGGCCTCCATGGGTCGGTGCGTATTTGCCGTATCGGATACGGCGGGTAGGATAATGGGTATAGTATACCACACTTTCGGCCATTTTGCAAGAGGTTATTGAAAATATTTCAAAAAATAGTAGGTTTTTCTGTTAATGTTGGGTTTATTTCTCGGTTTTTGCATGAATTTCGGCATGGTTTTTCAATTTAGACGGTAAAAAAGACCCACTCCCGATGGAACAATACCATTAAGTTAAGCCTCCCCCCTTGGGGGAGGTGTCCTCCGAGCAAGCTCGGTGCGAAGCGTGACGGAGAGGGCATTTCATGCGGTATTTGCCCTCTCACCCGCCTTCAGCGGGAGCTCTCCCGGAGGGAGAGCCTTTTTTCGTTTTTCTTAACTGAATGGTATTGCCCCGATGGAAATGGGTCTTGGATCTCAATGTCTGGGCGGGTTGGGTGCCTCGGCCATAGCCGACAGAGTAGGGATATGGTGGACTGTGAAGCTCTCCCCGAACAGGGTAATGAGGGTGCCGCCCAGCTGGCCCGGGGTGTGGTAGTCGTACTGGCCTGTTTTCAGCCCGTAGGTCCAGCGAATGCCCTGCCAGAGCACCGAGGTGTTGTTGGCGTGGCAATGGCCCACGAAGACGCCGTCGATGCCCGCCGTATGGAGCCTGTCCACGAAGTCCTCGGGGGTGCCGAAGCAGCCGATGCGCTCCCGCTTGCAGCCGAAATCGCCGTCTTTGGCGGGGGAGGTGACCCCGATAACGTACTTTTCTCCCTCGTCGGAGGTCTGGTAGCCCTTCTCCACGGCGGCCCGGTGGAACTGGAAGCAAGGGATATGGAAGCAGAGGAAGGAGGGGACGGGGGCGCCGCTATTCACCTCGGTCAGGCGGTTGGCGGTGGAATAGAGCCAGTCATACTGGTCTGCCGTAAGCCCGGGGCCTCTGCGGACCGAGGCATCGGGGGAACCCATGCAGGCCCCCGAATCCATCATGTAGAGGGCGCGGCATGGGGTGCCGTTTCGGGTGATGAGCACCGAGTAATTACCGTTTCCCGTTGTGTTTCCCCTTTTGAAGAGGCAGTAGGGGGCGGCTTCAAAACGTCCGTTCTGCCAGTCGATCCCCTTGCGGGACTCGTTATCGTGGTTGCCGTAGATGGGAGCCCAGGGGATGCCGAAGCGATCCATGAAGTCACAGAACAGCTCGAAGCTGGTGCCCTGATCGTCGAACTCGCCATAGATCACGTCCCCCGTGATGAAGATGAGGTCGGGGTCAGCCTGGGCGATGACACTTTTGATCTGGTCGGTACATTGGAGAGGAATGAACTCGGGCTGCCATAGGGCGATCTCCCGCTCATTGAGGCGATCGGGGGTTCTCTGCTGGGCGGCGTCGATGATCTGCATATCCGTCAGCTGGAGCACGCGGATCGGGCGGTCGGCGGGAAGGTCAAGAACGAAATCCGCAATGCCGGCATAGGGGGCGGGGACGGGGGAGGCTTTGCCGTAGAGGGTGGACATAGGGGGCTCCTTTCCGGGGAAGATAGAAGACATGAGATGTGAGATACAAGATACAAGATACAAGATACGATACGAGATACGAGATACAGGATACGGGATGCTTTGCGAGACGGCTTATCTTGTATCTTTGTATCTTGTATCTTTGTATCTTTGTATCTTTGTATCTGCTACTTCCCGTAGGCCATAACCATCATACGGGTCAGGGCCTTGGCCTCGGCCATGCCGCAGCCGGGGAGGATATTGCCCGTGACGAACTGGACGATGGGGGCGGGGTCGCCCTGCGGGATAGAGACCTCCACCTCCTGTCCGCCCGTGGCGGCGGTGCGCTTGGTCACGCGGTCGCCCTCCATGCGGACGATGCCACACTCACCGTGGACCTCGAAGACCACGGGATCGTTGGTGGAAACGAAGCCCGTCTCGTTGATAGCGATGGCACCGCTCTCGTAGGACATGACCGTCACGGCGTTGTCCTCCACGCGGTCGGTATTCTTCTCGGCCACGTCGGCACGGTCACAGGAGACGGTAAAGGCGGAGGAGGCGGCCACGGGGACGCCCAGGATCCAGTCGGTGAGGTACATACCGTGGGCGCCCAGGTCGATCATGGCGCCGCCGCCGCATTCCTCGGCGTTGTAGAAGTGGGGGGGGAGCCAGTTGCCGGTACTGCCGTTGTGGCAATTGCGGAAGCGGAGATAGTTGATCTTACCCAGCTCGCCGCTGTCGGCCACGGCCTTGACGGCCTTGCGGGAGCCAACGTACTTTTGGAACAGGGAGATGACGAAGGTGACGCCGCTCTCGCTTACAGCGGCTTCGATGGCGTCGCACTCGGCGTCGGTGAGGGCCAGCACCTTCTCGGTGAAGATATGCTTACCCGCCTTGGCGGCGGCGATGATGTCGGCGGTGTGATCCTTGGTGGCGGAGCAGACGATAACGGCCTCACAGTCGCTTGCCAGGAGGTCCTCCACGGTAGCGAAGCGGGGGAGGCCGAAGTGGGAGGCGAAGGCATTGGCCAGAGCGTCGCTGCGCTCAAAGAAGCCTACCACCCGGCCGTGGGCCAGAGCGGTGCGGGTATAGTCGGGGGCGTGGACGTGCCAGACGCCGAGAATCGCGATTTTCATGATCGATCTTCCTTTCTTTTGTATGCAGTGTAGGGGCAAGTGCCTCCCCTACGCGGATGAATATTACTCTACCACCACCGTCAGATTCTCCGTCCCCTCCGCAAACAGTCCATATCCGCATTCCCGTGTCTCCTCGCGGAAATCCACGGTGCAGTTTCTGAGGGTCACGGTCAGCGGTACCTTCGCGCTTGGAACACATTGAGCCGGCCGGAGCATCCCCTTGAAGGTCACGTTCTCGAAGGTCATATCCGAAAGATACGCTCCGCTCTCCAAGGGGCCTCCGTCGGCGGTGTAGAGCATGAGGCGATCCACCGTCTCCACGAGGCAGTTGCGGAATACGTAGTTCCCGTAAGGGATGTCCGAGGGGAAGTTGGTGCTGGCGAAGTGGTAGACCAGGGCGTGGATGTTGTGCCGTCCCTCGGTGCGGGGAAGCTCCATGCCACGACCCTGCACCACCGTCTTGCGGTGAGGGTAGTAGCCGGGGCCCCAGATGTGGCAGTCCTCCACCAGAATGTCGTGGCCTCCGATGCGGAAGGCCTGACAGGAGGTGTTGATCTCGCAGTTCTTCACCGTGAGATCCTTGATGTTGATGCCCGCCACACAGTCGTCTCCCGTGATGAAGCGACAGCTCTGAATGAGGGTATGGGTGCAATGATGCAGATGGATGCCGTCGTGCCCCGCCAGACAGGTCACGTTCTCCATGAGGATGTCCCTACAGTTGTCCAGCTGGTGCATGAAGTTGCCGTTGCGCCGGATGGTGTAGTTCTTCATGACCACGTTTTCACAGTTGGTGAAGAACACGCCGTGGGGGCCTCGGAAGCCCTCCTCCCCGTCGGGGTCGAAGCAGTCGCGGCCGTCGATGACGGAATCCTCCCCCTCACCGATGATGGCGATATTCTTCTCGCCGTAAGCCGAGATCATGGCGCGGCGGTATTCCGGCCAAGGCTTGTCGAGGTAATACTGGGTGATCAGCTCCATGTCGGTGCGCAGCTCCACGCCCGCGGGGACGGGGAACACCTCGTAGTCGGTGCATTCCTCGGAGCCGAGCAGGCTTGCCCCCGCCTCCAGATACAAAGTGGTGTCCGACCACATCCGCAGAGCGGCGACACAGAAACAGCCCTTGGGGATGACCACAGTACCGCCCCCCTCGCGGCAGAGGTCAAGGACTCTCTGGATGGCCTCGGTCTGTAGCGCGTCGGTATTGGGGATCACGCCGTGATCGGTGATGACGTAGCGATTCATAGAAAACTCCTGTGTGTTTGTTGAGGAAAGTATACCATATTTTCATAGTAAAATCAAGGCATTCGGAGACGATCTGTCGGGCGATTCCTATCCGTAAGGATCAAGAAACCTGCTCACACGTCCACCTTGATCCCATACATATCTCCATATCGCCGCGCCTCCGCTATGTTGGACGCATCCCAGCACCGGGGGCCGTAGTACAGCTGTCCCGGCCGATCCTTGGCAATATCAATGGGACTGCCGTCGGGCTTCTGGGCGAGGTGGATCAGCTTCTTTCCGCTATCCAGGATCCGCCCCAGTAGCTCGTCCCAGCTTTGCAGGGAAGGATCCCCCGCCCCCGGGACCCATTGGATCCCCTTGATGCTGTCAATGGACAGCAGGGTGTCCAGATGGGGGATCTCCCCGATCCCGTCCATGTGATAGACGGCATTACACAGTCGATCCGCCGAGGAGGACAGCTCGGGAGCAACGAAGGTCCTGAACATACCGGGGCCGATCATGTAGGAGAAATCCGACTGTAAAATGTACCCGGGCCGCTCGTGGTACATCCCGTACCAATGAGAGTACCCACAGGCCTCCCCCTCCAGAATGGCGTTCAGCTTACCGAAATACAGAAACCACATTTCCTGTAGCTCGCGGACACAGCGCAGTACCTCGTCGGGGTCGTCGTAGAGATCCATCAGAAGATTCTCCGCCCCCCGAAAGCTCTGGAGCACGTCCAGAATACCGCCCATATCCACCATGCCGACCACTACCCGCCCCCGCCACTTGTCCATGGCGGCCTCAAAGAGGTTGCGGACACGGCGGTAGTAGGGATTCTCCTCATCGTACTCAAAGTGCAGCTCCTCAATGGGTGTATCCTTGCGGGGAGGATGAAACCACACGGTTTGCGGCGCGGACTGAGGGGTACAGCCCAGAAAGGCCGCCAGGGTTCCGGGACCGAAGGCGGTGGTGCGGAACAGGGGAAAGGCCTCTCCGTGCCAGCGGTGGGAGTCCATGGCTCTGTCAAAAGCCTCCACGTACTCCCTCGGATCGATGGAGAAGTCCCACGCGTTGGGAAAAGCCAGAAGAGGACCGTCGCACTCCACCGCCGAGGGATGGCCGTGGGTCTCGATGGGCACAATGGGCCTGTCCAACTCCCTGTCCCACCAGCGGCGGTAGGTGGCTCGGAGGGGGGCGTATTGCTCTTTGGAGAAATGAATGGCCATGGGATACCTCCGGTTGGGTGGAATGGTAGGGAATCTTCAAATTTGGGTTTATCGCTCTGCGCTAAACCCAAGTGAAATGCGCTTGCGCGCGTGAAATATGCGCTGAAGCGCATGTGAAATACTCGCAAGCGAGTGTGAAATTTGCCCTTCGGGCAAGTGGAGGTGCAGAACCTTCGGTT
>JAZNJA010000126.1:0-25773 GCA_045577755.1 Eubacteriales bacterium
AGGTTCTGCACCTCAACTCGCCCGCAAGGGCGAATTTCACGCGCCGCTTGCGGCGTATTTCACTCGTGCGTAGCACGAATTTCACGATCCCACAGGGATCATTTCACTTGGGTTTATCGGAACGATAAACCCAAATTTGAATCCCCCACTTCATCAATGTGAGGAAAATACCATTATGAAGAAAACCAAAACCCCCCGCCCGAACCCACAAGCGGTCGGGACGGAAACGGGAACCGCCCCGTTGGTCCCCATCATGAATCAAACCGAAAACCCCAAGATACGCCTGGAAAATATCACCTACTACTACGGCAAGGGCACCCCCTTTGAGGTCAAGGCCCTGGATTCCGTGTCGTTGGATATTCACGGCGGCAAGCTCACGGGCATCATCGGCCACACCGGCTCGGGCAAGTCCACTCTTGTCCAGCTCCTCAACGGCCTCTCCCGCGCCGAGGAGGGGCGGGTGCTGCTGGACGGCACCGACATCTGGGCAAAGCCCAAGGACATCGGGAAGGTCCGCTACCGCGTGGGCCTGGTCATGCAGTACCCCGAGTACCAGCTCTTTGAGGAGACCGTCTTCGCCGACATCGCCTTCGGCCCCCGCAACATGGGACTCTCCGAGGAGGACGTCAAGGAGCGGGTCTACGAGGCCGCCGCCTTCGCGGGGGTCCCCTCCGATCTGATGGAGAAGTCCCCCTTTGACCTGTCGGGAGGCCAGAAGCGCCGCGTTGCCATCGCGGGCATCATGGCCATGCGCCCCGAGGTGCTGGTGCTGGACGGGCCCGCCGCGGGACTGGATCCCCAGGGCCGCCACACCATCTTCCAGGGCATCCGCGACTATAACCGCAATACGGGCTGTACGGTGCTCATCGTCAGCCACAGCATGGAGGACATGGCCCAGTACTGCGACGACGTGGTGGTCATGGCTCATGCCAAGGTGCTGATGGCGGGGGACCGCGACCACGTCTTCGCCCGCGCCGACGAGCTGGAGGCGGTGGGTCTGGATATCCCCCAGATCACAAAGCTCTGCCTGCTCCTCAGGGAGGGCGGTATGCCCATGCCCGCGGGACTCTACACCGTGGACTCCGCCGAGGACGCCCTCATGAGGCTGTTCTCCGAGGCCCGTGGGAAGGGAGGGAAGCGAGCATGAAAGGATTCGCCTTCGGTCAATACTACCCCGCCGAGTCGGTGCTGCACCGTATGGACCCCCGAGCCAAGGTCATCTGCGCCGTGGCCTACATCGTGGCCTCCTTCCTCTGCAAGAACACCTTCTCCTTCGTTCTTTTGCTGGTCTCGGCCTTCGCCCTGATCTTCATCTCCCGCATCCCCATGAAGGTGGTGCTCCGCTCCATAAAGGCACTCATCTTCATCATGGCCTTCACCGCCGTCCTCAATATCTTTTGGATCGTGGACACCACCGAGGGAGCCGCTCCCCTGGTGGACTTCTGGGTCATCAGGATCTACGCCAAGGGCCTCTACCACGCCGCCTTCATCCTGGTGCGTATCCTGGCCATGGTCATCGGTACGGGACTGTTTCTGACCTACACCACCACCCCCATCGCTCTCACAGACGCCCTGGAGAGCCTACTCCGCCCGCTGGCCAAGATCAAGGTCCCCGTCCACGCCTTCGCCATGATGATGACCATCGCCCTGCGCTTCATCCCCACGATCATGGAGGAGACCGAGAAGATCATGTCCGCCCAGAAGGCCCGCGGCGCCGACTTCACTACGGGCAGCCTGGCCAAGCGCGCAAAGGCCCTCATCCCCATCATCGTCCCCCTCTTCGCCTCGGCCTTCCGCAGAGCCGACGAGCTGGCCACCGCCATGGAATGCCGCTGCTACCACGGCGGGGAAGGACGCACCAAGCTTCGGATCCTCAAATATCATGGGCGGGACGTCCTGGCCCTGATTTTCGTCGCTTTGTTCATAGGCGGCATCGTGGCCATCAATATTTTCGGCCGAAAATACGGTTGGCTGTATACCATGTAACCATGTAAAGCGTTAAAGCGAAAAAACCTTGCCAGCATTGTGATTTTGCCGATTTTTTGACGCGAACGACAAAAAATGTTCGTAAAAGGTCAAAAAAATATTCACAAAGTTTTAAATTTAAATTAAGGCAAAATGCCAAAAACCCCCACGATTCTTCGTCAAATTTACCAATTCAGCGGCCTTTGGGTGTGGGATTATCCACAATCAAGGCCGCCTTTTGTTGATAATGTCATGATTCTACAAAATTCGTCGAAATTTCGGTATTGACATTATGCAAAATCATGATATAATAATATGTATAAGGACAGTTGTACCTGTTTTCGCCGCGCGCGGATACGGGTACGCCGTCGGAAAAGGTGCCGCGGTATGAAAGAAACCCATCCTCAGTCCGAATCCCATACCCTCCGCAAGACCGACCCCTCGGTCCGCGATCTGGTGCTGCAGGCCCAGGCGGGCAGTCGGGAGGCTCATCTTGCTCTGCTCTCCAGATACCGTCCCCTTCTGGAGTCCTCGGTCGCCCGCTTTTGCCTGTCGGAATTGACCGATCAGGAGCGGCGTGATCTCCGCGAGGAGGCTGAACGGGTATTCCTCTGCGCCATCTCCTCCTACGACACCGAGCAGGACGCGGTGGATTTTGGCCTGTACGCCAAGATCTGCCTGCGCAACGGCCTGGTATCGGAATGGCGGCATCTCAAGGCCCTTCGACGTGTCACCCCCGTAGCCCTTCCCGAGGAGGAAGCGGCAGTGCCCGATCCTGAGCCCGATCCCGCCAGACAGTTCGAGGAGGACGAGGCCTTCAATCGGCTGTGCCGCACGGTCCGCGGACATCTCTCGGATTACGAAAATCGGGTCTGGTGGCAGTACGTCATGGGTATTTCGGTGGCGGACATTGCCGAGGACCTGGGGAGGGACGAGCGATCTGTCCATAACGCGATCTATCGCATCCGCAAGAAGCTGCGGGAGAGGCTCACGCCCCCCGGGGATTGATGCGGGTGATAGAATATATCCTTGTTCCGTTGGTGCAAACAGCACGCGAGGCAACCAGCTTCGAGATGGCGGTGTGAGTCCGTCGCGGGGCGAAATATTTCAAGCGAGGTATAAACCAATGTACGAAGATGAGATCATGGACGCGAACGTGGAGACTCCCGTTTACGAGGACGAGACCCTTGTCTGCAAGGAGTGCGGCAATGAGTTCGTGTTCACGGCCGGTGAGCAGGCTTTCTATGCTGAGAAGGGCTTCCAGAACAAGCCCAAGACCTGCAAGGCTTGCCGCGACGCCAAGAAGAACGCCGGTAAGCCCGAGCGTCAGTATTTCGAGGCTGTCTGCACCGAGTGCGGCGCAACCGCTAAGCTGACCTTCCAGCCCAGCGCCGACAGACCCGTGTATTGCAGCGCCTGCTTCGAGGCCAGAAGAAGAGACCGCTGATCCGCTGTATCCTAAAGCGGGAATATGGTCCCACGCTTCTTCCTTGGTTGTAAGTGAAAGGTCGTCTACATTCCGGTTTTCTGATAGAGCACATACGGTCGAGAGGATCCGACATCAGGTTTGGTGTCGGATTCTTCTTTTTTGATGGATCGCGTTTCGCTTTTCGCGCGGCAGGAAGGCTCCGTATTTGCGCCAAAGCGGAATCGTCCCCTTGGAAAACGGCTTGCCGGAAAGCAGCACGAAACAGATATGGCAAATTGCACAAAAATCATCAAACCCTCTTGCGTAAAACTGAAAAATCCTATATAATAAAAGCGTGTAAATCCACCCAAAGGAGCTTTTCTATGAAATGCATGAAACGCCTGACCGCCGCGGCTCTCGCGGTCCTCTTGCTGGCGGGTACCGCCGCCTCTCTGCCTGTGTCCGTGACCGCCGCCGAAGCGACCGCTACCTATAGCGGAGCTTCCATCACCGAGCATGAGGGCGGCTACGATTACGGCTTCTCCAAGCGTACCCTGGTCACCCATTCCTACGATTTCTCCCTGGAGCGGATCGGTCACTACGCCTCGGACCCCGCCTTGGCGCTGGGACGCTCCACGGCCCGCATCGAGAACGGCAGACTGACCACCGAGGGGGATAACAGCTTCGTCTTCGGCTCCTCTGTCTGCCTGGGAGACCAGTACGGCCTGGAGGAGGGCTACCTGTCCTTCGATCTGCAGCTGGTCAGCGGTACGGTACAGCTGGGAGTCCGTACCTCCAGGACCACCGCTACCCCCGATGACCGCGGTATCTGGTTCACCTTGAACGGATCGGATACCCTGAGCATGAGCGAGCCTGAGTGCGGACTGGAGGCATCGGTAAAGATCCCGATCTCTACCGATGAGGCAAAGAACTTCACCCTTCACGACGGGCTGGATACCCTGACCCTGTCCTGCGGGGATACGGTCCTGGCCTCGGTCAAGTACACCGAGGACGGATACCTGGCCTTCTGCGACGGGAAGGGCACCGTTCTGGCCGAGACCGATACGTGTGAGCTGTACCCCACGGGTTACTTCTCCCTCAACCTCTCCAATCTTGACGGCTACGTGGACAATCTTGTCTTCACCAACGTAGAGGAGACCTGGGAGATCCCCGAGGCCGAGGGCCTCCGTACCGTGGACTATTCCACCTGGACCGTTCACGACGCCCTGGACAGAACCGTCTCGGATAACGCCAAGGCAGGCGACCCCAAGGACAACCGTTACGTGGGGCTTTTCTACTTCCTTTGCTGGGTGGGTGCGGGCGGCACGGTCCAGGATAACACCAAGCTCTACCTGGAGCTGGGGGCCAAGGACGCCATCAAGCACATCGAGGAGCACGGCGGCGAGGCCTACTGGGCAGAGCCCTACTTCGGCTACTACCGCAACACCGATACCTGGGTCTACCGCAAGCACGCCTATATGCTGGAGGCCGCCGGGGTGGATTTCATCTACCTGGACGTTTCCAATGCCGAGGTCTTCATCCCCGGCCATACCGCCCTCTTTGATACCTGGCTGGAGATGCGCCGCGAGGGTATCGACACCCCCCAGATCATTTTCTTCAACGGAGACACCCCCGCCACCTTCCAGACCAATATGCAGAAGCTCTTCACCACGGTCTACTCCGACGAGAACTGGGACAAGTACAGCGAGCTGTTCTTCACCTGGGAGGGCAAGCCCCTGATCCTCGGCAACTACGCGGGCCTATCGGGGGACGTCAAGAAGAAGGTGGACGAGAAGTTCACCGTCCGCGGCAGCTGGGCGTGGGTAGACAAGGACAACTACTGGGCATGGCTGCAGGAGTATAAGTATTACCCCAACGCCACCAACCGTGTCGTGGAAATGCAGAACGGCGGCTGGGGACGTGACGCCGAGGGTAACAAGGAGGCTCTGAGCGTGGCTATGGGTCACCATCCCAGCTCCTCCAAGGGCCGTAGCTTCGTCAACGGGAAACAGCCCAACAACAATAAGCGGGACATGGAATTCTCCTCGGTGGAGCGGGCAGGGCAGGGCCTGTGCTTCGAGTCCCAGTTCGGCGCGGTCAGCTACCTGATGAACCGGGAGATCGCCGCCGATCAGCCCTTTGTCATGATGATCACGGGCTGGAACGAGTGGATCGCGGGCTGCTTCCATTCGGATAGCAGCCAGAACATGGCAAATTCCACCGCTAAGTTCTCCTACGTGGATCAGTTCAACGCCGAGTTTTCCCGCGACGGCGAGCCCATGCGCAATCAGGACGGCTACGGTATCGGGGATAACTACTACTACCAAATGGTGGACTACATCCGTCAGTACAAGGGTATTGCCGCCACCCCCGTGGCCGACGACCAGACCTCTATCAACATCTACAAGCTGTCGGATTGGGATGCCATCGACATGAAGTACACCGACTCCCTCTACGATATCGAGCATCGCAACACCGTCAGCTACGACGCCCGCTACCGCTATATCAACAACACCGGGCGCAACGATATCGACTGGGCCAAGGTCTCCCAGGACAGCGACAACCTCTATTTCCTGGTCAAGACCTCCCATGATATCATCATTGACAACGACGCCGAGTGGATGAATCTCTACCTCAACACCGACGGCGACATCACCACGGGCTGGGAGGGCTACGACTTCGTCCTCAACCGCGACCGCGACTCCTTCGTGGTCACGGTAGAGAAGTTCAAGGACAACACCTTTGAGACCGAGGTGGTGGGCGGCGCTTACTACTACCTGGAAGGCGAGTATATGGCTCTGCGCCTGCCCAAGGAGCTCATCGGGGTGGAGGGCAAGCTCACCGAGATGATCTTCAAGTGGGCAGACAACTCGGTGAACAACGGCGATCCCATGGCCTTCATGGACCTGGGTGACGCCGCCCCCGACAATCGCTTCGGCTTCCGATACCTCTGCGAGGACTACACCACCTCCCCCGTGGAGAAGACGGTCCTGGTCACCGAATCGGGTAAGGCTCCCGCCAACGGCGCCGCCGTGGAGAAGCCCGACACCGACGTGGAGATCACGGTCAAGGACACCGTGGTGGACGTCCTGTACGATCTCAAGAACACCACCCCCGGCCTCTTCGTGGGGGATACCCCCATCGCCGACCAGTTCCAGCTGGCCACGGGTACCTCGGCCTGTATCGGTCAGGTGATCAAGGGGGACAAGGGCAACTACGTCCGCCTCAAGGGCTACACCGACCTCCGCACCTGGAAGGACGTAGAGGGCCAGTACGAGTTCTCCGCCGATCTCCACATGGTGGACTACGGCAACTCCGCCGTCTACCTTCGCGGCGAGATGCCCGGTGCCTACGCCCCCGAGAACCCCAAGAACTTCAACGTCAAGCAGGTCTTCAACTACTTTGAGTGGGACTGGTACGCTGAGAACGGAGGCCGAAAGTACGGCGGCTCCTCCACAGCGGGCTCGGGTATCGGCCTGTATCCCGAAGCCAATGCCATCACCATCCGCATCAAGCGCTACGCCGAGGACGGCCTGGGGGTGGCCTCCGCCTCCTACCGATTCCCCTACGGCGACAAGTTCAAGCCCGCCGCCGACGGCTGGTTCAAGCTCCGCGCCGTGGATGACGGCAAGACGTTGTCCATCTACTTCAACGACGTCCTCATGTGCTCCGCCCTCCTGCAGGATCCCGGCAAGGTCTATGAGAGCGACGGCACGGGACAGGAGTACTACGGTACGGTCATCCTCCGCGATTCCACCGGCAAGGAGGTGCTGACCGTGGAGAACACCCGCGTCAACTCCGCCGGCTCCCAGATTGCCCTGACCACCCGTAACCAGACCATGGAGTTCGCCAATCTCTACATCGCCTACAAATCCCAGGTAGCCGAGGGCAGCCGCGTAGAGACCCTCCTGGGCGAGGGCCTCGGCGAGGTGGATTACACCCCCGACCAACGCCTGGTCACCACCCTGAATCTGGGTAAGGCTCCCGACACCGGTGAGGAGGATACCAACGCCGACAGCGGTGATGCCACCACCCCCTCCGACACCGATCCCAACGAAAGCACCTCCACGGGTACGCCCCACGGCGAGACCGAGCCTACAGGCAAGAAGGGCTGTAAGTCGGCTCTTATGACCCCCGCCCTCCTGCTGATCATGGCTGCAGGCTACGCCCTTTGCCGCCGCAAGAACTGACCAACGTAAGAAAGGATACAAGATCATGAAAAGATTCACCCGACCGAT
Organism: Eubacteriales bacterium; assembly: GCA_045577755.1. Classification (GTDB taxonomy): domain Bacteria; phylum Bacillota; class Clostridia; order Oscillospirales; family CAG-272; genus CAMEON01. Next base: position 7,612 of record JAZNJA010000126.1, read on the forward strand.
CCTGCTCCTCGCCGCTCTCCTGGCCCTCACCCTCACCGCCTGCGACGGCGGCGATACCACCCCCGCCGAGACCGATCCCCCAGCCGTAACCACCGAGGCCGCCGAGGAGACCACCGACGTCCCCACCGAGGCACCCACAGAGACGCCCACCGAAGCGCCCACGGAAGACCCCACCGAGGCGCCCACCGAAGCTCCTACCGAGGCCCCCACCGAGCCCGAGACTCAGCCCACCGCCGAGATCGCCGACGGCATGATGCTCTACTACGAGGACTTCTCCTCTTACGGGGATATTGATAATTTGAACGACACCATTACCGAGCTGGGCTGGGTCATCCAGACCGTGGCCGACGACTACGCCTACAGCGACTGGACTGCCGACCTGGCCATCAAGGACGGCGCCCTTTTGGTCAGCAACTACCGCCCCGAGGAGGGCTTCAAGGGTAAGGACAGCTACGCCCTCATGCTCACCGAGGAGTACATGGAGGCCATCAATAAGTACGGCGACTACACCCTCCAGTACGACGTCACCTACTTCGACGCCTCCAACTACAAGCGCTACATCTGCCTGCTCACCGACTACTACGGCGACACCTACAACTCCTACCACTTCCGCATCGGCGGCTACGCCAATAACCAGGGCCACGTCTACGATAAGTGGGCCACCTACGACGTCAAGGACCCGGCTCAGGATCTGGCCTGTAACCTCACCGAAAACGACCCCGCCGTGGGCACTACCATCGCCAAGAAGCTTCTGAACATCGACACCCCCATCAAGGACGATTCCGCTATTGACAACTTCCGTAACGTTACGGTCACCATCCGCATCCGGCACGACTACGATCTGGGCAATATCATCTACATGAAGACCGCCGATATGCCCGAGTTCGTCTGCGTCAGTATGCCCCGTATCGACGCCGCGGGAGCGGCTGACTGGGATACCGTGGCAGGCGTGGGCGGCCTGGCCTTCAAGGTAGGCGCCGCCATCAACGGTACCATGGATAACATCGCCCTCTGGACAGGACTCGGGGAAATGCCCGAGGATACGACCGTCACCTATTCCCCCGCAAGTTGATCCATCCCCGTCCATCGCGGCTCACCCACATCGGGCGGGCCGTGATTTTTTTGTGGGAATTCTCCCAAAAGTCTTTACAAATTAAGTGAATTATGCTATAATTTGTGCAGTAAGGGAAGGGAATCTTGCAAATCAAGACCTCACTTTTCTCCCCTTGCCCACAATCTGCAAATAGGCGATTGCAAAATGCTTCAAATTTGGGTTTGGCGGGCTGTTTAAAACGGTGTGTTTGTGGCCTGCCCGCGTTATTTGCCCTCTCACCGCTGCGCGGAGCTCCCCCAAAGGGGGAGCCTATTAACATTGTCGGATAAGGGAAATTCACAAATATGGCACGAAAGGCTCCCCCTCTGGGGGAGCTCCCGCCGCAGGCGGGTGAGAGGGCAACACCGCTGGGTCAGCGTAAACCAACGGTTCGCTAAACCCCAATTTTTCGCAATTATGCAATCGCCTACACAATCTGCAAACCCAAGGAGGCACCATGAATCCTATGTCAAATATTCGGCTCTGCGCCTTCGCCGACGAGGCCGACGCCAACCGTTTGGGCCAGATCAAGGCCCTCACCGAGAACGCCATCCCCTACCTGGAGATCCGCGGCGTGGACGGTACCAATATCGCCGATCTGTCCCGTGAGGCCGCCCTGCAGTTCAAGACCGAGCTGGATGCCGCGGGTATTCAGGTCTGGTCCATCGGCTCCCCTGCGGGCAAGACTCAGATCAACGGTGACTTCGAGCAGGATATCGCCAAGTTCAAGCACCTGCTGGACATGGCCGAGATCTTTGAGGCCAAGCGCATCCGCCTCTTCTCCTTTTACGGAACAAACGCCGAGGACGCCTACTTCGACGAGGTCTGCCGCCGTCTGAACGTCTTCTGCGACCTCTGCGACCAGCGGGGCGTCATCCCCTGCCACGAGAACGAGAAGGGTATCTACGGCGAGAACGCCCCCCACTGTCTGGCCATCCATAAGGCCGTCCCCCGCCTGCGGGCCGTCTTCGATCCCGCTAACTTCGTCCAGTGCGGCCAGGACGTCATGGAGGCCTGGGAGATGCTGGCCCCCTACGTGGAGTATTGCCACATCAAGGACGCCGCCCCCGACGGCCATATCGTCCCCCCCGGCGACGGCATCGGCGCACTCCGTGAGTACCTGCCCCTCTATGCCGCCCAAGTCGGTGTGGTCCTGACTCTGGAGCCTCACCTGGCCCAGTTCGTAGGCCTCAAGGCCCTGGAGGGAGGCCAGGAGAGAAGCGAGGTGGGCGGTCTCAATTTCGAGAATAACCGCGCCGCCTTCGACCACGCCGTCATGAAGCTGAAAGAGATCCTGAACGCCTGATATCCGAAAGGAGAATACCCATGTCAACCAAGCTGTGGTATGACCGCTACCGAAACGACTGGATCCACGCCCTCCCTCTGGGCAACGGCCGCGTGGGTGCCATGTTCTACGGAAGCCCCGATCGCGAGACCATCGAGATCAACGAGGAATCCCTCTGGAGCGGACGGCAGATCAAGGAGACCAACCACGCCACCCCCGCCGACCTCCAAAGGATCCGTGAGCTGATCTTTGAGGACCGCCTGGCCGAGGCGGCGCAGCTCAGCCGCGAGACCTTTTTGGCCGACCCGCCCCGCGTCCGCTTCTACGAAAGCTTCGGTGAGATCTTCATCGACTTCGCCGATAAGACCGACTTCACCGACTACAAAAAGGTTCTGGAGCTGTCCACTGCTACAGCCTCCGCCGCGTGGAAAAAGGGAAGCACCGCCTACGAGAGCGAGTGCTTGATCAGCGAGGCCTACGACGCCCTCTGCTACCGCGTGAAGGCCTCCGCCCCCTTCTCCTGTACCGTCACCATGAAGCGGGACCAGGACGCCTATACCGCCGCTATCGCCAACGATACCTTGGTACTCAATGGCCGTACCACCTACGCCCCCGATCCCCAGTACGGCGACGGCGGGGAGGGTATGTCCTTCGGCGCACGGATCAAGGTCGTATCGGACGGTACCGTCCGTGAGCGTCACGACCACATCTCGGTCACCGACGCCACCTGCCTCACGGTCTACGGTGCCTTCGCCACCAACTACAACGTGGGTACCTTCGATATCGACGAGACCCGCGACTACCGCGCCGCCCTGACCGCCTGCATGGACAGGCTCACGGCCACCGACTACGAAACCGTCAAGTCCACTCACCAAAAGGACTTTTCAAAGCTCTTCTCCGCCCTCACCTTTGAGCTGGACGCCCCCCGCTACGCCGACGAGCCCACCGATATCCGCCTGGAAAAGGTCAAGACGGGCCAGCGGGTGGACACCGACCTCCAGACCCTCTACTACCAGTTCGGCCGCTACCTCCTTCTGACCTCCTCGGGCATGAAGGCCACCCTCCCTGCCAACCTCCAGGGCAAATGGTGCAATGGCTTCCGTCCCCCGTGGGGCTCGGACTACCACACCAACATCAACCTCCAGATGAACTACTGGCCCGCCGAGACGGGGAACTGCTCGGATACGGTGAAGCCCCTGGTCCACTTCATGAAGATGCTCAGCCGCTTCGGTGAGCAGACCGCCCGCGACGAATTCGGCGCGAGAGGCTGGTGCATCAACCACACCACCGACGTCTTCGGCCGCACCGGTGTCCATGATTCGGTGGACTGCGGCTTTTTCCCCATGGCGGGGCCCTGGATGTGCCTGAACCTCTGGGAGCATTACGAGTTCACCGCTGACCGTGACTATCTCCGTGAGATCTACCCCGTCCTCGTCGGCTCCTGCCGATTCCTTCTGGACTACCTCTGTAAGTCCCCCGAGGGCTACCTCACCACCTCCCCCAGTAACTCCCCCGAGAACAGCTTCTACTACACCGAGCCCGACGGCACCCGCCGCGGCAGTATGCTGACCCACGGGGCCACCATCGATTTTGAGATCATTTACGCCCTCTTCACCCGCACCGCCTACGCCTGCGGCGCTCTGGGCGAGGATCCCGCCTTCGCCGACGAGCTGAAGGCCACCCTGGACCGTCTGCCTCCTCTGCGGGTCAGCGAAAAGTACGGCATCCTTTGCGAGTGGATCCAAGACTACGACGAGGTAGAGCCGGGCCACCGCCACGTCTCCCCCCTCTTCGGCCTCCACCCCGCCGACCAGATCAACGAGACGAACCCCGTGATCTTTGAGGCCGCCCGCAATACCCTGACCCGTCGCCTGACCTACGGCGGCGAGGGCGGCGCAGGATGCCACAAGGTAGGCTGGTCCCAGGCCTGGATGATCAACTTCTTCGCCCGCTTCAAGGACGGAGAGGCCGCCTTCGAGCGGGTCCGGGGACTTCTCCAAAACTGCACCGCCGATAACCTCTTTGACTTCCACCCGCCCCGGCTCTTCCAGATCGACGGAAACCTGGGCGGAGCGGCAGGCATGGCCGAGATGCTGGTGCAGAGCCACCTCGGCACCCCCGACAGCCGCATCATCGAGCTGCTCCCCGCCCTCCCCAAGGCATGGCCCACGGGATGCGTCAAGGGCATCAAGGCCCGCGGCAATATCACCATTGACATGGCGTGGAAGGACGGAAAGCTCACCGAGGTCTCGGTCCTCTCCCCCGCCGACCGCGAGGTCACGGTGAGGATGCCCACCAACGGCCAAACCGCCACCTGCGACCTCAAAGCGGGTCAGCCTCTGACCCTGCATTTCGATTGATCCCAACTACTCTGAAAGGAACCAAACCATGAAGATCGGAGCTCAATTCTACACCATCCGCGACTACTGCAAGACCCTCGCCGACCTGGACGAGTCCATGAAGAAGGTGGCCGACATCGGCTACAAGCACATCCAGCTCTCGGGGGTCTGCGCCTACGAGGCCGATTGGATGGCCGAGCGGCTGGCCGCCTACGGTCTGCAGGCCGACATCACCCACTTTGACTACAACCGCATCATCAAGGACACCGACGCCACCATCGCCTTCCACGATACCATGGGCTGTAAATACATCGGTATCGGCTCCAACCCCCGCGGCATCAATCCCGAGGGCCTGGCGGTCATGGCAAGCGAGCTGAAGCCCATCCTCGGCAAGATCGTGGCCAGCGGCCACAAGTTCATGTACCACAACCACCACATGGAGTTCGCCCGCTTCGGCGGCAAGACCTTCATCGACCTCCTCTGCGAGACCTTCACCCCCGAGGAGTGCGGCGTGACCCTGGACACCTACTGGGTCCAGGCAGGCGGCGGCGACCCCGCATGGTGGCTCCGCGCCCTGGATGGCCGTGTGAACTGCGTCCACTTCAAGGACATGGTCTTCTCCCCCGAGGACAAGGGCGTCCGCATGGCCGCCATCGGCGAGGGCAACATGAACTACCCCGAGATCCTGAGGGCCTGTGACGATGCCCACGTGGAGTACGGCTTCGTGGAGCAGGACAATTGCTACGGCGAGGATCCCTTCCTGTGCCTCAAGAGAAGCTACGAGTATCTGACCGCGCAGGGGTTGGATTGAGGTAAATTGCAGTTTAGCGGTCTGCGACTAAATTCGTAATTCGTAATGCGTAATTCGTAATTGAGGAAGCCTTTCGCTGAAGCGAAAGCCAATTTAATGGTATTCGGAACGAAGTGTACACTCAAAATTCGTTGTCCATCAATGGAATTTTCGCTATGGTGAGTTGAAAGCTCTTGCCTTACCATATGATTACATTCATTACGAATTACGAATTGCGAATTACGAATTAGCGGCTGAGCTTTGCTCAGCGATAAACCCCAACTTTGAAAGGAGTCCCTCATGCTCCAAGATATCCTGACCCAAAGAAGCCTCCCCGCCCTCCTCCCCCGCTCCGAGATGCTGGAGATCCTCCAGCGCGAGGAGTACGGCTACCTCCCCGAAAAGCCCGAGGCTATTTCCTGGACGGTGCAGAACGACTGCATCCCCTCCTTCTGCGCGGGGAAAGTCACCTCTCAGCGGGTGGAGCTGACCGTCACCTTGCGAGGGAAGGACTTCACCTTCCCCTTCATCGCGGTCATCCCCCGCGGTGACGGCCCCTATCCCTTCTTCATCCACGTCAACTTCCGCCCCGACGTCCCCGACCGCTATATGCCCACCGAGGAGATCACCGATGGCGGCTTCGCGGTGCTGTCCTTCTGCTACAACGACGTCACCGCTGATAACGGTGACTTCACAAGCGGCCTGGCGGGCCTCCTCTACCCCGACGGCCGGCGCGGCCCCACCGACCCCGGTAAGATCGCCCTGTGGGCGTGGGCGGCACAGCGAGTGCTGGACTACGCCGAAAAAGAACCCCGCCTGGACATGACCCGCGCCATGGTCTGCGGCCACTCCCGCCTGGGTAAGACCGCCCTGTTCTGCGGAGCCACCGACGAGCGGTTCTTCCTGGCTCACTCCAATAACTCGGGCTGTAGCGGCGCCGCCATCACCCGCGAAAAGGTGGGGGAGCGGGTGGAGCAGATCACCCGTAATTTCCCCTACTGGTTCTGCGAGAACTACAAGAAGTACGTCGGCAAGGAAGGCGAGATGCCCTTCGACCAACACTACCTCATCGCCGCCATCGCCCCCCGCTACACCTACGTGGCCTCGGCCCTGGAGGATCAGTGGGCTGACCCCGCCTCCGAGATGCTGGCCTGCGTGGCCGCCTCCCCCGCCTACGAGGCCCACGGCTTGCGGGGACTTGTCTGTGAGGACAGACTCCCCGAGGCGGGCGACGAGTACCACGGGGGAAGCATTGGCTACCACCTCCGTCCCGGTCTGCATTACTTCGGGCGGGAGGATTGGAATCGGTTGATGAGCTTTGTTCGGGAAAAGTGATCTGCTGAGCGCGTTCTATCCTCTCGCGCCAAGGGCGCATATCGAATCCCGAAGGGATATATCGAGTGCCGTCAGGCACATATCGAGTCCCACAGGGACATATCGACCGATACTTTTGTCGATATACCCCCCTTCCGGGGGTTCGATATGCCTGCGGCTCGATATACCGCTTGCGCGGTTCGATATGCGCCCTAAAGGGCGCGTGATACAAGAGATTAAAAATCCACACATATACAAGAAAGGAAACCACCATCATGAAAAAAGTCAGACTCGGTATCCTCGGCATGGGCAACATGGGCTCGGGCCACCTGGAGAACATCCTCAACGACAAGTGCCCCGAGGTTGAAGTGACCGCCGTATGCGATCTCAACCCCGCCCGCCTGGAGTTCGCCCTGGGCCGTCTTGCCGCCCACCGCGCCGCCAAGCCCGATAACGCCTACGCCGACATTGCCACCTTCGCAGACGGCGACGAGATGTTCGCCTCGGGCCTCATCGACGCCGTCATCATCGCCATCCCCCACTACGGCCACCCCGACTACGCCATCAAGGCCATGAAGGCAGGACTGCACGTCATGTGCGAGAAGCCCGCGGGCGTCTACACCCTCCAGGTCCGTGAGATGATGGCCGAGGCGGACAAGCACCCCGAGCTGAAGTTCGGCATGATGTTCAACCAGAGAACCAACCACATCTACCGCAAGGTCAGAGAGATCATTGCCTCGGGCGAGCTGGGTGCCATCAAGAGAACCAGCTGGATCATCACCAACTGGTACCGTCCCCAGGCCTACTACGATTCGGGCGCATGGCGCGCTACCTGGTCGGGCGAGGGCGGCGGCGTGCTGCTCAACCAGTGCCCCCACAACCTGGACCTCTTCCAGTGGATCTGCGGTATGCCCAAGGTGGTGGACGCCAAGATGCACTTCGGTAAGTGGCACGATATCGAGGTAGAGGACGACGTTACCGTCTACTTCGAGTACGAGAACGGTGCTACGGGCACCTTCATCACCACCACGGGTGACGCCCCCGGCACCAACCGCCTGGAGATCGTCTGCGATGGCGGTACCATCATCACCGACGGCGGCTCCATCACCTTCATCAAGCTGGACACCCCCGAGTCCGAGTTCTCGGCCACCAATAAGACTGCCTTCGCCGCTCCCCGCTGCCAGCGCGTAGCCGTGGAGACCGACGGCCAGAACCCCCAGCACGTGGGCGTGGTCAACGCCTTCGCGGGCGCGATCCTGCGTGACGAGCCTCTGGTAGCCGACGGCCGCGAGGGCATCAACGGCCTGCTCATGTCCAACGCCATGCACCTGTCCGCCTGGACCGGCAAGCCCGTGACCCTGCCCTTCGACGAGGAGCAGTTCCGCGACCTGCTCTTCGAGCACGTCAAGACCTCCCGCCGCAAGGAGGGCATCGAGTCTGTCTTCTCCTCCACTGAGGGTACGTATAATTCCTGATTCCTTTCGCAACCATCGAAAAAGGGAGTCCGAGGCTTCGGTCTCCCTTTTGTTATGCAGTTAAAGCTTCTGCGCCTCCTCGATACGCCTCATAAGCTCCGAAGCGGGCATATCCAACGCCTCGGCGATCTTGAAAAAGGTATCTAAGGTAGGCTTTCGGACTCCCCGCTCAATGGCACTCAAATGAGTACGCCCGATCCCCGCCAGACCGCTGACCACCTCTTGAGAAAGCCCCTTTTCCTCACGGACGGCCTGGATCACGGCTCCAACTTTGCTTGTTTCTGCCATATCGTACTCCTTTTTTCTTGATTATACTATACCCAAGAAAAAACATTGAATACATATGTTGACAAATGAATACAAATGTGCTACAATAAATAACAAATATATATGAGGAGGTTCATATGGAATTACAACAAGTAAACGGGCAGCAGGAGATTGCCGTTAAGCAGAATCTGGTTGATTTTGTCCATGCTGTGGCAGACATGGAGCTTCGGCTCTATACTTTGCAGAAGGAACGCAAAAAATGCCTTGAAATGGCAGAAAATGCAGAAAAACAGTATGCTCGTTCAAACGATCTGGAAAGCAAAGTGCACGATGTCGATTCGAAGATAGAGAGTAATCAGTGGGCGGTGTCGGGAGATCAGAAATGGATATGGCTTTACGTACTCTGGGGTCTGGTGTTAGGCTTGATTGGTCTGATTGTGGGTGCTTTTATCGGTGCATTTGTAGAGGGGTTCCCGGAATTTCTAGAGGAATTCGGGGGATCAAATTCTACATCGCCTTCTTGGCTAGGTGAAGCGTTTGCAATAGGCGGTGGTCTTATAGGTTTGTTAGTGGGTATTATTATCGGTTTCAAAAGTCAATTTGTTGACAGATCCAAAGCAAAAAAAGAACTGCAAGCGGCTCAAGAAAAAAGGGAAGAGATCGTTCGAGAGCACGAGAAAGCCATAGCTCCATATGTGGCCGAAGTTGAGAAATGGAAGAAGATCAATGCTGTCCGCATTCCCGAAATTGTAAAAGCGGAGGAAGAAATTCAGAACTGCATTGAAAAATGTTTTTCATTGGGGGTCATTAAGCCGGCGTATCGCAATCCTGTCTGTGTACTTATGCTGGACGAGATCTTCCAAAACGACAAGGCAGATACCATGCGCGAGGCAATGATCCTTTGCGATGCCCAATTGCGTCATGTGGAAGTAACACACAAGCTCGATCAGGTTACCTCCGCATTGGAAACGATCAGTCGTTCTTTCCCTTACATTGCTGATATGATGGATACTGTCACGGATAATGTGATCGATATCAATGAAAACATCCGAAAGATCAAGGATACGGACAGTCGTATCTCGTACGCTGTTGAGTCCGTCAAAAAGAGCGCGGATAATGTGGAGACCTACACGCAACAAAAACGAATGGGAATGATTTGATCGGGGGGAGCTTATGGAAACACAAATGGAACTACAAAAATTGAACGGACAACAAGAGCTCACCGTGAAGGAAAAAACTGCACGATTCGTCCATGATGTGGCGGATATGGAGATCCGATTGCACACTCTGGTAGAAGTCAAGAGGGCGTGCTATAAAGAAAAAGACAAGCTGGAACGGGAAATAAGCAGTATAAGTGAAGAAATAAAAAAAACAGAAGACAAAGAAAAAAGCTGGAAACTAGATCTGGAAATCGCCAAAAAAGCTGTAGATGAGATGGAGAAAAAATGCAGAGGGTCGTTCTTCAAGCATCTTCTCGCGTTAATCTTCTCACCGTATTTTCTGCTAAAGTTGATTCTGTGTGCCATGATGTCTCTCATACCGGGAGCCTTTACGTTACTTTTCTTAGATGTAGGTGCGTTTGAAGATGGGGTGTTTAATCGTTTTGATTTGTTTTTGATCCTAAAAGCTTTCGGTAGTTGGGCATTGCTTATCTACATCATATGGGCCGTAGGTGCTGCTATAACTTTCAGAAAAGATTTGAAGGAAAAAAGACAGTATTATTCCGAAAAGCAGCAGCATCCAAAGGAGCATTTGAAAACAATTGATTCTCTGAAACAAAAGAAGCGAGAATTGAACAATGCGTATTCTGCCCTAAGCGAGCGCATTTTTGAGGTAGACCAAGCGTGTGACATAGTCGTAGAAAAGTTGGAACTATGCTATGAATTGGGTATCATCAAGCCCGCTTACAGTAACGCGGTATGTGTAATCGTGCTGGACGAGATATTCACCAACGATAAAGCCGATACCATGCGTGAGGCTATGCTTTTGTGCGATGCCGAACTAAGGCACCACGAGCTCGTGGGAAAACTGGACGAAGTTGTCCATGCTTTGAAGAAGATCGGAAGCTCGCTGTCACATATGAATTACGTTTTGAATTCCATCAATGAAAATGTTTCCATGATCAGTCAAGATATATACAATATGACGGAGTCCCAAGAAAAAATTGCCTATGCCGCCGAGTCTGTTCAAAAAAGCGCGGAAAACGCCGATATGTATATCTACCAAAGGCGGACAGGCATGATCTGAATACAAAAAGAGAGGCCATCACGACCTCTCTTTTCTTATGCGCTATAGGCTTTATCAGTACATACCACCCATACCGCCGCCCATGCCGCCGCCTGCGGGAGCCTCAACCTTGGGCTCGGGCTTGTCGGCGACCACGGACTCGGTGGTCAGGATGACGGACGCGATGGAAGCGGCGTTCTGCAGAGCGGAACGGGTGACCTTGGTGGGATCCACGATGCCCGCGGACATCATGTCCACGTAGACCTCGTTGTAAGCGTCGAAGCCGTAGCCCACCTTGCCGGAATTGACGATGGTGTTGACGATGACACCGCCGTCAAAGCCCGCGTTGGCGGCGATCTGGCGGACGGGCTCCTCCAGAGCCTTCAGCACGATCTTGACACCGGTCTTCTCGTCACCCTCCACGGTCTCCAGGACCTTCTCCACGTCGGCGAGGACGTTCAGGTAAGCGGTACCGCCGCCGGCCACGATGCCTTCCTCAACGGCGGCCTTGGTGGCGTTCAGGGCGTCCTCGATGCGGAGCTTCTTCTCCTTCATCTCGGCCTCGGTAGCGGCGCCCACCTTGATGACGGCCACACCGCCGGCCAGCTTGGCCAGACGCTCCTGGAGCTTCTCGCGGTCGAAGTCGGAGGTAGTGGTCTCGATAGCGGCGCGGATCTGGGCCACGCGAGCCTTGATGGCATCGGGATCGCCCGTACCGCCCACGATGATGGTGTTCTCCTTGGAGACCTTGACCTGGCGGGCCTGACCCAGCACAGACAGGTCGGCGTCCTTCAGCTCCAGACCGATCTCGGAGGAAACCACCTCAGCGCCGGTCAGAGTAGCGATATCGCGGAGCATCTCCTTGCGGCGGTCGCCAAAGCCGGGAGCCTTGACAGCCACGCAGTTGAAGGTACCGCGGAGCTTGTTGAGCACCAGGGTGGTGAGCGCCTCGCCCTCCACGTCCTCGGCGATGATGAGGAGCTTGCGGCCGGACTGGACCAGCTGCTCCAGCAGGGGCAGGATCTCCTGAATGTTGGAGATCTTCTTGTCGGTGACAAGGATGAGAGCATCGTCCATGACGGCCTCCATCTTGTCGGTATCGGTGACCATGTAGGGGGACAGGTAGCCGCGGTCGAACTGCATACCCTCGACGACCTCAGAGTAGGTCTCGGCGGTCTTGGACTCCTCCACGGTGATGACACCGTCGGCGGTGACCTTTTCCATGGCATCAGCGATGAGCTGACCGATGACCTCGTCACCGGCAGAGATGGTACCGACACGGGCGATATCCTCCTTGCCGTTGACGCGCTTGGAGGAAGCGACCAGGGAAGCTACAGCGGCGTCCACAGCCTTCTTGATACCCTTGCGGAGCACCATGGGGTTAGCGCCCGCGGTGACGTTCTTCATACCCTCGCGGACGAAGGCCTGTGCCAACAGGGTCGCGGTGGTGGTACCGTCACCGGCGGCGTCGTTGGTCTTGGTGGCGACCTCCTTGACCAGGGAAGCGCCCATATTCTCGGCGGCGTCCTCCAGCTCGATCTCCTTGGCGATGGTCACGCCGTCGTTGGTGATCAGGGGAGAGCCGTACTTCTTGTCCAGGACCACGTTGCGGCCCTTGGGACCCAGGGTGATCTTGACGGTGTCGGCCAGCTTATCCACGCCGCGGGCCAGGGCGTTACGGGCTTCAATGCCGTACAGAATATCCTTTGCCATTGTAAATTACCTCCTATGATATGCTTGTGGATCAGTCCACCACGGCGAGGATGTCATCCTCGGAGAGAATGGTGTACTCGGTGCCGTCCAGCTTGACGGCGGTGCCTGCGTACTTGCTGGCGATGACCTTGTCGCCGACCTTGACGGTCATGGGAGCGAGAGCACCGTTGTCGGTGACCTTACCGGGGCCGATGGCGATGACCTCGGCGACCTGGGGCTTCTCCTGGGCGGCGGCGGTCAGGAAGATACCGCCCGAGGTCTTCTCCTCCGCCTCGACGAACTTGATGACGACACGGTTGGAAAGGGGATTGAGCTTCATGTTTCTTGCCTCCTATTGATATGCGTTGCCGCATTTTCTACTGTGCTTGGGGTGTTTTCGGAATGATCCTTGTCGGATTTTAGCACTCATTTGTCAAGAGTGCCAACCACATACCATATTTTACACGATTTCCCGGAAAAGTCAAGGGCTTTTCTGCAATATTCACAAACTATTAACATAAGAAATGTTCAATTTACCGAATGAACGGAGTTTTCGGAAAAGGCGGGGCTATACCCATGATTCTCCGGCATGAGCCTGACCCCGCCGTCCCGCTGACAGGACGGGAAACCGCCTGTTCAAAACAAGTTGCCATTGTTAAAAAACACCAAAATCACGCAACAGACTTCATGAAAACTGACCGAAACGCAGAAAATGGCGAAGGGAGGGGAAGGGATTGAAAAAATATGCAAAAATGCCTTGACAAATCCCGGCTTACCATGTATAATATTAGGTATCTGTTGCAATTCGTTACATATTTATGCAGAAAGAGTGAATAAATGAAGAAAATATACATTGACGGACAGGCCGGAACCACAGGCCTTCGCATCCGTGAAAGACTGGCTGAGCGAAACGACGTTATCGTCCTGACCCTCCCCGAGGAGCTCCGTAAGGATACCGAGGCCCGCCGTGAGATCATGAACCGAGTGGACGTGGTTTTCCTCTGCCTCCCCGACGCCGCCGCCCGCGAGGCCGTTACCCTCATTGAAAACCCCAACGTCAAGGTCCTGGACACCTCTACCGCCCACCGCACCAACCCCGCCTGGGCCTACGGCTTTCCCGAGCTGGGAGAGGACTTCTACGAGAAGGTCAAGACCTCGGGCCGTATCGCCGTCCCCGGCTGTCACGCCAGCGGCTTCATAGCTCTGGTGCGCCCTCTGGTGCAGGCAGGGCTCCTGTCCCCCGATGCCCGCCTCTCCGCCACCTCCCTCACGGGCTACAGCGGCGGCGGCAAAAATATGATTGCCGACTATGAGAATTCCGACCGTGACCCCCTGCTGGACGCCCCCCGTCAGTACGCCCTGGGCCAGGCCCACAAGCACCTTCCCGAGATGAAAGCCTTCACGGGGCTCAGCGAGGCTCCCGTCTTCCTCCCCATCGTGGGCGACTTCTATTCCGGCATGGAGGTCACCGTCCCCCTTTTCGGTAGTGATGTAAACGGTGCTACCCCCGAGGACGTTCTCGCGGTCTACCACAAGACCTACGACGGCTCCCCCCTGGTCCGCGTGAATAACGCCGATGAAAACGGCTTCCTCTCCGCCGGCTCCATGACGGGGAAGGACAGCATGGAGATCAGCGTGTATGGCAACACCTCCGGCGACCGCATGATCCTTGTGGCCCGCTACGACAACCTGGGCAAGGGCGCCAGCGGTGCCGCCGTGGAGTGCCTTAACATCCTTCTCGGGGCTGATCCCACCTCGAATCTCGTTGTATAATTATTCGTTCAGATATAATAGGAGAAAATCATGTCTACCATCACCCGTATTCCCGGCGGTGTCTGCGCCGCCCGGGGCTTTACCGCCAACGGCATCCATTGCGGTATCCGCAAGAACAAGACCAAGCACGACCTGTCGGTGATCTGCTCCGACACCCGCGCCGCCACCGCCTGCGTGTACACCACCAACCGCGTCAAGGGCGCCCCCCTGACCGTCACCAAGAACCACATCGCCGACGGCTACGCCCAGGCTGTGATCTGCAACAGCGGCAACGCCAACACCTGTAACGCAAACGGCATTGAGATCGCCGAGCAGATGTCCGACCTTCTGGCCGAGGCTCTGCATATCAGCCCCGCCGACGTGGTGGTGGCCTCCACCGGCGTCATCGGTCAGACTCTGGATATTACCCCCATCGCGAGCGGCATCCCCGCTCTGGTGGCAGGGCTCTCCAAGGACGGCTCCCCGGACGCCGCCCACGGTATCATGACCACCGACACCAAGGTCAAGGAGATCGCCCTGGAGTTCACCGTGGGCGGTAAGACCTGCCGCATGGGCGGTATCGCCAAGGGCTCGGGCATGATCCACCCCAACATGGCCACCATGCTGGTCTTCATCACCACCGACTGCGCTGTGGCTCCCGCCATGCTCCAAAAGGCCCTGTCCACCGATATTCAGGCCACCTTCAACATGGTCAGCGTGGACGGCGACACCTCCACCAACGATATGGTCACGCTCATGGCTAACGGACAAGCAGAGAACGACCTCATCACCGCCGAGGGCGAGGACTTCAACGCCTTCATGAAGGCCCTGAACACCCTGACCGTCTACCTCTGCCGCTGCATCGCCGCTGACGGCGAGGGCGCCACCCGCCTCTTTGAGTGCGAGGTCAAGGGCGGTAAGGATCTGGAGTCCGCCCGCAAGATCGCCAAGTCGGTCATCTGCTCCTCCCTCATGAAGGCCGCCATCTTCGGTGCCGACGCCAACTGGGGCCGTGTCCTCTGCGCCATCGGCTACAGCGGTGTCCCGACCGACGTGAACGGCATCGACGTGGTGTTCTCCTCCCGCAAGGGCGAAATTCTGGTCTGCCGGAACGGCGCGGGGGTGGACTTCTCCGAGGAGATCGCCAAGGAGATCCTTCTGGAGGACGAGATCACCGTGAAGGTCACCCTCTCCGACGGCTGTGCCGAGGCCACCGCGTGGGGATGCGATCTGACCTATGAGTATGTGAAGATCAACGGGGACTACCGCACTTGATCTGTACGAGAAAGATACGAGATTTGTACGAGTAAAGATACAAGATACGAGTTACAAGATACAAGATACGATGTGTCCGACGGAGAATATCTTGTATCTTGTAACTTGTAACTTGTATCTCCCAAAACAAAGGAGAACATCATGGATAACCTTCAATTCACCAATTTCCAGCGCGCCGAGGTGCTGACCCAGGCGCTCCCCTATATCAAGCAGTACGTGGGCAAGACCGTAGTGGTCAAGTACGGCGGCAACGCCATGATCGACGAAGGACTCAAGCAGCAGGTCATGGAGGACATTGCCCTTCTGTGGCTCATCGGCGTTAAGGTGGTCCTCATCCACGGCGGCGGCCCCGAGATCAGCGATATGATGAAGAAGCTGGGCAAGCAGCCCGAGTTCGTGGGCGGTCTGCGTGTCACCGATAAGGAGACGGTGGATATCGTCCAGATGGTGCTGGCGGGCAAGGTCAACAAGACCCTGGTCACCCTCCTCCAGATGAAGGGCGGTCACGCCGTGGGACTTTCGGGCATGGACGGCGGCATCATCGAGGCCAAGGTCAAGGACGAGCGGCTGGGCTTCGTGGGTGAGATCACCAAGGTCCGCGCCAAGCCCATCAACGACCTCCTGGAGAAGAACTACATTCCCGTAGTCTCCACCGTGGCCAGCGACCACGAGGGCAACGTCTACAACATCAACGGAGACACCGCCGCCGCCTACATCGCGGGGGCCCTGGGTGCCGCCCGCCTTATCATGATGACAGACGTAGCGGGCATTCTCCGCGATAAGGACGATCCCTCCACCCTCATTCCCCGAGTCACCGTGTCCGAGGCCAAGGCGCTGTACAATGAGGGCGTCATCTCCGGCGGTATGATCCCTAAGGTGGACTGCTGTATCGAGGCCATCTCCAAGGGCGTTAAGGACGTGACCATCATGGACGGCCGCGTGCCCCACGCCATCCTCATGGAGCTGCTCACCGACGAGGGCGCGGGCACCATGGTGATGGGGGAGTAATGAACGCCAAGGGCTCTGCCCTTGGAACCCGCTTGTAACCTTTTTGCAAAAAGGTTTCAAGACTTCCAAAAAACTTTAAAAAAATCATAACGTATAGTGGGTCATCCTGAGCGGAGCGCGCGTAGCGTGCGGAGTCGAAGGATCTCATGCGCTTTACAGAGGTATATACCATGAGCAACATCAAATCCACCGATAAACAATACGTAGCGAACACCTACGGCCGCTTCGACCTGGTCCTGACACACGGACAGGGCTCTACCGTCTGGGACGAGGACGGGAAGCAGTACATCGACCTCGCCACGGGCATCGCCGTCAATACCTTCGGCTACAGCGACGAGGGCTGGGTGGCCGCCGTCACCGAGCAGCTGGGCAAGCTCCAGCACACCTCCAACCTCTACTACCACGAGCCCGGCGCGAAGCTGGCCGAGAAGCTTTGCACCCGCACGGGAGCCAAGTCGGTCTTCTTCTCCAACTCGGGAGCCGAGGCCAACGAGTGCGCCATCAAGACCGCCCGCCTCTGGGCCGCCACCAACAAGGGCGCTGACTCCTACCATATCATCACCTTGAAGAACAGCTTCCACGGCCGTACCGTCACCACCCTGGCCGCTACGGGACAGGACACCTTCCACACCGACTTCACCCCCCTCACCGAGGGCTTCCTCTACGCCGAGGCCAACAACGCCGACGCGGTGGAGGAGCTGCTGAAGTCCCATAAGTGCGCCGCCGTCCTGGCCGAGCCTGTCCAGGGCGAGGGCGGTGTCATGCCTCTGACCCGGAGCTTCATGGAGTCCCTCCGCGCCCTGTGTGACAAGTACAACGTCCTCCTCATGCTGGACGAGGTGCAGACCGGCAACGGCAGAAGCGGCCACCTCTACGCCTACCAGAGCTACGGCATCACCCCCGACGTCCTCACCACCGCCAAGGGCCTGGGCGGCGGTCTCCCCATCGGTGCCACTCTCTTCTTTGAGAAGTCCCACGGCACCCTGAAGGCAGGACAGCACGGCTCTACCTTCGGCGCCAACCCCATCTCCTGCGCCGCCGCCTGCCACGTCCTGGATCGCATCGACGACGCTCTCCTCGCCGAGGTCAAGGCCAAGTCGGAGTACATCTTCACCAACCTCATGGGCAAGAAGGGCATCAAGTCGGTCAGCGGCCTGGGCCTCATGATCGGCATCGAGACCGAGGGCGACAGCTCCGCCATCCTCAAGGCCTGCATGGACCGAGGCATTCTCCCCATCAAGGCCAAGACCAAGATCCGCCTCCTCCCCGCCCTGAACATCCCCTGGGACGACCTCAAGGCCGCCGTGGCGATTATCGCCGAGGAAGCCGAGAAGGCCGTGAACTGAATCGAAACAGAAAACTCCGCTCGCATATCGGGCGGAGTTTTTTTGTGTTTTTGCGGGAGTTTCTTGACAAATTGAGGGAAATGGTGTAGTATATTATTAGTAGATGTTATTCTTCAAATTTGGGTTTATCGAACTGTTTGACGGATGGGAAATGCATTTTGGGGTAACGGGCGACCACATAGGGTCGCCCCTACAAACCGCCTTATAATAATTTAAAACCCGAAAAGTTATTGTCAAACAAAGAAATACGCCTGTAGGGGCGGCCCTGCGTGGCCGCCCGCCAGCATAGCGGTTTCATTT
>JAZNJA010000127.1:0-5810 GCA_045577755.1 Eubacteriales bacterium
TACAAGCACTCTCCTCATCCACCGCTTCGCGGTCCCCCTTCCCCGCTGGGGAAGGCAGGAGAACGCACCGAAAAACCCCAATTTTTCGCAATTATGCAATCGCCTACCTGAACCAAGCAGAAAGGAGACCCCCGATGGATGCCGCAAAGGAATTATTCGCGCTTTTTGAGAACGAGAATTGCGACTACGCCAAGTGCCGTGAGCTGATCCGCGGGATCGGTGGATGTACGGTCATCGTTGAGGATAAGCATGGGCTGAAGACCACACCTCTCCATGAAGCCGTGTCGGGCGGGCATTATGATCTGGCCCACGAGCTGATCCAAGAGGAGGGAGCCGATCTGGACGTTAACCCTGAAGGATGGGGACCCTTGATCTGGGATCTGCAATATTTGGAAGCTGAAACTGAGGAGGGGCAATGGGCTGAAAGCGAGCAAAAGCTACGCCTCATGCGCGCCTTGATCCGTGCGGGCGCGAATCCGAATCCTGTCGGGGATGACGGCGGCGAGGATTTTGTAAATTGGATCCGCTTTAAGGTCGGTGAATGGGATGGGACAAATCCGGAAAATATTCACATCTGGCAGATCGAGCATATGATCGAAGCCCATACCTACGGAGAAACCGAACGGTTTTTGCAAAAACTGAAGGAGCAAGCGGTGAGCCGTATTCTGCTGTCCGACTGGGGATTTCGTCCTGTGGATGAAAGACTCTGCGACTGCGATCATGCCGTGGTTATCTTTGATGACGGAGAACGAATGATGCTGTCCGCTTATCAGGTTGAAGATGACGAGTGGGACTTTTACGCGGTACCGCTACGGGATGATCTGACACTTGACGCGGGGAAGCATCACACTATTCTGCCGCACCACGGCTCCATTCGGCTTTTATCTCTGTATAGTGACGAGGATTTTCCCACGTCCCATTGGTTGGATCTCTCGATAGACGACGCGATCCTGCGGATCCACGCTGACGAGCCGAACATCACGGTCGGCATTGTGGCGCGTGACGACGAGGACTTTGAACAGTTGCAGAGAAAGACTCTTTTCTGAAAAACACCGCTGAAAACGGCTGACACAAGGAGAAATTTTACCATGACCATCCGCGAATTCTACGCCGCCCTGGAAGAAAAACTCCCCCGCTCCCTCTCCTGGGACTGGGACAACGACGGCATCTCCTGCGCCCCCGACCCGGACGCTCCCGTGACGGGGGTGCTGATCGCCCTGGACCCCACCGAGGACGCGGTGGAGGCCGCCATCGAGTCGGGCTGTAATATCCTCCTCACCCACCACCCCATGCTCTTCCGGGGGCTGAAGACCGTGGACGGTCACGATACCGGCTCCCGCAAGGTCATCCGCATGATCCGACACGGCATCACCGCCATGGCCTTCCATACCCGCCTGGACGCCGCCGACGGCGGAGTCAACGACTGCCTCGCCGCCGCTCTGGGGCTGACCAACATGGAGCCCTTCGGGGACAACGCCAACCCTGCGGGCAAGCCCATCGGCCGTGTGGGCGACCTTCCCGCCGAGATGACTGCCGACGAGTTTATCGAGACCGTCAAGACCGCTCTGGATCTCCCCGCTGTGATCTTCGCGGGGTGCGGCAAGCCCGTCCGCCGCGTGGCCGTGGTTGGCGGCGCGGGGGATGACGATATCTTCGCCGCCGTGGCCGCGGGAGCCGACACCTACGTCACGGGGGAGCTCCGCTACCACCAGCTCTGCGACGCGCCCTATGGGAATATCAATCTCATCATGGCGGGCCATTACCACACCGAGGCTCCCGTTCTCGTCCGCCTTGCCGAGCTGTGCGGAGAGATCTGCCCCGAGACCCCCGTCCGCGTGGTCAAGACCACCCTCGTCGAGGTGCGCTGAGTCTCCCTCCTCCGGGAAAGCCGCCGTGTCATGATCCCCGTTGCTCACTTGCCCCCGCGGTATATGAAAAGCAGGTGTTTCCACGACGGAAGCACCTGTTTTCGTATGTATGGGGATCACAGTACCTTTTGCATGATGAAATACCGTCCATCCAGCTCGCTTGACAAGTCGCGGATGACCCTAAACCCCGCTTTTTCATAGAGGGACAGCAGGGCGTTGAACCGTTCCTTGTCCGGCTCCATCCGCTCCAAGGGGTAGACCTCGGCGTGGGTGAAGCCCCTCTTTTTGGCGTCGGTCAGCACCCGCTCCAACAGCATTTCCTCGATCCCGCTGTTTGGGAAGAAGCGGGAGACCGGGATCTCCACGATGGAGAGGATCTTTGCGCCCTCGGGGGCGGTGGGGATGGCGCGCTCCTCCTCCTCGAGGCCCAGGCCGACATACTTCTCCTTGTCCCCGCAGTTGCAAAAGCCCAAGACCGTCTCCCCGAAGCAGGCCATAAGGCCCGTCATGGTCCCCTCGCTCACCAGTTTTTCCACGAGGGCACGGAAACGGTCCAGCATCTCCGCTTCCGCATAGCCGGGGAACCGCAGGGACTCACACATATCCTTCGCGTCCACGTCGGAGTCCCATTGAACGCCGAAATCGAAGAAGCTCTCTTCATTGATATGCTGACAGCAAAAACGGAAATACTCTCGCCAGTTATGCTTCATCAAGGGACGGCACACGAGCTGCTCCTTTACGATGCGCCGACGCAAGCCCAGGACGGCGGGGTGGGACAGCAGGGCGTAATTCTTGATAAAAACGTGCAGTTCACGGTGGTTGTCGATCTCATGGGTCAGCAGATCGAACAGGGGGACGCGGCAGGGGATAATCCCCCGCTCCAATTCGTCGTAGGCCTTGGCGGTCTCGTAGGCGATGGTCATGGACGCCGCGAAGCCCTCGGTATCTCCCGCCTTGAGTTCCTGCTCAGCCTCCCTGACGTGGTGATCCCATGCTCCTTTTCGGTAAGCCATATCATCCCCCCATAGGGCTTCGGTCACGGTGCGGTACGCCGCCAAAGACTCCGGGGTGTCATAGGCCAACAGATCCTCGCACAGGACTTCCATATTCCTTCGGATCCTCTCCTGCAGATGGCGGCGCTTTCCCTCCCCCTCCAGAGCAGCGGCCTTATAGGCGGGCTCCGTCAGGGTCTTTTCCAGATCCCTGGCTTGATCCATTTTTCCCAAAGCGCGCAGGGTGCGTATCCGCATGATGGAATATTCATCAGCGGGATTCTGATAGCACAGGGCGTTGAAATGGCGGATCGCGTGGTTCAGGTAGAACGCCCGTCTGCCCCCGCTGGAGCGCTCCCCGATCCGTAGCTCGTCAAAGGCGCGGCGGTACAGAAAGTCCTCGTCGTCGGGAAATTCCTCCAGAGCCTCCAGCGAGACGATCAGAGAGTATTCCTCTCCAAAGCTGACGGCCTGCCGGTATTTCTTTTCCAGCTCCTGCCGTCTGTTGCCCCCCAGCAGCTCGTTGACCCCGATCCCCAGCTCCTTGGACAGGGGGAGAAGCAGGGTGATATCCGGCATGGTCTGCCCCGTCTCCCACTTGGAGATGGCCTGGGGGGACACGCCCACGGCAAGGGCTAAGGCCTCCTGGGTCAGTCCCCGCTCGCGGCGGAGGCGGCGGATGGTGGCGGAGACGGCGGCGGGATTGGTCGCGGGGATAGGGGTTGACATAGCGGCTCCTCCTTCGGGTGGTATGGGTCTGGGTCTATTATAGCACAGGACGGGAAAATTGGCAAGTGAGAAAACGGATATGGGGGGACAACCGGTGGTTGAAACCGATGAGAAAAACAGGTGTTTCCATACCGGAAGCACCTGTTTTCGTATTCGAATTTACAATTCCTTTTGCAAAATATGAAGCCGCCGATAGGGATTCTCACCTTCTCTATCCCACTCATTGTGGAGAAAATGACCGCCCGACAGGTCGCGGATAACCGAAAATCCCATCTTCTCGTAGATAGCCAGGCGGGTGTCGTACATTTCGGGCAAGCAATCCTCTATGGGATAAGCCTCTACGTGGGTGTAGCCCTGTTTTTTGGCACCGGTCAGCACAAAATCCAAAAGCTTTTCCTCCAGCCCGCAGTCCCGGAAATTATGGGAGATCAGCAGCTCGGCGATGGCAAGGATTCTGGAGCCTTCGGGGGCGGTGGGGATGGCTCGCTCCTCCTCGGGAATGGGGAGACGCTTGTACGCGCTCTTTTCCTTACAGTTGCAGAAGGCCAGCATGATATCAAGGTAGCCCGCAAAAACGCCTGTCAGAGTCCCCTCACTCACCAGCCGCTCGGCCAGCTCGCCGTTGCGTACCCGCCACTCAATGGATCTGTACAGGGAGGCGTGGGTGTAGCGCAAGGACGCTTCCATGGCAGCGGTCTCCTCCCGTGTCGTGTCCCACGCGGTACTGAAATTGAAGTGGTAGGGACTGCCTATCTGTTGCTCACAGAATTTCAAATAGTTTCGCGCGTCGTAGTGCAGGGCGCGGCAACGGATCACCTCATCTACCATACGCCGCTTCAGCCCCTCGGCGGCGGGATGGGCAAACAAGCTATCGTGGAACATCAGAAATTGATAGGTTTCATTCCCAACTCCCGGCTTCGGGACATGGTCGTATTGCAGACGGTCAAAGAGGGGGGTTCGGTAAGGAATCCGCTCAGGGGGCAAAGTGTCTACGGCGCGCGCCTCCTCGTAGGCTTTGGTGAGGTAGCGGGCATACCCCTCGTCGTCCCCCACGTCGCGGCACAGAAGGGCTTCTTTGACCGACAGCTCACGCAACCCGAGATCGTGAAGGTTCTGTTCGTCTCCCAAGAGGGAATCCAGCATGGTATGAGCCGTCTTAATGGCTTCGGGGGTACCGTAGGAAAACAGGGCGTTGTACAGATTGCAAACGGCATTCTTGAGGGCTTGCTGCTTTTTGGCGTGTCGGGTCTCCTCGTCCAGAAAGCGCTCCATCACTCTCTCCTTCTCGGAGCCATTGTAGTCCAGCGCTTCGGCATAGGCCCGATCCTTGTCTCCTTGGGCAAGATAGGCCTCCGCCAGCATGGAGCGGTAGGTGGGCCAGTCGGGATCCTTACGGCACAAATAGTGAAGGCCCATGATCGCCCGCTCGATATACCGCTGTGCCCCGATAGGATTACTTTTTCCGATGAACAGCTCGTCGCAGGCGCGGCGGTACAGAAACGTCTCGTCGTCGGGAAACTCCTCCAGAGCCTCCAGTGCGACCATCAAAGAATATGCGGACCCGAGGGGGCATGCCTTCTGGTATTTTTCCTCCAGCTCCTGCCGTCTGTTGCCACCGAGCAACTCATTGACCCCGATCCCCAGCTCCTTGGAAAGCGGCAGCAGCAACGTAATATCCGGCATAGTCTGCCCCGTCTCCCACTTGGAGATGGCCTGGGGGGACACGCCCACAGCTTGGGCCAGAGCCTCCTGGGTCAGTCCCCGCTCGCGGCGGAGGCGGCGGATGGTGGCGGAGACGGCGGCGGGATTGGTCGCGGGGATGGGGGTTGTCATGGCGGGTCCTCCTTCGGGTGGTGTGGGTCTGGGTCTATTATAGCACAGGACGGGAGAAATGGCAAGTGAGAAAACGGATATGGGGGGACAACCGGTGGTTGAGGCGGGCAAATTGGGGTTTAGCGGGCTGTTGGTTTATGCTGACCCTTGGGTGTTGCCCTCTCACGCGCCTGCGGCGGTAGCTCCCCCAGAGGGGGACCCTTTCGTGCCATTTTTCAAGAGAAACCCTTTCCCGACAACCGTTTTCCAAAGGCTCCCCCTCCGGGGGAGCACCCGCGAAGCGGGTGAGAGGGCTAACGAGAAAAGTGCCATGCCCTTCCCGTCAAACAGTTCGCCAAACCCAAATTTGAAAATCTTTCCCCACCCTATTGCAAAATCCCGCCCAATC
>JAZNJA010000128.1:0-1560 GCA_045577755.1 Eubacteriales bacterium
CACCCGCCTACGGCGGGAGCTCCCCCAAAGGGGGAGCCTTTCGTGCCAAACTTCAAAAATTCCGTTTCCCGACAAGTGTTTTCCCGCCGTTCTAAGGCTCCCCCTTTGGGGGAGCTCCGCGAAGCGGTGAGAGGGCAAATAACGCAGGCAAGGCACAAACAAACAGTTCACCAAACCCAAATTTGACCCATCCCAAGAAAGGAGTCCCCCTATGAACACCCTCCGCATCTCCGCCTCCATACGCTCCTACCGTCGGGAGAGATCCATGAGCCAGACCTCCTTCGGAGAGCTATTCGGGGTCTCCGCTCAGGCCGTGTCCAAATGGGAGCGGGAGCTGTGCTGCCCCGACATCACTCTGTTGCCCGCCCTGGCCCGTGTGCTGGGGGTCAGCGTCGGGTATTTGCTGGGCGAGTAGAGCCGATCGCCCGCGCCGAGCCCTTCCGTACCCGTACGGAGGGGCTTTTTTCGCGCGAAAAGGTACCCCGCCATGAGGCGGGGGACCCGGCTTGTATGGGGAGGGAAGGATCAGTCCTCCCGGGACCTTCTCAGAGCCACAGCGGCGGCCATGGCGGCGAGGGTGAAGGCTACGCCCATGCCCAGGGTGGACTTACAGCCCTTCTTCCGGGGCTCTGTGTCGGGCTCGGTCTCGGTGGGGGTCTCCACGGGGGTGGACTCGGCGGGAGCGGACTCGGCGGGGGTAGTCTCATTGGTCTCACCCGTAGCGGAGTTGGCGGCGGTGGAGATGTAGCTGTACTTGAAGCGGCCGCCGGGGGCGACGTCGCCCGAGATGTAGAAGTCCAGGATATCGCCGCTGAACTGGGAGTAATCGCCCTCGTCGTGGACGTTGTCGGTCCAGGAGAAGTTGATCGTGTAGTCGTCACCGGAAAGCCCCAGGTCGGACTTGGCGATCTTGACGGTCATGAACTTGCCGTCCACCTTGTACTCCACGTCGGCTATCTTTTCGGTCTTTTCGTAGTCATTATCGGCGGTGAACTTCTCCAGGACCAGGGTCTTCTCGGAGGCGGCGGACTTGTTCACCACGAACTCGAAGGTGTTCCAGCCCTGCTTCGACTGGTCGGCGTCGATGTAGAGGTTCATCCACAGGGAGTCGGTGTAGGGGGTGATGTTCTCGTTACACTCAACCAGGAAGTAGACGAACTCGGCGTCGCGGGCGATCTTGGCACCGACAATGTCGTTTCTGCCCGAGGTCTCGGTGTAGTGGTACTCGCCGTAGCCCTGGGCGTCGCGGTCGTCGGTGTTGCCGATGTAGGCGGCGTAGTAGGGGCCGACGCTCTCCCACTGGTCGATCCCCTTGGTCAGGTCGATGGTGGCCTGGGCGGTGGGGGTGGGGATGGGGCGGGCGCCCTTGAACTGACGGACGAAGTTGACCAGCTGGTAGTAGTAGTGATCCTGGAGCGCGCCCTTGGTGGGCTCGATGTCGCGGGAGAACTCGTCGATGAACTGGTCGGGGAATGCGTTCTCCACGGCGGCGGGGTTGCCCTCGTCCTCGGGCCACTTCTCATAGCGGCCCGCGATCCACTCGTTCCAGCCCGTGACGAA
>JAZNJA010000129.1:0-25159 GCA_045577755.1 Eubacteriales bacterium
AGGGGGCATATCGAATCCCGAAGGGATATATCGAGTGCCGCAAGGCACATATCGAGTCCCGAAGGGACATATCGACCCGGAGTTTTTGTCGATATACACCCTTCGGGTGTTCGATATGCCTCCGGCATGGGCCTTCGGCTCGATATGCCGCATTCGCGGCTCGATATGCGCCTTTGGCGCAAGAACCCACCGCCAAACCCAAATTTGAAGCCATCCCCAACCACCAATCCACCATCATACAAGGAGACCTCGCCATGTCCATCGAAAAAGTCAAAGCCTACTTCGCATCCCTCGGTATGGAGGACCGCGTTCTGGAATTCCCCGTGTCCAGTGCCACCGTGGAGCTGGCCGCCGCCGCCCTGGGCTGTGAGCCCTGCCGCATCGCTAAGACCCTGTCCTTCTCGGTGGGGGGCGCCCCCATCCTTATCGTCACAGCAGGGGACGTCAAGATCAACAATTCCGCCTATAAGGCCCGCTTTGCCGCCAAGGCCAAGATGCTTACCCCCGACGAGGCGGTGACCCTCATCGGCCACGCCGTGGGCGGTGTCTGCCCCTTTGCCGTGAACGAGGGGGTCACCGTCTACCTGGACGAGTCCCTCCGCCGCTTCGAGACCGTCTTCCCCGCCTGCGGAAGCGGGAACAGCGCCATCGAGCTGACCATCCCCGAGCTGGAGAGGTATTCGGGCTATGCTGCCTGGGTGGACGTCTGTAAGCCTCGGGAGTGAAACCTTTTGGTGAAACTCTCTCCACAAAGCCACAGGGACGACACGAAATCCCCCGCATTTTTGTGAAAATTCCCAAGGAAAAATTTCAAAAACCTCTTGCATTTTCAAGGTGTTTGTGCTATAATATATAGGCTTTTGTACCCCATGTCCAAGCATATGGGGAAATTCCAAGTGAGAGGTACATGAACATGAAGAACGGAATCCATCCCGAGTACGTTGAGTGCGTCATCAAGTGCGCATGCGGTGAGACTGTCGTTTCTCGCTCCACCAAGGGCAGCGAGATGCGCGTTGAAATCTGCTCCAAGTGCCACCCCTTCTACACCGGCAAGCAGAAGTTTGTCGATGCAGGCGGTCGTCTGGACAAGTTCAAGAAGAGACTGGCTGCTGTCAGAAAGTAATTCTTCTTGGGGCTCACGGGATAGCCATCTGTTCCGCGGGCGCAGAGTATCAACCCATAAAAGGACAGGTTTTGCCATGGCGCGGCCTGTCCTTTTGTTTTTTTGTCAGATGAGTCCACCCCAAAAACACGCGCCCGTCAGGGCGCATATCACGCCCGCAGGGCATATCGTGCCTTCAGGCATATCGCGCCCGCAGGGCATATCGCCCATCCCTTTCCCGAAAGGAGTATATTCCCATGTCCGAAAATAAAAACACCCTCACCACCCGAGACGAAGCCACCGGCCCCATCCGGGCCATCCTCGTGGGCGTAGTCACCCGCGATAATGATGCCGACGAGGTAGAAATCAGCCTCGACGAGCTGGCCCGCCTCCTGGACACCGCCGGCGGCGAGGTCTTCGCCCGTGTGGTGCAGAACAAGGCTACTCCCGACCCCCGCACCCTCATCGGCTCGGGTAAGGTGCAGGAGCTGGCCGACCTCTGCCGCAATCACTCGATCGGTCTGGTGGTCTTTGACTGCGACCTCACCCCCGTCCAGATCCGCAATCTGGAGGACGACATCCGCGGCGGCGACAAGAATATGGAGCTGCGGGTCATCGACCGCTCCATGCTGATCCTGGATATCTTCGCCCTCCACGCCGTCACCTCCGAGGGTAAGCTCCAGGTGGAGCTGGCCCAGCTCCAGTACAGCGCACCCCGCCTGACGGGCCACGGTACCGAGATGTCCCGACTGGGCGGCGGTATCGGCACCCGAGGCCCCGGTGAGTCCAAGCTGGAGAGCGACCGCCGCCACATGAAACGCCGCATCGACGCCCTGAAGGCCGAGCTGGAGGTGGTGGAGAAGAACCGCCGTACCATGCGCGCCTCCCGCGACCGCTCGGGCCTGCCCCGCGTGGCCATCGTGGGCTACACCAACGCGGGTAAGTCTACCCTCCTCAACGCCCTCACGGGCGCGGGGATCCTGGCCGAGGACAAGCTCTTCGCCACCCTGGACCCCACCACTCGCAAGTTCACCCTCCCCGGGGGCGAGACCATCCTGCTCACCGACACCGTCGGCTTCATCCGCAAGCTCCCCCACCACCTGGTCTCGGCCTTCCGCTCCACCCTGGAGGAGGCGGTCTACGCCGATATCGTCCTGCTCCTGTTGGATGCCTCCGACCCCGAGTGCGCGGGTCAGCTGGAGGTCACCGAGCAGCTTTTGGAGGACCTGGGCGCGGGGGGAAAGCCTACCCTCTACGTCTTCAATAAGTGCGACAGGGCGTCCTGCGACACCGTCAGCCTCATGGGCGTGGTGGCGAACAAGGGCCTGTCCTTCGACCGCGACAATACCCAAAGCCGTCCCGACACCGCCCGCGCCGCCGTATATATCTCCGCCCTCACGGGTCAGGGACTGGATCAGCTTGCCCTCACCCTGCAAGACATGGTCCGCATCGGCAAACGCCGCGTGACCTTCGTCATCCCCAACGCCGAGCAGGGGGCCCTGTCCCGCCTCTACTCCGAGCAGGCCGCCGTGGAGTCGGTGGACTACGGCTACGACGCCGTCACCGTGGTGGCCACCGTGGACGATCGGGTGTACGGGATGATGAGGAAGTATGATCTCAATGCCAAAACTGTGAAAGAAGAGGATACCTGGTAAAACTCGGCTGTGTCCGATCGCGAAGTTTTCCCTTAGAAGGAGGTGCTACCATTATGAAACTGATCCTGTCCTCCTGCGACTTTCGCAACGAGCGCTCCCGTCAGGTCATTCTGGATAACCTTCCGAAGCCTATTTCGGAGTGCCGTCTTCTGTTCATCCCCAACGAAAAAGCTACCTCCGACAAGGTGGCAAGCGGCAAGTATCACGCCCGTATGGCGGAGCTGGGCTTTGATCCCGCCCTTGTCCGCGTGCTGGATTATGCCGATCCCGCTCCCTCCGTGGGGCTGGATATCGACGTCCTCTATATCAGCGGCGGCAACACCTTCGCCACCCTCGACCGCATCCGCCGATGCGGCTTTGACCGTGAGCTCGTACGCTATATTCGGGCGGGTGTGACCTATGTGGGAGGAAGCGCGGGGGCGCACGTGGTCTGCGATGATATTTCACACGTCACCCGCTATGACACCCCGCCCGAGGGCATGACCGAGCTTCATGGTCTTGGACTCGCGGACTTGACCCTCATCTGTCACTTTACCCATGATCGCCAGGGGCATATGGATGAGCTGGCGGGAGAAAACCGTCACCCCATCCCCTTGACCGACGGGGATACGATCATCATACAATAAAATCGTCTTTTGCCTGTGGCAAAAGACTTCCTCAACCTTCCCGCAGGGAAGCTTTCACTCCGCCGCAGGCGGAATTTCACCGCGCGAAAGCGCGATTTCACCCGCCCGACGGGCGGATTTCACTAACACCGGAGGTGTTCCATGGAACTCTGGGACCTGCTCGACAAAGACCGCAACCCCCTGGGCATCACCCACCCTCGCGGCCGTCAATACCCCATGCCCCCCCATACCTACCACACCGTGGTCTCGGTCTTCACGGTGGATGCCCAAAACCGCCTCCTCCTGACCCTCCGCGCCCCCACCAAGGGGATGTACCCCGATTACTGGGAGTTCACGGGCGGCTCGGGTGTGGCGGGCGAGGACAGCCTGACCTCGGCCCACCGTGAGCTTGTGGAGGAGACGGGCATCGACTGCCCTCCCGAGGAGCTGATCTTCCTCGGTACCCTCCGCGAGCCCTCGGCCTTCATGGACTGCTACCTCTGCCGCCTGGGCAGCGCGGGGGAGGACACCCCCATCACCCTCCAGAAGGGGGAAACCGTGGACTACAAATGGGTCACCTTCTGCGAGCTTGAGACTATGATCCACAGGGGCCTGATCCCCCCGCCCTGCGCCATGCGCTACGGCTTCGTCAAGCAGAGACTCACCGAGATCATCGGGGACGACGCGTGGTTACAGCCCGACGCAGAGGAGATCTCCACCCTTGAAGCGTCCCCCAAGGAGGATCGCCATGAGTAATGACAACCAGACCCCCTCCCCCGTCCTCTACACCACCCTGGAGGGCGTGGGCAAGGACGAATTCGAGGAAAAGCGCTCGGTGTTCATCGGCCACGCCACCCACGTGGAGAGCGAAGAGGAGGCCATGGCCTTCATCAAGCAGAAGCAAAAGGCCTACGCCGACGCCACCCACAACGTCTGGGCCTACCGCATCAGCGGCGGCACCTCCACCGAGCAGGCCGCCCGCTACTCGGATGACGGCGAGCCCCAAGGCTCCTCGGGCCTGCCCACTCTGGAGGCCATCCGCAAGAAGGGGGTCTTCGATTGCGTGGTGGTCACTACCCGCTACTTCGGCGGGACCCTTTTGGGCGTGGGCGGTCTCATCCGCGCCTACTCCCACGCGGCGAGCATTGCCCTGGAGGCGGCCAACATCATCACCTACGAAAAGTTCACCGAGTTCATGCTGGAGACCACCTACTCCGACTACCAGCTGATCCTGCAGGAGCTACCCAGATACGGCGTCCTCACCGACGACAGCGAGTTTTCGGACCGCGTGACCCTGACCCTGGCGGTGAAGTGTACCCAATACGAGGATCTCTGCACCCGCCTGGGGGAGGTCACCGCAGGGCGGTGCTTCCTCATGGAGACGGGGGAGCGGTTTGATTATCGGTGAGACGGAGAACGAGGGGCTCTGCCCCTGACCCCCGCTTGAACCTTTTTGCAAAAAGGTTCAAGACTCCCAAAACCTTTGAAAAAAAGAAAAGAACCCAACCAACAGCGGAAGGGTTCTTTTGCTTTTGCTGATTATGCGTTCTTTCTTTGAACACGCTGCCGTACAAACTCGGTGATGAGGATGGCGGCGAGGATCATAGCGATACCCACGAGAAGCACTCCTTCGTTCCAATAGTAGGATGTTTCCACGCGGCCGTCGGGGGATGTGGCGCGGATGTACACGAAGCTTGCGTTGGCCGTGAGGAGGAATACGGCGTTCAGGATCAGATTCCGTATGCCCACGATGAGGGTATCGCGGCGGAGGAGGGAGTCCTTGGGGAGCTTACGGAGTCGGAGGGGAAGGGATACGACAGAGACGGCAAGACATACCGCCAGGAGGCTGACTCCCGCGATGGCGGCGTAGTCGATCTGCCCCTCGGGATGGTCGAGAGCGTAGTTCGCCACCATGCACCCAACCGTGCCGAGGATGGCGGGGATGATCTGCCAGAGGGTGAGGGAGAGGTGTGCGCGGGGATTGTGGGGGGATGAAGTCCATGCGTGGATCACGTCCCCGCAAGTCTGCGTCCACGGGCGGCACAAACGGCGCATGGCATAGGGCTTGATGCTGATGGTGAGGATGGCATACAGGATGGTGATGATCAACACAAGCACGGCATAGTGCGATTGAATCAGGACAGAGTGGGAACCGCTTTTCAGACACAGGACGGAGCCGAGGACAAAAGCGTGGGCGGCGGCGGCTGTGCCCAACCAGACCCAGTTGGCGTAATGGAAACAGCCCTTGGCCAGCTCGGTGACGGGTAATCGGCTGTCACTCGTCTCGTAGATCTGCTCATTCAGATGATCGCGCATACGGAATGCCGCGAACCAAAGCACCGATAGGCCTCCCAGCTCCAAAAGCATTTGGAAAGCATATCCAAGGACGGGACGATAGAATCCATAGCTGATACCCACCATAACGAGCAGACCGGCGTATGCCAAAGCAAATGCTAAAATCCCGAAGTTGCGGAATTGCGTGATGGCGCGGTTCATCAGCGCCCTCAACCCTCGCAACGCCCGCGGATCGGGCGGGGTTTCATGGGTGTAACCCCCTTCGGCGGTGCCGTGAGAATCCGCGTCGGGATCGGTCATAGCAGGGGTCGATCCTCCGGGCGTAGCCTCCCGCAATCTCTCACCTCTCAGCAGCTCATCCACCGTCACCCCAAAGAGATCGGCGATGGCGGGGAGTAATAAAATGTCGGGCATGGCCTCGTCCCGCTCCCAGCGGCTGACTGCCTTGTTGGATACGGCGAGACGGTCGGCTACCTCCTGTTGGGTCAGCCCCTGCGCCCGACGGAGGGCGGAGATAAAGGAGCCGAGTGTTTTCTTTTCCATAGTATGTAGTCCTTTCGTTGAAATTTTCAAATTGGGGTTTGTCGAACTGTTTGTTTGTGCCTTGTCCGCGATATTTGCCCTCTCACCGCTTCGCGGAGCTCCCCCAGAGGGGGAGCCTTAAAACAGCGGAAAACGCCTGTCGAAACAAGGGTTTTCGCTGGGTTGAGTCCGAAAGGCTCCCCCTCTGGCGGAGCTCCCGCCGCAGGCGGGTGAGAGGGCAATGCCCAAGGGTCGGCACAAACCAACAACCCTATAAACCCCAATTTGAACGCTTGACGTGAGCTCTTGTCTGCCTCCATTCTACCACAGCGGGAGACAAATTGCAAGCCCCCGTTGCGGGAAATGTGTCTCGGGGAGCGGGAATTTGAGGCTTGGGAGCAAAATGGGAGCGGAATTTCCGTGAGAACTCCCCCAAATTAGAAAAATTTCCCACAAAAATCGCAAATTCCCGCAAAAAACAAAAGTAAAAACCAAGACTTTTGCGTATATTATAAATGAAAAGAAAAGCGCGACCCTACAGGCCAAGATCATTAAGTTCTGAAATAGAAATGGCTCTCCCTTTGGGAGAGCTCCCGCCGAAGGCGGGTGAGAGGGCAAATAGCGTTTGAAATGCCCTCTCCGTCACGCTTCGCACCGAGCTTGCTCGGAGGACACCTCCCCTAAAGGGGAGGCTTAACTGAATGGTATTGCCCCTACAGGCCGGCAGAAAGGAAGGACCACATGGACACGAACCTCCACGAATGGATTGACGAGCGGGAAACCCTGCTTCTATCCCCCGTCGCCACCCGATCCTCCGCCTCCCGCGGGCGGGAGCATCCCATGGAGCCTTGCCCCATGCGGAGCGAGTTCCAGCGGGACCGCGACCGCATCATCCACTGCCAGTCCTTCCGCCGCCTCATGTACAAGACCCAGGTGTTCCTCGCCCCCGCGGGGGATCATTACCGCACCCGCCTGACCCATACCCTGGAGGTCACCCAGATCGCCCGCACCATGGCCCGCGCCCTTCGCCTGAACGAAGACCTCACCGAAGCCGCCGCCCTGGGCCACGATCTCGGCCACACCCCCTTCGGCCACGCGGGAGAGGACGCCCTGACCCGTTGCTACGATCCCGACTTCGCCCACTACCGCCAGAGCCTGCGGGTGGTGGAGAAGCTGGAAAAGAACGGAAAAGGCCTCAACCTCTGCTGGGAGGTGCGGGATGCCATCGTCAACCATACGGGAGACTCGGTAGCCGCCACCCCCGAGGGCCAACTCATCAAGTTCGCCGACCGCATCGCCTACATCAACCACGACATCGACGATGCCATCCGCGCGGGGATTTTGTCCCGGGCCGACCTCCCCAAAGAGATCACCTCGGTGCTGGGGGAGACCCACGGCGAGCGCATCAATACCATGGTCATGTCGGTGGTGTCCGCCTCCGAGAACAGCCCCGTCATCGCCATGACCCCCGAGATCCTCGAGGCCACCATGGCCCTCCGCGCCTTCCTCTTCGAGCGGGTCTACCGCAACCCCGTGGCCAAGGGGGAGGAGACCAAGGCCAAGGAAGTGGTCTACGCCCTGTTCACCCACTACGTTACCAACCCTGACAAGCTCCCCGAGCGCTACAAGAAGCGCATCGGCACCGAAGAGGGGGAGACGGTGGAGCGGGCCGTGGCCGACTTCATTTCGGGCATGACCGACCGTTACGCCATTGAAACCTATCGGGATCGCTTCGTTCCCAGGGTCTGGAGGGGGTCAAACGAATGAGTATGTACCCCAGAGAGATCGTGGAGGCCATCAAGGATCGGTCGGACATTGTGGATCTGATCGGTACCTACGTCTCCCTCAAGCGGGCGGGCTCCAACTACAACGGCCTCTGCCCCTTCCACAGCGAGAAAACACCCTCCTTTACGGTGTTCCCCGATAACCAGTCCTTCTTCTGCTTCGGCTGCGAGGCGGGCGGTGACGCCTTTACCTTTATTATGCGCACCGAGAACCTGGATTATAAGGGCGCCATAGAATTTTTAGCCAAGCGGAGCGGCGTGGAGCTGCCCACCGACGGCCGCGAGGAGCGCCGCGGCGTGTCCCGCAAGCGGGTCTTTGAGATGAACCTCATCGCCGCTCGATTCTGGCGGGAATGCCTCTTCGACCCCAACGTCGGTAAGGTGGGCATGGACTACCTCACCGAAAAGCGAGGCCTTCCTCTATCCATCATCCGCCGCTTCGGCATCGGCTACGCTCCCAACGATTTCGGCGCCCTGACCGCCGTCTTGCGGAAGAACGGCTTTTCCGATGAAGAGATGAAGGAAGCCTTCCTCTGCGGCATCAGCCAGAAGTCGGGCCGAGCCTTCGATATGTTCCGCGACCGTGTCATGTTCCCCGTCATCGACAACACAGGCAACGTCATCGCCTTCTCGGGCCGTGACGTGGGGGGACAGGACAACCGCAAGTACGTCAACAGCTCGGATACCCCCGCCTTCCAGAAGCGCAGAAATCTGTTCGCCCTGAACTTCGCCAAAAACCATTGCGCCGACCAGCTCATCCTCTGCGAGGGCAACATCGACGTAGTCTCCCTCCACGCCGCGGGCTTTGAGAACGCCGTCGCCTCCCTGGGTACCGCCCTCACCGACGAGCAGGCGCGGATCCTGGCGAAATATACCAAGCAGGTGGTCCTGGCCTACGACTCCGACGAGGCGGGACAAAGGGCCGCCCACCGCGCCATGGGGATCTTCGCCAAGGTGGGGCTGGACGTCCGCATCCTGCAGATGCAGGGCGCCAAGGACCCCGACGAGTATATCAAGAAGTTCGGCGCGGAGAAATTCCGCCAGCTCATCAAGAACAGCCGCACGGGCTTTGAGTTCAAGCTCCAATCCGTCCTTTCGCGCCACGATCTGACCGTTCCCGACGAGAAGATCAAGGCCGCCGCGGAGCTCTGCTCCATCATATCAAGAGTCTACTCCTCTGCCGAGCGAGAGGTTTATATCCACGCCGTGGCAGACCGCCTCTCCCTCAGCGAGGAAAGCCTGCGCAAGGACGTGGAGTCCGCCATCCGCCGCAACGCCAGGGCGGGGAAGCAGCAGGAGAGCCAACAGGCCCGCCTGTCCGCCATGGGCATCCGGGATAAGGTCAACCCCGAGGCCGCGGGTAACGTCCGCGCCGCCGCCGCCGAGGAGGCCATACTGGGCTTGCTTTTGCTCTACGGCGAGCACCGCAAGGCTGTGGCCACGGGACAAGTTCCCTTGACCCGGGACAGCTTCGTCACCGCCTTCCACCGCAACGCCTTCACGGTGATCATGACCCTGGAGGAATCCGACGGAGGCTTTGACTTCGCCCTCCTCGGAGAGTATTTCTCGGTGGAGGAGATGGGCCGCCTGGCCAGACTGGAGCAGGCGAGAAGAGCCCTGTCCGAGAACGGCACATCGGTGCTCCGCGCCGCCGCCGAGACTCTGGCACAGGCCAAGGAGACCCACGCCGCCAAGGAAGCCCCCCCTGTGGACAGCATCCATATGATCCTCGCGGGCAAAAGAAAGCGCATGAAGGACGACGCGGGCAACGCACAGTAAACAATAAGTTTAAAAATAAATGTCTCGTTGATCAGTGTTGAGAAACGGGACAGAAAGGAAGCATGGAAACATGGAAAAGAAGAATCTGAACGTCGAGGTGATCGACGAGACGACCGGCAAGGCCGCCGCTAAGACCGAGGCCGAGAAGGCCGCCAAGATGAACGATCTGGTGGCCAAGGGCAAGAAGGGTAAGCTCTCCGAGAGCGACCTGGATGCGGTCCTGGAGGAGAACGACTACGACATTGACTCTCTGGACAAGCTCTACGAGTCCCTGGAGGACAGCGGCATCCCGCTGCCCGAGCTCTCCGGCTCCGAGATGAGCGAGATCGAGAACGAGGTGGAGCAGTTCGGCAACAGCGAGAATATGCAGCGCATCCTGGAGCAGGAGGGCCTGGTGGATGACCCCGTCCGCCTCTACCTCAAGGAGATCGGCCGCGTGCCTCTGCTCACCTCCGAGCGGGAGCACGAGCTGGCTGAGCGCATGGCCGAGGGCGACATCGAGGCCAAGAAGGCACTGGTTGAGGCCAACCTCCGCCTGGTGGTCTCCATCGCCAAGCGCTACGTGGGCCGCGGTATGTTCTTCCTGGACCTCATCCAGGAGGGTAACCTGGGTCTGATGAAGGCCGTGGACAAGTTTGACTACACCAAGGGCTACAAATTCTCCACCTACGCCACCTGGTGGATCCGCCAGGCCATCACCCGCGCCATCGCGGACCAGGCCAGAACCATCCGTATCCCCCTCCACATGGTGGGGTCCATCCACAAGGTGTCCCGCTACTCCCGCCAGCTCCTCCAGGAGTACGGCCGTGAGGCAACTGCTGAGGAGATCGGAGAGAAGATGGGCATGAGCGCCGAGAAGGTCCGGGAGATCATGAAGATCGCCCAGGATCCCGTCTCCCTGGAGACCCCCATCGGTGAGGAGGAGGACAGCCACCTGGGTGACTTCATCCAGGATGAGGATACCCCCGCCCCTGCTGATGCCGCCTCCCAGACCATCCTCCGCGAGGTCATCGAAAGAGAGCTCCACACCCTGACTCCCCGCGAGGAGCACGTCATCAAGCTCCGCTTCGGTCTCTACGATGGCCGCACCCGTACCCTCGAAGAAGTGGGTAAGGAGTTCGACATTACCCGTGAGCGTATCCGCCAGATCGAAGCCAAGGCCCTCCGTAAGCTCCGTCACCCCAGCCGCGCCCGCCATCTGAAGGGCTTTTTGGACTGATTTGGGTATTTTTGCGCCCGCATAGCGCATCGGAACCAAATTTTTCGTGATTCGGCTGAATACGATTCGGCACAAAACGGCGTTTTGCACAAAAAAATCGTCGATTGCCACAATCTGCGAGTGATGGATTTGTAATTTGTGTAGTAAAACCAAAGCCTCTTTTCCCGAAGCCTCCCGACCGGGTTTGGAGAAATGGTACGGTTGTTCATAAGTGTTCAAAAAAATCACTTGACAGATTCACAAAAATGGTGTAAAATATATAGGTATTAAAACGCGAAGCCTACGCCGTCCGGAGGCGGGCTTCGGCGCACAAGGAGGAACGAGTATGAATAAGAAACTCATATGCTTGACCCTGAGCATATTGATGTTGCTGACCTGCGTTTTCGCGAGCTGCTCAAGCACGAACAAGGACCCGGAAGAGGAATCGACCGTGGACAACAGCGCGAAGACCATCGTGATGTGGGTCGTCACCGATGACGCCACCACCGAGAAGGCCCAGGAGCTGGTCAACGAAGAGTTCACCAAGATCACCAAGTCCAAGTTCAAGACCAACGTGATCATCCAGTTCTGCACTGAGGACGAGTACTACGAGAAGCTTGAGGGTGCCATCGAGGCGAACCAGGCCGACATCCTGCTGGCCGAGCAGGCCGCCAAGGCTCTCCGCGTGTACCTGAAGGCCCACAAGGGCGAGAAGGATACCGCCGAGCTGACCAAGGATTTCTACATCGAGAATCCTCAGTACGCCAAGTTCCAGAAGGTCGAAGAGGAAGAGGATGAGGATGCAACCGAGACCGAGGAAGAGACCGAGATCAACGAGTACGGTATCGCCGAGATCAAGTATCCCGAGCCCAAGGAGAATCAGGTCGATATCTTCTACCTCTCCGGTTACGACAAGTACATGGAGTACTATAACGACGAGTGGCTGTCTCTTCTGGGCGAGGAGCTTTCCACCTCCTCCAAGAAGCTGAACGACTACATCTCCACCTCTCTGCTCAACGGTGTGCAGATCGAGGGCGGCGTGTACGCCATTCCCAACAACGTGCCGATCGGTCAGTACACCTACATGATGATCGACAAGACCCTGTTCGATATGTACTACCAGAAGATCGACAAGGTCGGCAGCGTGCTGGATCTCAGCACCTTCCTGAACGACGTTCATAACTACAACGTCGCCCAGAACAAGACCGCTGATGACGAGGGCTACGTGGTTCCCCTGGCCTCCACCTATGAGGAGTGCCTCAAGATGCTGTGCTGGTACTGGGATCTGTCCTACAACGACAGCTCGGTCTACAAGTACTATTATGATGAGGAAAAGGATCGCACCTACGTCGCTCAGGCGCAGTATGAGGTCACCATCGAGACCACCGATCCTACTACCGGTGACGTCCTGACCAAGAAGGAGACTCGTCGTTCTCCCCTGGTCGAGGGTGACGTCCAGTACAAGACCAATGAAGACGGCCTGTTTGTCGACGCGAACGATAACGTCCTGAACTACCACTACGAGACTGACGCCGAGGGCGGCTGGCTCTATGACGAGAAGAAGGACCGTTATACCTACGGCGCAGAGGCCAAGGGCGCGCTCTACCTGGTGGACGAGAACGGTGACACCGTTACCCCCGAGAACGATAAGAGAGTCGTGGTCGAGGCTGAGACCAAGACCGACGCTGACGGTTACGTCAGACCCTCCTACACCTATTCCTTCGATTCCGATGCCGAGTTCTCCATCCTGGGTACCATGATGAAGGACGCCGCTACCCGTACCCGCGGCGGTATCAACCTGGGCTTCAACTCCCTGTTCACCAACGCCGAGTACCAGGCCATGTTCGCTACCCTGAAGGACTATGACTACAAGTCCTACTACGGTGAGGTCAAGGCCGGCCAGACCGCCGCTGTCTCCTTCATGAAGGGCGATGCCCGCATCAAGCAGGATTACGAGAAGAACGGCGTCTACAAGGGTGAGGACGGCCGCGAGTACTACGTCGTGATCGCCGAGTACCCCGAGGCAACCGAGGAGGAGCTGTACGGCAATATGTTCGCCGTCTATGGCAACAGCGCATACCTGTCCCGTGCCATGAAGGTCATTACCTACCTGAACACCAACAAGGAGCTCCGTGACCTGCTCCAGTACGGTGTGCTGAATAAGCACTACGAGCTCAACGATGACGGTACCGTCCATCTGCTCCCCGGCACCGAGGAGTTCGGTACCTACCGTATGGATATCCGCAAGACCGGTAACTGCTTCATCGCGACTCCCGAGGAATCCATGGGTGCCGATGCCTGGACCTATGCTAAGGTGCAGAACAACGACTCCCTGATCAATCCCCTGCTGGGCTTCGATTTCAACCTGGCCACCGCCGACAGCGACTATAGCCTGGACGTTGCTCTGATCGATCACATCGACCAGCTGAACGCGGAGGCTCTGGCCCGCATCGAGGAGTGCGTGGACAAGGCTGACCTGGTCGACCTCATGACCAACACCGACGACGGTTTCGCCCGTATGTTCTCCGGTAGCGCAGGCGATTCCAAGCTCAATAAGGCAACCAATTCGGCTTATGACCCCGAGATGCCCCTGGGCCCCGAGGTCTCCGACCAGACTCCCGATACCTCGGGTAGCTCGCCTTACACGGTTTATCAGTCCTGGCTGACTACCTACGGTTACCTGTACGTTCCCGCCGCTGAGGATTGATAATGACAGTCTGCGCGGAGGGAAACCCGCGTAGGCCTACCAAAACCCTTTCCGATCCGTCGGAAACCATAACGCGAAAGGGCGGTCTCCCATGACCGCCCTTTCGCCGTCTGTACCGAAAGGAAAACTCCCCATGACCAACTTAAAGCACACCCACCTCATCTGGGACTTTAACGGCACCGTGCTGGATGATGTCCGTCTGGGCATTCGTTGCGTGAATATTATGCTGGATAAACGAGGCCTCCCCACCTTGGATAGCGTGGAGGCTTATCAGAAAGCCTTCGGGTTCCCCATCGACGCCTACTACCGCCGCCTGGGCTTTGATTTTGAAAAGGAGGACTACGAAACTGTCCTCGCCCCCGAGTGGGTCGCTCATTACCTGGCGGGCGAGCCTCATTGCGGCATGAACCCGGGAGTGCGGGAGACCATGGAGGCCGTCACAGCCATGGAGGTCCCCCAGATCATGCTGTCCGCCTCCAAACTTGAGCAGCTGGAGTCCCAGCTGGATCGCCTGGGGATCCGAAACGTGTTCGACGAGGTCTTGGGCCTGGATAACATCCACGCCCGTAGCAAAGCCTTCCTGGCCTTGGCCTGGAAGGAGCGGAATCCCCGGGCCTGCCCCCTCTTCGTGGGCGATACGGGACACGACGCGGAGGTCGCCGCTGCCATCGGCGCTGATTGCGTCCTCTACACGGGCGGCCACCAATCCGAAGCACAGCTGTCCGGACTTGGCTACCCCTTGATCCACGATCTCCGAGAGCTGATCTCTCTCCTGTAACCTCTCGTTTTTTCTGAAAACCACCGAAAAAGAAAACCCATCCGACGGGACGGGATCCATGGAACATGGAGTCCGCGCGCGGATGGGTTATTCAAAGGGATTTGGGATCACTCAGCGTCGGTGGCAGTCTCGCCGGGGAGCGTCACGCAGTCGTTGCTGACGTAGTAGCGCTTGACCTCAACCTTGGGCTTACCGTTCTCGTCGGTCTCCTTCTCAGAGGTCACCTCAAAGAGGATGCAGCTCCACTTGTCGTTGATACCGACACGGGTAGCGGTGGCACCCTTCTTCAGGCTGCCGCGGATGTTGTCACCCTCGGTGGAGGGGTAGGAGCGCACGTTGACGGCGTTCACCGAAACCACGACCTCCTCGTTGACCTCGGTAAAGGTGTCCAGCACAGCGGCGTCGGCCACAGCACTCTTGACGATGTAGCAGACCTGGTCGTTGTAGTTGATGCGATACCAGTTCTCGCTCTCACCGGTCACGTCCAGGATACGCCCCTCAGAGGGCCAACCCACACCGTTGTTCTCGGCGATCACGGTGCTGGAGCGGACGGTAGCGGCGTAGGTGAAGACCACGATCTTCTTGGAGACGTCCACGAAGGTGGGGTTGGACTCGGAAGGATCGTTGGCGGGATTCTCGGGCTCCACGGTGGGGATCTCCACGCGGGTCACGGTGTTGCCGTCGGCATCAGTGCCTACGACGATATAGCTTTCGTTGGGGTCGCGGGTACCGTCACCGGTCTCAGTGCCGTTTCCGCCCTGGGTGCAAGCGGTCAGAGCCGCGGTAGCCAGAATACCTGCGAGGAGCAGGGCAAGCAGCTTCTTGTTCATGTCTTTTTTCCTCCTGTTTTCTCTTTTTCTATGAAGCAAATAAAGACGGCCGCTTAAAAAACGGTCAGTCGGAATTTGCGCGGACGGGCACAAGATATGCCTCTATACTGTGTATTATAACACAATATTTCGTGGTTGTCAATACGTGATACATAAAATCAGCCCCGAAATTGTGAAATTTTTGCGACCAAAAACACCAAAATTTTCATGCATCCGCCAAGGCGGGTAAAACCGCTCGGATCTTGATCCAAAATCGAAGGGAGGCCCGTACCGCCATGCGTTATTCCAATGAATACAACCTCTGGACAAAGCCTCGAAAGGAGCAACGCCCGGGGGACCCCGCCCTGAGCCCGATCCTGTTTCGGACCGACACCGAATTCGGACAGATCCTGGCGGCACGGGTACCGTCGCCCGGTGTGACAGACGTGGGCGATCGAATCTACGACCGCTTGGGCTTCAGTCAGGAGGCTGTGAGGTACCTTCTGCGGGAGGAGCCCTCTGCCCGCCCCCTCTTCGTGTTCGGGAATCGGGGTGTCGGCTTGCTCATGCCTCCCTACGGCCTGTCTCGCGGTCTGGGACTGTATCTCCATCTGCATTGCCGCCCCGCTTCAGCCGCCAGAGTTCTCGGCAGCGGCCTGTTTGACAGGGAAGCCGACGTGGAATCCGCCGCGGAGAATGCCTACGGCCCCCTTCGCAAGGAGGATGAGCCCACCGCCGCCTTGCTCCTCCGAGGACTGCGTCTGATCCAATACCTGAGGGATACCTGCCTTCCGAACCACCAAAACACGGTTTTCCATGTCGAGACCCTGCGTGAGGAGATCCGCCACATGGCGGAATGGATCGGATGCCCTGTGACCTTCGGGAAAGGGGAGGACTGTCTGCCTCCCGCCGGGAACGTCTCGCGGGTACGGGTCCCCGATCCCGCCGCCTTGAAATGTCTGCTCCTCTACCATCTGATCGAGATGAGTGCCTACGGAGAGCCCCGGGGATCCACCTGGTTTCTGGGTAGCATCGACGGTGAAGAGGATAGCTTCCTCTACCTGTCGCTGTCCTACATAGCATCGCTGAGCGCCCTTTCTCCCCGGGAGCGGATCTGCCTCAGCAACGCCCGCCTTCATATGGCCCATATCGCCGAGATGGCGGGAGCGGGTCTGACCCATTCCCCGGTCCCGATGCCGTCCCCGGACGGGAAGAGACGCAGGAAAATACTTCCCCTCGAACCGGTCTGCGCCACGCTGGATTGGGTAGAGGATCCCGCCGTACTGCCCTCCTCGGATCTGAAGGACGATCCCAAGCTGCGCGATGAACAGGATCCGTGAGTCAACGCGCCAAGAGATCGTACCCAAAAGCAAAAAGCACTTACGCGCCCATCGGTCGCCCCGATGGCAGTAAGTGCTTTTCGTGTCTATATCCGTCATAGGATAGCGACTGGGGCGCCGCAGTCACCGCCGCGGGCGCGAAGGATCAGACGAAGAGAGGAGGCAGAACGCCCAAAACCGCCAAAGCGACCATGAGAGCGACCTGAAGCACGAAGATCACGGGGATGCCCACCATGAAGGACACGTGCTTGGTCTTGTGGCGAATGAGCTGCATGGTGATATACATGGCCACCGAGCCGCCCACGGCCGACCAGATGAACAGAGATTTCTCAGGAATACGGAGCTTGACGTTGTTCCGCTTGGAGATCTTCTTGTCGTAGACACAGACTACGATGGAGCAAAGGGAGACCACGAGGATGTAAGCGAAAAAGATCAGCCAAAAGGGGTGAATAGGCAGATTATGCATGGTTGTTTCTCCTTTTCATGTAGTGAGGACCGTGTGTAAGGGCGCGTAACACGCCCTTACCGTTAGATGGAAATTACTTCTTGGCGTTGTCCTTTAGGGAGACCACCTGGTTGTAGGTGTTCTCATTCTTGGTATCCTTGCAGAAGTAACCGAAGCGGACGAACTGGAACTTCTCGCCGCCCTCGGCCGCCTCCAGGGAAGGCTCCACCATGGCGCCCTCGATCTTGGTCAGGGAGTTGTCGTTCAAAAAGTCCAGATAGGTCTTACCCTCGGGGACATCAGCGGTGTTCTCGATGTTGAACAGACGATCGTACAGCATGAGGGTAGTAGGCTTCGCGTACTTGGCGGAGAGCCAATGGATGGTACCCTTGACCTTGCGGCCGTCCACGGGGTTGCCGTTGCCCGTCACCAGGTCGGCGGTGGCATGGATGCACTTGATGGAGCCATCCTCGTTCTTCTCGATCTCGCCGCACTTGATGATATAGCCACCCATGAGGCGGACCTCACCCTCGGGCTTGAGACGGAAGAACTTGGGCGGAGGCACCTCGGCAAAGTCATCGGCGTCGATGTAGACCTCGCGGGTCATGGGGACCTCACGACTCCCCAGCTCGGGCTTCTGAGGATGGTTGGGAAGGGAGATCAGCTCTTCCTTGTCGGCGGGATAGTTGTCGATGACCACCTTGATGGGGTGGGCGATGGCCACGCGGCGGAGGGCGTTCTCATTGAGATCGTCACGAACAC
Organism: Eubacteriales bacterium; assembly: GCA_045577755.1. Classification (GTDB taxonomy): domain Bacteria; phylum Bacillota; class Clostridia; order Oscillospirales; family CAG-272; genus CAMEON01. The sequence continues at coordinate 17,782 of JAZNJA010000129.1, forward strand.
AGGCCTCCAGCTGACGGACGTCCACGGTGTGATCGGTGTTGGTGACGCCCGCCTCGCGGACGAAGGTGAACAGAGCATGGGGGGTATAGCCGCGGCGGCGCAGACCCTTCAGGGTGGGCAGACGGGGATCGTCCCAGCCGTCCACGTAACCCTCCTCCACCAGCTGACGGAGGTAGCGCTTGGACATGACGGTGTAGGTGATGTTCATGCGGCCGAACTCCCACTGATGGGGCTTTTGGGCGAAGCCGATCTTGTCCACGACCCAGTCGTACAGGGGTCTGTGGTTGCGGAACTCGCTGGAGCAGAGGGAATGGGTGATGCCCTCCAGAGCGTCCTGGATGGGGTGGGCGAAATCGTACATGGGGTAGATGCACCACTCGTCGCCCTGGCGGTGATGGTGGATGTGCTTGATGCGGTAGATGACGGGATCGCGGAGGTAGGGGTTGTCCGAGGAGGGGTCGATCTTGGCGCGCAGGGTGCGGGCACCATCCTCGAACTCGCCGTTCTTCATGCGCTCAAACAGCGCCAGGTTCTCCTCCACGGAGCGGTTACGGTAAGGCGACTCCTTGGAGGCCTGGGCGCGGTCTGTGCCCTTGTAGTCGGCCAGATCGTCCTTGGACAAGTCGCAGACGTAAGCATCGCCCTGCTTGATGAGCTGGACGGCGAACTCATAGCACTTGCCGAAGTAGTCGGAGCCGTAGTAAACGCCGCCCGTAGGGATAGCGCCCAGCCACTCCAGATCCTCGCGGATGGAGCGGACGAACTCGTCGGACTCCTTGGCGGGGTTGGTGTCGTCGTAGCGGAGGTTGAACAGACCGCTGTACTTATTGGCCACGTCGGTGTTGACGCAGATAGCCTTTACCGAGCCGATGTGAAGGTAGCCGTTGGGCTCGGGGGGGAATCGGGTGTGGATCTTCAGGGCGGGATTGGCCAGCAGATCCTCGTCAATAATGTCGTGAATGAAATTGGAATGCTTGACTTCGTTTTCCATGGTATTATGCGAGGAGAATCAAACTCTCCCATCAAAACCTTTCGTAAGAATTTCTTAATTGATTTGTTGAAAGTTTTTGGAATTCCTAAAACCTTTTTTCAAAAAGGTTTTAGGCCGCCGGAGGCACGTTCTCCTGCTCACTCCGCAAACTTGTCCAGACGGGCGAAGACTCTGTCCTTGCCCAGCAGCTGCATGACGGTGTAGAGATCGGGTGCGTTGAGCTTGCCCGTCACAGCCAGACGGAGGAAGCCCGAGATATCCGCCACGCTGCCCTTGAAGGCAGAGGGATCGGCCTTGTAGGCCTTCATGTCGGCGGCATAGCCCAGATCCGTTGCGATGGCCTTGACCTTGTCAAACCACACGGGCATCTCGTCGCTGTAGTCGTAGGAGGCCTTGAAGGCGGCGATGACGGCCTTGACGTCATCCGGATCGGTGCCCTCGGGGAAGGCGTCCTTGATCTCAAACAGCTGGTCGTAGAAGAAGTCCAGGTAGGGGCGGACGTCGGTCCAGACCGTGAAGTCCTTGCGGGGCTTCTTGCCGCCGCGGCCGATGGCGAAGATGGCCTTGGCGTAGTCGGGATTCGCAGTCAGCAGAGCGCTCATCTCGGGGTCGTACTCGGAAGCCCAGGCGGTGTACTTGGCGTAGACCTCCTCGGCGCTCATGCGGGAGAGGACGTTCTTGGAAACGTCGTTCAGCTTCTGGAAGTCGAAGAGACAGCCCGAGGCCGACATCTTCTTGATGTTGAAGGGGAAATCGGTGTAGGGCAGAGCGGAGTTGGCGGCTCTCCACTCCTCGTAGTTGGAGTTGAGCAGGGTCAGCACGTACTCAGCCACCGCCTCGGGTGCGTAGCCCATCTTGGCGTAATCGTCCAGATTCGCGCCCATGTCGCGCTTGGAGAGCTTCTTCTTGTTGCCGTTCTCGTCCAGACGCATGATCTGGGAGATGTGCATATACTTGGGAGCCTTGAAGCCCAGGTAGTAGAAAAGCTGGAGGTGCTTGGGCAGGGAAGGAAGCCACTCCTCGCCTCGAATGACCAGGTTGGTACCCATGAGGTGATCGTCCACGGCGTGGGCGAAGTGGTAAGTGGGGATGCCGTCGGACTTCAGAAGCACGAAGTCCTCGTCGTTGACGGGCATCTCCAGCTTGCCGCGCACCAGATCCTGGAAGGTGATCTTCTTCTCGCCGTCGCCGTCGGACAGCAGACGGAGCACCCAGGGATTGCCCGCGGCCAGATTGGCCTCCACGTCCTCCATGGTGAACTCACGGTGGGACAGCATCTCGGCCCGTCTCGCGGCGGCCTCGGCCTCCCAGTCCACGCTCTTGATCTCGGCCTTCTTGTCGGTCTGCTTCAGGGCCTCCAGCTCCTCCTCAGTGGTGAAAACGGGGTAGGCCTTGCCCTCGGCCACCAGCTTCTTGGCGAAGACGTGGTAGAGATGGGCGCGGAGACTCTGCTTGTAGGGGCCGTAGTCACCGATGTCGGTCACCTTGCCGTCGGGACCCAGAATGGCGCCCTCGTCAAAGTGGATGCCGTAGCGCTCCAGAGTGGTGATCAGGCCCTCGGCGGCACCGGGAACCTCGCGCTTGGCGTCGGTGTCCTCAATGCGGAGGTAGAATACGCCGCCCGACTGGTGAGCCAGACGCTCGCCCACCATAACGGGGAAGAGACCGCCGAAGTGGACGAATCCCGTGGGGGAGGGGGCGAAGCGGGTCACCTTGGCTCCCTCGGGGAGGTTGCGAGCGGGGAATCTCGCCTCGCACTCCTCGGGAGTTTCGGTGACGTGAGGGAACAGTAGGTCAGCTAATTTTTGGTAATTCATATCCATTGGTTCTATCATCCTTTCGGAAATAATCCTTTGATCCTCGGAGGGGATAGCCCCCTGTCAGATATACATGGTATTGTCCAGCGCCTTGGACAGGGTATTGGTATCGCCGTGACCGGGGTAGATGGTCAGTCCTCTGTCCAGCTCCCGCAGAGCCTTCAGCGACTGCCGCATGACCGCGTAGCTGCCGCCCCAGAGATCACAACGGCCGATGTTGTCGGAGAACAGGGTGTCTCCCGAAAACAGTACTCCCGCGGACCGGCACAGATAGCACACCGATCCCGGAGAATGGCCGGGGGTGTGAACCACGGTGAAGGTGGCATTGCCTACCTTGATCTCATCGCCGTCACCCAGAAGAACGTCCGCGGGCTTCCATACCCGCCCCTGCCCGAAGAACAGAGCAAACGCGTTCTTGTCGGCATCGGTGAGCATAGGGGCGTCGGCCTCGTGGATGAAGACCTTGAGCCCGGGAACCGCCTGCCTGAGGGTGTCCACCGACATGACGTGGTCGAAATGCCCATGGGTGAGAAGGATCCCCACAGGAGTACAGCCATCCTCGGAAAGCCTGCGCAGGATCGCGGAGGCCGCGGCTGATGGGTCGATGATGAGAGCCTCGCCACCCTCCTCGACCAGGTAGCAGTTCGAGCCAACGGAGCCCGGGAACAGATTGAGGATCTTCACGTGTCGCCCTCCTTCAAAAGCCGCAGGGGAAACAAGCCCCCACTTTATCCATCATACTATTATAGCACAAAAAATCGCTCTTGTCTATAACTTTTGCGAAAAATCCCCTCGGACACCAAAAAAATCCCCTGCCGAAGCAGGGGATCGAATCGATTGGGGAAATTACTTCTTGGTGGAGGGCTTAGCCTCTTCCTTCTCATCCAGGAAGTACTGAGAGTAGACGGTATTGGCAGTCTTGAAGAGCTCGAAATCCTTGTAGGCGCACTCGTTGCACTCGGTGAACTTCATCTCAGAGAAGTTGGCGGTGACGTAAGCCTTACCGGCCTCCAGGTACTTGTTGTAGCCGCTGATCTTGCACTTCTGGAAGTTCAGCACGTTGTAGTAGTTGACGTCGGAGCGCTTGAGCTGCTTGGAGACCACGGTGGCGTTCAGGTTGAAGACCACGGGGATGATGGGCATATCGTTCATCAGGATCTCCTCGGCAGAGCGGAGGTCCTCGGCGCGGTTGGCGATGACCTTCTCGGCGTAGATCTTCTCCATCAAGGTGTTGTACTCCTCGCTGTCGTAGCCGGTGATGTGGGGAGTCAGCAGGTACTCATCGGGGTTGGACATATCCATACCGCGGCCGGAGAAGGGCTTAGCGAAGGAGGACAAGACCGAGAAGGGATCGGCGGAGTATGCCACGTAGTCGAACAGAGCGGCCTCGAACTTGCCGGCGCGGAGCTGCTCGGCATAGAGGTCATCGCAGATATCCGCGGGAATGGACTCGGTATACTTGTACCAGTCGTTGTTGGTGATGGTGCCGATCTTCTTGGCGGAGACGTTGAAGCCCAGAGCCTTCCAGTTCTCGACGATGATGTCGGCGATGGCGCAGTGGACCTCGTCGTAAGCGGCGACGGTCAGCTCGAAGGTGTAGTCGGACGCGTCAACACCGGCCTCCTTCAGGAGGTTGGCGGCGGCGGCGGCATCAGTCTTCAGGTAAGCGTACTTGTCCAGAGTCACGTTGTCGCGGAACATGACCTTGCGGTCGCCGGACTCAAAGACACCGGTGGGAACCAGACCAACAGCGGCCTCGGCGTAGACGATGGCGTCCACGATGGCGTTACGGTCGATGGCCATAGACAGAGCCTGACGGACCTTGGCGTCGGCGAAGAGCTTAGCGCCCTCCTCGGTGCCGTTGTCGATGACGGCGTTCTGGTTGAGGTAGATGGAGTTGGTGGAGAAGGACTTCTCAGCCAGCTCAACGTTCTCGGCGATAGCGCCTTCCTTACGGAGAGCCAGGGGCACGTCACTGATGTACATGACCATACCGGCCTCGTACATGGCGGCCAGCTGATCATCGCTCAGGGAGCAGTCCACGCAGATCTTGTAGGGGGTGACCGACTTGTTCAGACGGTCCTCCTCGTTGTCGCGGAAGTAGTAGATGTTACGCTCCAGGGTGAAATCGGTCACGGTCTGGATAAAGCCGTCCTTACCGATCTGCTCAAAGCCGTTGTCGTCCTCATACACGTGGTACTCGTCGAAGTACTTGTCCTGCTCAGAGGTCTTCATGTTGACACGACCCAGCTTGAAGGGGCCGCTGCAGACCATGGTACCGGGCTTCTTGGCCCAGTCGTCGGACTTGGAGACGATATCGTCACGCAGAGGAGCCAGAGCCAGGCTGGTCAGGTTCAGAAGGAACTGGTCGTAGTCGATCTTACCCTCGAAGTTGATCTCCAGCATCTGCTGCTCGGCGGGATAGATACCCACGTCGTCGATGGAGGCATCGCCCTCCTTGGCGGCGCGAGCGTTCTTGATGTCGAACAGAAGGGAAGCGGCCTCGTAGTTGGCGTCGACCTCCAGGAGTCTCTTCCAGGCGAAAACGATGTCGTTAGCAGACACGGCGGTACCGTCGGACCAGTTGGTGTCCTTCAGGTACAGCTTCATGGTATATTCACCGGCAGCGGGATTCTCCTCGATGACGTATTCCTCAACGAGGGACTTCTTGACCTTGCCGTTCTCGTCCAGCTTGAACAGGGTGTCGAACAGCAGGCTGACCACGTTGGCCAGAGCCTCGTTGGTGTACGCCTTGGCCGGATCGAGGTCGTAGATGTTGTCGGTCAGATAGGCGGTGATGTACTGACCCTTGTCCTCTTCTTCCTCTTCCTTTTCGCAGCCGATAAAGGCAAGGGAAGTGAGCAGGGTGGCGGCACAAAGAAGCAACGCAAAGATACGCTTCATCATGGTTCGGTTTCTCCTCCTTGTGTAATTCGGCATCCTCAGCCGTGGCACGGGACACCTATACAGTTTTCTCGTACTATTATATCATACATTTCCATTTGAATCAATAAGCAATCGAGCATATTTTTTAGTTTTGGACGGTTGCACAACAGGAGTCGGCCAAAACTGTGCATATTGCCCACGGAAAGAAGGTTTACAGGGCTTGCGTATAGGGGAGAGCGAGGCGGGATAAGATATGGACAGTACCGCTGTCCCAAAAAACGGAAAAACACGGAGGTAGCCATGAAGATTCCCGAGAAAAGCCCCGTTTCTCGCCCATATCCCCGCACCGACCTGGCCCTGGAGGCCTCCGCCTCCCCCCTGTCCGAAGAGGAGGAGCGGATCTCCCTCGAGTCCTCCACCGTGACCGTCACCCGCCGCCTGGAGGAGGACGGCAGCCGCTCGGTCACGGTCGCCTGCGGACGGATCACCGAGCGGGAGGAGGAGCTCCCCGCCCTGACCGCCCTGCTGGCTCGTGAGCTGCGGGGGGAGGCCGAGCGGCTGCTGGGGGCGCCCCCCTCCCCCTCCCATCGGATCCTGGTAGCGGGCCTGGGGAACGCGGACATGACCCCCGATGCCATCGGCCCCGACACCGTGCGCCGCCTGACCGTTACCCAACACCTGCGAGTCCATGAGCCGACCCTGTTTGACGCCCTGGAGTGCTGTCAGCTGGCGGCCCTGTCCCCGGGGACCCTGGGGCAGACAGGCATGGAATCGGGAGATCTGGTGGCCGCGGCGGCGTCCCTGTGCCGCGCCGATCTGGTGGTGGCTGTGGACGCGCTGGCCGCCCGCAGCTGTGCTCGATTGGCCTCCACCTTCCAGATCAGCGACGGGGGCATCTGTCCCGGCTCGGGGGTGGGGAACCGCCGCGGCGGGATCACCGCCGTTACGGTGGGCTGTCCCGTCCTGGCCCTGGGGGTACCCACGGTGGTGGATTCCTCCACCCTGGTGTGGGACACCCTGGAGCAGGCGGGCACAGACGTCCGCGCTCTTCCCTCGGAGCTGACCGCCATCCTGGAGAGCGGCCGCAGCTTTTTCGTATCCCCCAAGGACTGTGACCGCATGGTGGAGCTGTCCTGTCGGGTGCTGGCGGGAGCGCTGGATCACGCCTTTGGAGCGGGACTGACCGATCTGCCGTCATAAACAGACAGCGTTGCCCATACAATAGAAGGAAGGAAGGGAGCTCGCTCCGCTGCCCGTGACGGCGCGATACTCCCGTCCGATGTTGAACAGATCGGAGGTTCCTATGAATCAGCACCCCATTCCACGCCCCTCGTCCCCTCCCCCCGCGGGGCTACATACCGGCGGTACCCCGGCTCCGCCTCCCCGCGCGCCCCGTGTCCGTATCCCTTGGGAAAGGGTCTTCCCCACCGATCCCCCCCGCCGCGTCACAGCGATGGGGATCGCCGTCATAGCCCTGGCGGCGGTTCTGCTCTGGGGCGTGAGCCGCGCCCGCTCCGTGAGCGGCGCGGGAGGAGGCGCGGGCCGTCCCCCGATACAGGCGGGGAGCGCCACCGATTCCTCCCCCGCCGAGGAGACCGCCCTGCTTCCCACGATCCCCGAGGAGGAAGCCACCCGCCCCCTTGAGCCCGCTACCGACCAAGACCGGCCCCCCGCTACCGAGCCC
>JAZNJA010000130.1:0-11323 GCA_045577755.1 Eubacteriales bacterium
ATTCTTGGCATACAGATCCTTGGTGCCGTCGCCGTTATCGGAACCCCACATAATGACGACCTTGGAGTACTTGGACAGGTCGATCTCACCCAGAGCGATGGAGCCCTGATGCAGGAGAGCGGCAGAGTCCACGCCGCCTGCAGCGACCATGGGAGAGTTGGGATGGCCGTCCTTGCCAACCAGAGTGGTGCAGTGACCGGAGATCACCCACTGATCCTGGGGGATAGAGAGATTGTCGTAGTACTCGGGCTCGGAGGGAACCTCAGGCTCCTCAGTCTCGGGCTCGTCAGCACCGCCGTGAAGCTTGTCGAAGTAGTTCTGAGCAGCCTCAGCGGAGTTGAAGAATGCAACGTACTCGACGTCCATGTTGCCTTCACCGTTGCCGGTGAAGAAGTCGAAGCGGCAGTAGGAGACGATACCGTCCTGGATGGAGGTCAGACCTGCGTTATTCAGATCCAGAACTGCCAGGTTCCAGTTGTTGTCCTGGTTCCAAGCCACGCTGGTCACGTCACCCTGACCGTTCCAGCCGGAGCCGGAGCCGATGAAGATGTGAGCGTCCAGATCGCAGTTGGTGCGGTATGCGAATGCCATGTAAGGAGGCAGCTCCAGGTAAGAGCCGAGCTTGACAAGGGCCACGTAGGGATCGCCGCCGTTAGAGGTCAGACGGACGAAGGTCACGCCGTCCTCGGTGATGATCTCGTGAGAGCCGATGTGCTGAGCAACGGTCTGCTCGGTGGAGCCGGCCAGCTCGTTGATGTACTCGGGATCCAGAACCAGAACGGGAGCATCGGGATCAACAGGCTCGGGCTCCTCGGGAGTTACGATCTCCAGAGCGGGAACCTCGATAGCGGAGTAAGCACCCACAGCCAGAGCGTCGAACTTGAAGGAGCCGGCGCGGGCAACGATACCGATCTGAGACTCGCAGGTAGCTGCGATCAGGGTGTTCTCGATGGTCTCGGTGGTGCCGTCCTTCAGGGTGATGACGGCCTTCTCGGCGAACTCACCTGCGGGATCGACCTCGTTGATGTCGCCGTAAGCGATGGAGCCGGACAGATCGACGGTGGCGTAGGTCACGCCGTCCACCAGAACGGAGACGGTGAAGCCGTTATCAGCCAGGGTCAGCTCGGTGCCTGCTGCGTCGATGGCGTAGATCTTGTTACCAACGCGGGTGATGGTCTCGGGGTTGTAGTACTTGACCATGATGAACAGCTTGCCGCCGCTCAGACGTGCGTAGATACCTGCACCGCCCATAGCGCCTGCGCTGTCGGTCTCATAGTAGTTGTTGATCTTGTAGAAGCCGCCGGCGGGATCGAACTTCTCCACGATCTCGTCGGAGTTCACGACCTTGTAGCCGCGGACGAACATCCAGCCTGCAGCGTTGGAGTCAATGACGTTGGCCTTGATGAAGTAGCGGCCGTTCACATCAGCGTACATATCGTTGATGGAGGTCAGGTGGTAGAGCTTACCCTCGCCGTTAGCCTCAACGCCGGAACCGGGCAGAGGCAGCTCGGTGACGAAGAAGTTAGCCAGATCGGAGGCATCCATGGTGGTGCCGATCTCGTTGGCGTTCACGTCGGACACGAAGCTGTCGGTGATGTCCTTGGGCAGCTCGGGCAGATCGATGGTGATCTCGTTGCGGAGCTTGACCACGGTACCGTCAGCCAGCTTGACCACGAAGCCCACGAAGTGATCGTCGCCCTCCAGGTACTCCAGAGGAACCTTGATCTCGAAGCGGGAGGCGAACTCGCCGCCAGCGGCCAGAACGCCGTCCTCGGTGGCAGTCTTGAACTCGCCGTAGACGAACTCATAGTTGTCCACGTAGTAGCCGAAGGAATCCATAGGCTGATCGAAGCCGATCCAGCCGCGGAGGGTGATGTTCTCAAGCTCTGCAGCGGAAGCGAAGGTCAGGGTGTTGTTGATCTCGTCCAGCTTACCGCCTGCGTTGCCGTCCTCGGGGAAGTACATCTGACCGTTGACGTAGAAGGTGTCAAAGGAGTTGTTCTTCAGACCGGCGTCGGAAGGCTGGGAGAAGGGAGGATACTGCTCGAAGTCATACTTGGCAACGGCAGCCTCGCTATGGAAGAAGCCGATGTAAGCGACGTCGATCATGCAGCCCTCGGGCAGGGAGTATCTGGCCCACTGGCCGCTCTCGTCCTTGTAAGGCTCGCCGTTCTCGTCGAGAATGTAGCCTGCCTCCAGAGGATCGAAGCGGAAGTAGGAGACGTACTCGCCGTCGTACTTGCCAGCGTCGATGAGGGACTGGGTGTCGAAGATGACCACGTGCCACTCGCCGTCTGCGATGACGGGCTGACGGATCATGGTGGTGTCATCCTGGGGGCCGTTGCCGGTGGAGGACATGTACAGCTGCATGTCAGCGCCGGTAGCATCGGTGCGGTAGCGGATCGCGACGTAGCGGGCACCGTCTACGCCTGCGAAGGGATAGTAGTAGGGATCGGGACCGATGGGAACGATATGCACGAAGCCGTCCTCAAGGGTCAGACAATCCTGAGTCATGTTGTTGGGATCGCCGCCGGTGACGGTCTGGATGTCTTCAGCATCGAACACGTTCACAGGCTCCATGGGATCCTTGGTCTCGGGCTCGGGAGTGTCGGGCTCGTCGGTATCGGGAGCAGGAGTGTCGGGCTCGTCGGTATCGGGAGCGGGGGTGGTAGGCTCGTCGGGCTCGTCAGTGCCGGGCGCGGGAGTCTCGGGGTTGGTGTCGGGGGCCTCAGTGGGGTCCTCTTCACCCTGGGTGGGCTCTTCGGTGGGCTGATCGGCCACGGTGGTGTCGTCTACAGGAGGCTTGGGGTCGTCCTTGCACGCCACGAACACGAGGGTCATAGCCACGAGAAGGGCCAGAAGAATTAAGAGCTTCTTCTTCATGGGGGGTACTTCCTTTCTTGATTTTTTTTGGGCGTCGATTTTCCATTAACAAAAAACCGACCACCCGGGGATGCCCGCATATATTTTACCACAAAATCATATTTTTGACAACTGAAATTCTCAATTTTCAAGCCCGTTTTTTGAACTTTGTAAAATCTGCACAATTCATATTTCGAGCATTTGTATAATAAATATATGTAACGCTTCGCGTTATGCTGTTCTGTCATAATAAATTCCGACAAATCAAAAAGCCCCGCGAAAAAATGCGGGGCTTTCGAGGGCTTTTGGTCAGTAACGGTAATTGAACTGCTGGATCTGATCGATGAGGGTACCCTTCCCCGTGCTGTCCGAAAGAATGAAGTACTGCTTCTTGGACTCATCGTGGCCGATATCGGTACGGAAGGTACCGTTGTTCCAGCGGATTCGATACTCAACCACGTATTCATGCATGGTATACTTCCCCCGCTCGTCGATCACCTCCGAGACGTTGACGCGAGTGAGGTGGATATCGTAGAGCTGCTGCATGGTGAAGGGGGGCTCGGGCTCGTTGTTGGCGAAGTAATTCTCGCTGAACAGGGTGTTGTAGCGGTCGGCATCGCCCTGAATGATACAGTCGATCATCTCCACCAGGATCGGGAGGGCGTCGCCGTACTTCTGCAGGTCCTTTTCGGACAGCATAATGGTCTCTCCCGTGTCCTCATTTGTGAAATAAACGGCGCGGTCAAGATTGAGGTAATCCCGATCCTTCATGATGTCGTATTCGTAATCGGGGGTGGCGAAGATAATGGAGCTGGGAGGTGTATGGCTATGGTTTTGGTCATTCTTATCCCCCTCGCTGGCCAGGATCATTCGGTCCAGCAGAGAGATCAGGGGAAAGCCGACGGCTGCGAAAACCAGAAGGCAGACAATGACCACGATCATTCTCTTCTTCAGGCGGCGGGAGGCCTCGGCAGCCCGGGCGGCCTCCTCCATCAGAGCTTCCCTTTCTTGTTCGTGATTCATGGAGATCTCCTCTCGTGCGACGTTACATTCAGTATACCACACATTTTCGGGGGATGCAAGACTTATCTTTGCTTTTTTTATAAAATTTTCATGAATTTAGCCGCAAGGTGTTGCAGTTCGGGAAGAAATGTGCTATAATGTTATGATTCTATCATTAGTAAGAGGTTTCCCATGAAGTATCTTGTCCTGATTCCCGACGGTATGGCCGACCGCCCCATTGACTCGCTCGGTGGTGTCACCCCTATGGAGGCCGCCGTCAAGCCCTGTATGGACACCCTCGCCGCCCGCGCTACGGTAGGTCTTGTCTCCAACGTCCCCGAGGGCATGGTCCCCGAGAGCGACACCGCCAACATGGCCATTCTTTCCTTTGACCCCAAGGTCTACTCCCGCGGCCGCTCCCCCCTGGAGGCCATCAGCATGGGCCTCCGGATGGCTCCCGACGAGACCGCCTACCGCTGCAACGTAGTCACCCTCTCCGACGGGGGCGATTATGAAGATAAGATCATGCTGGACCACTCGGCAGACGAAATCACCACCGCCGAGGCGGACGAGCTGATCCGCGCCCTGGAGGCCCATTTCGGTACCGAGTACCGCCACTTCTACACCGGTGTCAGTTACCGACACTGCATCCTCTGGAAGAACGGCAACGACACCTACGATTTCTCCCGCCCCCACGATATCATCGGCCGCTGTATCCGCGACTACCTCCCCAAGGAAGAGAACGGCGGCGGTGAGTTCTATCGGCTCATGAAGGAGAGCTTTGAGGTGCTGGATCGCCATCCCGTCAATATGGCCCGCCGCGAAAGAGGCCTGAAGCCCGCCAACTCGGCCTGGCTCTGGAGCCCCGGCAAAAAGCCCCGTCTCCCCAGCTTCACCGAGAAGTGGGGCATCCGGGGGACCGTCATCTCCGCCGTTGACCTTATCAAGGGCATCGGTCTGTGCGCCGGCATGAGGTCGGTAGACGTGGAGGGCGCCACGGGCAACGTCCACACCAACTACGACGGCAAGGCTCAGGCCGCCATCACCGCCTTCCGGGAGGGTGCCGACCTGGTCTACGTCCACGTGGAGGGTCCCGATGAGTGCGGTCACCGCGCCGAGATCGAGAACAAGGTGCTGTCGGTGGAGCTGATCGACCAAAAGATCCTGTCTCCCGTGTACGAGTACCTGAAGGGGACCGCCGAGGACTTCAAGATCCTGGTGCTTCCCGACCACCCCACACCCATCGAGATCCGCACCCATTCCATGGAGCCGGTCCCCTTCTTCCTCTACGATTCCCGCAAGGAGGCTGCGGGCGTATCCACCTTCACCGAGGCGACTGCCGCCGAAACGGGCCTGTATATTCCCGACGGATTCACCCTTATGGATCGGGTCATTGAGAAGAACTGATCCATCCCTACCACTTTAAGTGATTGCAAAATGTCCAAATTGCAGTTTATCGGCCAGGGCTCTGCCCTGGACCCGCTTAAGGGACTTTTGAAAATAGCGGTGCAAGCACCGCGACAAATTTGCCGTAGCGGCAAATTTGAGAGTCCCTTAAGAATCCCCAAAACTTTTAAATAATAATCTTATTTTCAATGTTTTTTAAAGTTTTTGGAGTTCTTAGAACCTTTTTTCAAAAAGGTTCTAAGCCGCCGGAGGCCGTTCCCCCGCTCCCCGATAAACCCAAATTTGAATCATTTTGCAATCGGCTAATCCCTACCATTCCGAAAGGAGACTTACCGTGTCCGAGCTTGATACCAATCTGACCCCCGCGCCCGTGTCCGAGGGCGTGACCGAGGCCCCCGCCCCCGAGGAGAAGGAGAGCTTTATCTCCTCTATCTTTGATTACCTGGAGATCCTGGTCTTCTCGGTCTGCGCCGTGCTGGTTCTGTTCACCCTCTGCGGCCGCCTCTGCCGTGTCAACGGCTCCTCCATGCGCAATACCCTCTACGATACCCAGATGCTCATCACCTCCAGCCTCGCCAAGCCCGAGGCGGGAGATATCGTCGTCTTCCACCAGACAAGCGATCTGTACGAGTACATCAACGAGCCCCTGGTCAAGCGCATCATTGCCACCGAGGGGCAGACCGTCCGTATCGACTACGCCAAGGGCGAGGTCTACGTGGACGGCGTCCTCCAAGAGGATCCCCATTGCCATCTGCTGGACCGCTCCGGCAAGGACATAGGCCGCTGGACCCAGACCCCCGGCTACGGCTTCGACCATACCACGGGTATCTTTGAGACCACCGTCCCCGAGGGCTGCTACTTCGTCATGGGTGACAACCGAAACAATTCCCTGGACAGCCGCTCCCGGGAGGTCAGCTTCGTGGATGCCCGCCGCGTGTTGGGCAAGGTGGTGTTCCGACTGAAGCCCTGGACGGTGTACGAGTAAACGCAAAATTCAAAATGCAAAACGCAAAATCAAGTACGGATCCCGTACGGTTTTCGTTTGCCGATGTAAATTGAGGTAATATCATGCCCAGCGAACACATCCAATGGTTCCCCGGTCATATGGCGAAGACCCGCCGACTGATCACCGAGAACCTCAAAAACGTGCATATCATCATTGAGGTGCTGGATGCCCGTGTCCCCGTCAGCTCCCGTAATCCCGAGCTTCGGAGGATGACAGGGGATAAGCCCACCATTCTGCTCCTCAACAAGGCCTCTTTGGCCGACCCCAAGAAGAGCAAGGAGTTCGTCAAGCTTTACACCGACGCCCATACCGTCTGTATCCTCTGCGACTGCGTCACGGGTGAGGGATTGAATAAGCTCCCCGAGGCTATCCGCACCGTCCTGAAGGACCGCGTGGAGCGCTACGAGGAGAAGGGTCAGGCGGGCAGACACCTGCGCGCCATGGTGGTGGGTGTCCCCAACGTAGGAAAGTCCACCCTCATCAACCGCATGAGCGGCGCCACCAAGGCCAAAACCGAGAACCGCCCCGGTGTCACCCGCGACAAGCAATGGGTCACCACCAAGATCGGCATTGATCTTCTGGATATGCCCGGCGTCCTCTGGCCCAAGTTTGAGGACCAGATCATCGGCGAGAACCTGGCGGTCACAGGCGCCATTCGCGACGATATCCTGGATATCGAGCATCTGGCTCTCAAGCTGGTTGGCAGACTCCGCGAGCTGTATCCCACCGAGCTGTGTGCCCGCTTCAAGATCACCGAAAAGGACGCCTGGGAGGACATGACCGATCTCCGGCTTCTCACCCTCATCGGCAAGAAGCGCGGCTGTCTGATCCCCGGGGGCATCGTGGATACCGAGCGGGTATCCAACCTCCTAATCGACGAGTTCCGCGCCGCTAAAATCGGCCGCATGACCATCGACAAGCTCCCATCGGTAAAGACCGAGCAGCCCGCCGAGGAGATACCCGCGACCGAGGCTCCCGCCACAACCGCAAAGGAGGACGAGTAAATGCCCTCCTACGATATTGAGCGCGCCCTTCACGACGAGGGCTATTCCATTGTTTGCGGCGTGGACGAGGCGGGACGAGGCCCTCTCTGCGGGTCCGTGGTGGCCGCCGCCTGTATCCTCCCCGACGGGCTGGATATCCCCGAGCTGAACGACTCCAAGAAGCTCACCCCCAAGAAACGGGATAAGCTCTTCGACATCATCAAGGAAAAGGCCATCGCCTACGGCATCGCCGAGGGGACGGTGGAGGAGATCAACGAGCTCAACATACTGGAGGCTGACCTTCTGGCCATGCGCCGCGCCATCGACGGATTGCATACCCCCGACGGTCGTCCCTACAAGGCGGATTTCGCCTTGATCGACGGCAATATCGACCGCGATTTTCAGATCCCCGCCCGCGCCGTTGTGAAGGGTGATTCCCTTTCCATGTCCATCGCGGCGGCCTCCGTTCTGGCCAAGGTCACGAGAGACCGTATGTGTGAGGACATGGACAAGGCCTACCCGCAGTACGGCATCGCCAAGCACAAGGGCTACGGCACCAAGGAGCATATGGCCGCTCTCCGCGAGTTCGGTCCCTCTCCCATCCACCGCACCAAGTTCATCCGTTTTCTGAACGAGGATACCCATGAGTAACTCTCTGCAGACAAGGACCCGCCGCCAGCTGGTCGGGCGCATCGGTGAGGATGCCGTGGCCCAAAGGTACGCCGAGATGGGCTTTTCGGTTGTGGCGCGCAATCTGCATTTGTCACGTAATGAAATCGACCTGATCCTCCAAAACGAGACTCATCTGGTTTTCGTGGAGGTCAAAACGAGGCACACCGCCCCGAATAACCCCTCCCGCTTCGGCCGTCCTGCCGCCGCCATTGATAAGGGCAAGCGAGAGCGCACGAGAAAGGCCGCCGAGGATTACCTCCGTGAGCATCCCACGCCCCTTCAGCCCCGCATCGACGTGGCCGAGGTCTACATGAACCGACTACCCGACGGCACCGAGGCAGTCACCGAGATCAAGCTGTTTTACGCCGCCTTTGCCGGGCGGTAATTTCCGAAAGGAGCTGACAATATGAAGCTGTCTTTATTCGATACCCATTGCGATACCGCCCTGGAGCTTTACAATCACAAGGCTCACCTGGACTGCAACGACTGCTGCCATATCTCCCTGGAGAATGCAGCCTGCTATGAGAATTACGCCCAGTACTACGCCATCTGGAGTAATCGCCGCCTGGATGACGAGGCCTGCTGGCAGATCTTCCTGGACTCCTCTTCTTACTTCAAGCGGGAGCTGGCACGCATCCCCGACAGAGCGGTGCAGGTGACGAGCGGTACCGAGCTGGAGGCCGCTGTCAAGGCGGGCAAGCACGCCGCCATCCTGGCCGTGGAGGATGCCCGCCTGACCGCGGGTAAGCTCGAGCGAGTGGACGAGTTGTACGCCCTGGGCGTCCGCTACCTCACCCTTCTGTGGGGCGGGAACACCTGCATCGGCGGCTCCCACGACACAGAGAACGGGCTGACCGACTTCGGCAAGGCCGTGGCCAAGCGCTGCTTCGAGCTGGGCATCGTCCCCGACGTCTCCCACGCCTCCAAGCAGTCGGTGGACGATCTCATTCCCATTGCCTACGAGTTCGGCAAGCCCTTCATCGCCACCCACTCCAATTCCCATGCCCTCTACCCCCACACCCGCAACCTCCGCGACCGCCACTTCGCGGCCATCAAGGAGCTTGGCGGTATCGTGGGCGTCAGCCTCTGCCCCCCTCACCTGACCGATACTTCCCTTCGTCCCGCCACCGCCGAGGACGTCTTCGCCCACGTGGACTACTACCTCTCCATTGGCGGCGAGGATCTGGTTGGCTTTGGCGCCGACTGGGACGGCACCGATCTCCCCGAGGGCTTTACCCACGTGGGCCATCTCGAGCAGGTCGCCGAGGTCATGGCCCGTCACAACTACGCTGAGGAGCTGATCCATAAGCTCTTCTGGAAGAATTTCTATCACTTCGCTATCAAAAATCTCTGATATACAGGAGCCACAAAACCATGCTGTACCAATCCACCCGCGACCAAGCACACAAGAAGTATACCGCCGCCGAGGTCATCAAGATGGGCCTCGCCCCCGACGGAGGTCTGTTCATTCCCGAGTCCATCCCCACACTTTCCGCCGAGGAGATCTCGGTTCTCTGCGCTGACTCCTACCCCGTCCGCGCCGCCAAGATCCTGGGCAAGTTCCTCACCGACTACACCTACGAGGAGCTGCTGTCCGACTGTGAGGCCGCCTACGCCGAGTCCTCCTTCCCCGGAGGCGCCGCCCCCCTGGTTCACGTCCACGATAACGTCTACTCCCTGGAGCTGTGGCACGGTCCCACCGCCGCTTTCAAGGATATGGCGCTCCAGATCATGCCCCGCCTCCTCTCCCGCGCCATCGTCAAGACCGGGGAGACCCGGGATGCCCTGATCCTGGTGGCTACCTCGGGAGACACGGGTAAGGCCGCGCTGGAGGGCTACAAGGACATCGACCGCATCAAGATCATGGTCTTCTACCCCGTGGACGGTGTCAGCCGCGTGCAGAAGCTTCAGATGGCTACCCAGACGGGTAGTAACGTCAACGTCTGCGCCATCCGAGGCAACTTCGACGATGCCCAGACCGGTATTAAGAAGATCTTCGGTGATGCTGCCATGGCCGAGGCCCTGGCCGAGAAGGGCTACGTCCTCTCCTCCGCCAACTCCATCAACTGGGGCCGTCTGGCTCCCCAGATCGTCTACTATGTCTCCGCCTACTGCGACCTCCTGAACAAGGGCGCGCTGAAAATGGGAGAGACCATGGACGTCTGCGTGCCTACGGGTAACTTCGGCAACATCTTCGCGGGCTACATCGCCAAGCTCATGGGTCTGCCCGTGCGCCACTTCGTCTGCGCCTCCAACAAGAACAACATCCTGACCGACTTCCTCCGCACCGGTACCTACGACCGCAACCGTGACTTCCACCTGACCATGTCCCCCTCCATGGACATCCTCATCTCCAGTAACCTGGAGCGTCTCCTCTGCCTCACCGCCGGGGAAGAGCGCACCGCCGCCTACATGGAGTCCCTCAAGAAGGACGGCGCGTACACCGTGGATGCCGAGGTCCTGGCCGCTATATGCGAGAACTTCTCGGGCTACTTTGCCGACGAGACCGCCACCGCCGAGACCATCAAGACCTACTTCGAGCAGTACGGCTACCTGGCCGACACCCACACCGCCGTGGCCCTCTCTGCCGCCGAGCAGTACGTCCGGACCCTGGACGAGGTCCGTCCCATGGTGGTGGATTCCACCGCCAGCCCCTACAAGTTCGCCGCCGACGTATACGAGTCCCTGGGTAAGACCCAGCCCGCCGATCCTCTGGAGGCTCTGGACGAGCTGGCCGATGCTACGGGCACCGAGATCCCCTACCCCCTCCGCGGGTTGGGTGACAGAGAGGTGCGCTTTACCAAGGTCATTGATGCCGAGGAAATGCTCACCGCCGTGCTGGAATGGTGCTGATCTGAAAATCAAAAAAGGGGTATCGCGGAGAACGATACCCCAAGTGTTTGGCTTGATCCCGCCTCAGCCCTTCATGTCCTGATTGGGCTTGAAGGTAGCGCAGGCGGTGTCGTGGGAGGTGGATGCGTAGGTGGGGCCTACGGTGATCTCTCCCGCGGTGCATCGAGTCTCGCCGTCGTGGTAGGCGCAGTTCTTGACGTCGCAAACGACGCCCTTGATGTGATCGCAGCACTTCTTGTCGTTCATCTTAGATACCATCCTTTTGGAATGCCGCACCCGCGTGCGGTTTTTCCTTGATACTCGCGGTCGGATTGTCCTTCCGCGTGAGATAGTTTGCCCGAGATATACCGCTTCTATGCGGGATCCTTTAGCCGATCACATAATTTAGGTAAATTGCAGTTTAGCGGTGTGTTTGAAATCCGATAAGTAAAATGAAACCGCTATGCTGGCGGGCGGCCACGCAGGGCCGCCCCTACAGGCGTATTTCTTTGTTTGACAATAACTTTTCGGGTTTTAAATTATTATAAGGCGGTTTGTA
>JAZNJA010000131.1:0-15323 GCA_045577755.1 Eubacteriales bacterium
TCAGCCACCGCCCCGAACACCGTCAGCATGAACTTGCCCGTCGGTGTGGTCGTGTCGATGGCTTCTTTTTTGGAGACGAACTCCACCCCCTTGGCGGTGAGCTTCTCCACCAGCTCCAGAAGGTCGCGGGTGTTACGGGCAAAGCGGCTGATGGACTCCACCATCACCACGTCTCCCTCCCGCACGAAATTCATCATGCGCTTCAGCTCGGGGCGGTCGGTGGATTTACCGCTCATGCGGTCGATAAAGACCTGACCAACCCCCAGCTCCTCCATCAGCACCTCCTGCCTGGCGGTGTTCTGGTCGGTGGTGCTGATACGAATGTAACCAATCTTCACGGCAATGCTCCTTTCTCCTATGTCAGTAGGGTACACCCCAATGGCATAGCGAAAATGTGACCCAATAGCCTCGTTTTCCGCCTTTTGGCATATGCCACCCGAGACGGGAACTCTATTGGGAATCGCGGTCGAATAGGGATTTCACTGACAAAAGTTTTCACCCCGACTCCGACACAGCGGCACAGATCAGTAATACCCATCGTAGAACATCTCCTCGATCTCCTCCAGGGTAAACCCGTCCGCCAGCATCATTTCCACGTCGTCCCCCGAGAACCCGAACCAGTGAGCCACCGATTTCAGCGCGGAAACGTAAGGATCGTGGGTCTCTGAGCCGGAACCGCAAATAGAAAACCGCGCGTAGGGCGGCCAGTTGTGGTAGGTGTGGGAAACGACAGAAAGGTTTTTTGTGTCGAAAGAGGATTTGGAGTATCTCCCTATTGGGTCTATCTTCAAAATCTCTCCATCAACCAATTTCACGGTTTCGGGCTGGCCGAAGGGAACCGTAAAGATACGGAAGGTCTCCAACAGGATCTGCTCGGTGGAGGCGTAAACGAACAGCCCCGCTTTCTTCCAATGGTACACGCAAAGCGGATTGTTCCCCTTGACCAGGTAGACGTTGTTTTCACCGTCCAGAACCGACAGAGCCACGGTCCCTTGGAGTAACTCCACCACCCGTGCCAAAGAGGAACAATCCACCGCACCCTCCCGCTCCAGAAGCTGAACGGCAATATAGCTGTCGGTCTCCACCACCGTCTGGGGAAGACCCTGCTCGGTACGCAAGGTGTGGTCATTATGAATCACACCGTTATGCGCCAAAGCAAAGGAACTACCGCCAACGGTGCCTGGGAAGGGATGATTGTTATAGTTCATCTTCTCATCCCCTTGCGTAGCCATACGGGTATGACCCATAAGACAGGTGGCATCATGAGGCAGATGAAACCGCAGCTCGTGAGCCGCCTTAGCTCTTTTGAAGATCCGCAGTTGACCGCCCGAGTTGTAAGCGATCCCCGTAGCGTCCCGTCCCCGCACCTCACTTTGGGTAGCCAGTACCGAGAGCAGCTTGGTGCGTTGATGAACCGAAAGGGAACCACCGTAGTCAAGAATACCAAACAAACAGCACATCACGCTTCCTCCTCCACATCCACAGGATCGTTGAGGTAAAGCCGCCGCTCCTTCAAATAGCGGATCAGTTCATTCCCGTCCGCCGAAGCCACGAAACGGCTCCAGGAGAGGCTTCGCGCCTCCTCGTCGGACAAAAAGTAAGCCACGTTGCACAGGTGATTCACCAGTTGCAGCGTGGCTATGATTGTATTCGATTTCAAAGTCCCCTTGAAGATGCGGAACTCGATGGTCTCCTCATTGGTCAGGTTCACGCAGGTGTAGCGGCTGCTGCGACCCTTCTTGACGTGCTCCAGCATCTCCTTGGGCTGATCCTTGTAGCCGTACCGACAGGCCCAACGGGTGAGCTGATACTCGGTGCGGCGGGAGAAGATCAGCAGCTCGTTCCAGTAGCGCTCCACCAGATAAATGATCCGCCCGATCACCGCCTCCTGCTGGGTGTTGGTGTCTCCCAGTGAGTCCCGATTGACGTGGATATGTAACCCACAGGTATCGGTCTGATGGGAGTAATACCCCAACTTCCGCGCCTTGGAACAGATACCCACCCACGGCATCTGGGACTCGTGGTACTCCAGAGTCATGGGGTGTGTGACGATCTCAAAGCCGTCCACCAGAGAACCGTCATGCTTGCAGTAGATGCGGTCATGCTCGGACTCGGCGTTGCCAACCTCCAGGATCTCCTTGGCGTTGTCCTTGTCCTCGCCGCCCTTGTCGATCTCCAGCTCTACGCCGAAGTAGCGTTTTCCGAGACCGAAGAAGTGAAATTCTGGCACGTAGTGGTAGTGGTGGATGGGCTCGCGGTACAGGATGTGGTAGCAATGCTCGCAGTAGGGAATGTCGTCCAAGTCATCCATGTAGAAGGCGCGGTCATTGTGGATCAGCTCACCGCAACGGCCGCAGTGGGTGTAGTAGTTCTCGTAGCACCCGTAGCAGAGGGGCGTATCGCCGGACCCCTCGTTATCGTCGCGGAAGATGCGGTCGCCGCAGTAGCGGCAGAAGGTGGTCAGGCTGTCCAGGCATTCGGGGCAGTAGACTCTCCCCTCAAACTCGGTGGCCTCTTCCTCAAGCAGGACGCGGCCGCATTCGGCGCAGGTTTCGTTTCGCATGGTATTTCTCCTTTTTTCTATGTTTTTCCTATGATCTGTCGAGGCGCACAGGCTCTCATGAAGATAATATATAGTCAAGGCTTTTTTATTTTACAGTTGACAAAGTGGGTTTGATGTGGTATACTTTACATATAGTTACAGAAAGGAGAAGATTCCATGAAATACGATTCCTATGAGATTTTTAGTGGAAGCCAAAAGGTTGCCATATGGGAAAACGGGAAATTGACCGTGTATAACGAGAGTCTTCTTCCCATGTACCTGAAGCGGATCGCCAACGCGGATATGTGGCTGGAAACAAGAGCGATCGACAGTCACCGCGCCAATTCACGCCTCCTCAAAAAAGCCCTCCGCCTCACCGAGCGTGACGACATCTCCACGGTTATCCATGTCAACGGCGCTACCATCACCGACAACTACTGGATCCGCCCCCTTGGTTCTGATCTGACCTACGATGACGTCCGCTTTACCGACGACTATTTCTCCAATCTCGCGCTGAAAGGGAACTACGACAGCTTCAACCGCGCCGCGTCGAGCAAGCGTTCCAAAACTCCCGAGCTGACCAACATCGGCAGCTTTGAGAAGTGCTGGAAGCTCCGAGACGGTCAGTGGTGGATGTTCAAGCGCGCTACCCATGACGAGATGTTCTCCGAGCTCTTCGTGTACGAGCTGGGGCGCGCTCTTGGCATGAATATGGCCGTCTATAAGAGAGGCGATGGGTGTGTGCAGTCTTTGGACTTCACCAATGCCGCGCGGGTCAATTTCGAGCCGGCTTCTACTTTTATGGGTGATAACGAGGATTATCCCGCCGTCATCGAACAGCTTCAGAAGCTCTGCCCGACAGCCATTCCCGATTACGTCCGCATGATCTTTCTGGACACCGTCACCGCCAATCCCGACCGGCATACCAACAACTTCGGGCTTCTGCGCGACACGCAAACGGGCAAGCTTCTCGGCCTTGCGCCCAATTTCGACAACAACATGGCACTGATCGCCAGAGGATACCCGAAGCGAGCAACCGAGAAGGATCTGCTGGTCAGGCTGTTCAATGAGTGCATGGATGCTTATCCAAGTTACCGTGTCTATATGCCCGTTTTGACCGAAAACATGGTTCGTGGCGTGCTGGATCAGCTTCGCATGCGCGTACGGTCACAGGAGATCGTGGAGCTGGTGATGGGACGGTATGGGCTTATCAGAAAGTGAATTAGGAAAACTCTCGCAACCCAAAAAGGGAAGCGGGAGTTTCCTTTTTCTCCGTCACATTCTACAAAACAGCGCCAAAAGCCCCCTCTCCATCACTCCCTCTGACCCCAATTTGACCCCAATTCATCCCTCCCACCAAAAATCAAAACAGCCCCAAACCGTCTGAAACCGCCCCAAACCGCCGAATTTGGGCTCCAAAAATCACCCTCAATTTTTCGATACCCCTCATAACCCGGAGGTCGTGGGTCAGCGCCGCAGGAAAGCCACAGTGTGGCTTTCCGAGAAGCGGTGGAGCCAAAGCGGGAGGCTTTCAAGCCAAACTCGTTTGGCGCAGAAAACGACACGCGATGCGAGTGGGCAAACAAGTCCCACCCGCAACCAAATAAGGAACAGTAGATTGATACGGGTAGTATCGACCTACTGTTTTCTTTTGATCGTTAAATAGTAGCCAAAAGTCCTTGGCATCGCAAAAACTTCATATAGCCTTCTTAAAGTGTATATACGCCAAAAGCTCTCGCCTTCCTCCCAAAAGGAAAGCGAGAGCTTTGTTCCTCAACAACCGACATTCTATTTCGTAACGGCTCTGCGGAACGGAGGGCGGAGATCCCATTTGACAGGGTGAAGAATGATCAATTCTCCACCCTGCCGCAGGGGGGAGGCAAGTGCTGTTGTCAAAGTAGATTAGCTTGCCCAAGTTTCAATTATGGGAGTACTGTACCGTATACGCGCCGGTGTTTTTATCCCAGTCGGTATCCTTTACAACAGACTGCCATTCGTCCTCGGTTCCCATGTATTGGATAGATAGCAGAGCGGTGCAATCCGAAAATGCAGAACCACCGATTTTTTCGACGCTTGCTCCGATACATAGGGTTTTCAAAGACAAGCAATTTCTAAACGCGCTGCTTCCAATCGTAGTCAGCTCGATATCCGTCGATTCGTCTCCGACCGTAACCTTAGTCAGACCCGCGCAGTTCTCAAATACGCCTCTGTATCCGATACCGGATGCGTGAACCGAATCCTCAAGCTTTTTCACATTGGCGGGCAGTACGATCTCCTTCAGACTGATGCAGTCGGCGAAGGCACCGCCGCGAATGGTCTGCAGACCGCTTCCGAAGGTGACCCACTCCATGCGCTTACAGCCGAAGAACGCGAACTGACCGATTTCGGTCACGCTGTCGGGAATGGCCACGCTTTCCAGCTGCTCACATTCGCAGAAGGCTCTGAGATCGATCTTCAAGAGTTGATTGCCAAGGGACAGAGATGTGATACCCGTATGGGCAAAGGCCTCGGAATGAATGGCGGAAACGGCGTTGCCGATGTACACGCTCGTAAGGGAAGAGCAATTCTTGAACGCGCTGCTTCCAATCGTAGTCAGCTCGATATCCATCGATTCGTCTCCGACCGTGACCTTAGTCAGACCCGCGCAGTTCTCAAATACGCCTCTGTATCCGATACCGGATGCGTGAACCGAATCCTCAAGCTTTTTCACGTTGGCGGGCAGTACGATCTCCTTCAGACTGATGCAGTCGGCGAAGGCACCGCCGCGAATGGTCTGCAGACCGCTCCCGAAGGTGACCCACTCCATGCGCTTACAGCCGAAGAACGCGAACTGACCGATTTCGGTCACGCTGTCGGGAATGGTCAGGCTTGTTATGTTCTCGCAATTCTTGAACGCGCTGTAAGCAATCGCGGTAACCGGAAGACCCTCATAGGTTGTCGGGATGATGATATCGGTATCGGTGCAGGTTCCTATGCCGGTTACCGAGTAACTCTTGTTATCTCCGTTCAGCTGAAAGGTCAGTCCGTCACTGGATGTCTTTCCACGGACCGATACGTTGATCGAGGTGTCGGCTTGCTTGTAGCCTTCCGCTTTTGCGTATAGGGTGATGACGTAGGTTCCGATGTTGGAAAGGAAGCTCGGGTCGATGACGTAGGAGGTAGCGGTGATCCAATCGGAGGTTATCTCCGTGTATGTTTCGCTTTCTCTGCCGCCCTCCATGATCGCAATGAAATACGTATGACCGCTACCGGGAACGGAAGGTGCCGTCCAGGTCAGGGTGAGCCCGTTTCCTTGCGCAACTTCGACACCGTTGGCGGTGACGATCGTAGGTGTACCGCATACGTCGGATATGGGATCGCCCCATTCGCACACAAAATTCCAATATTCACGATCCGCGTGGCCGTCATTCCATGTTCCGTTCAAGTCAACACATACGTAATCTTCTTCGGATAGATTATTCGGCTCTCCCGTACGGAAGTTATGATATGCGTATGCTTCATTCGTTACCCATTTCCAAATTCCTTCATGCTCTTCATCGGTGAGACCTATCACAATATTGGAAGGGATCATGGAGGTAATAAACGCATTCTCTTCGGCTGTCGTGATTACAGCCAAGTATCCTCCCAAGGACTCACAATACGCCTTGGCATCATGCCATAGCATTTTCTCGGAAATATACTTGTAATAATGTCCGTTATATGCAAGCGCATCCTCGGGAATCAAAACATGATCCGGATGCTTTTCACCGCACATAGAGCATTTACCATTCACGTAATCATGGGGAACCGTCGGGATCGCTTCGGTGATCACATCTCCGCAGGCGCAGGCTTTCTTTGTCCATCCCTGCTCGGTACAGGTTGCCGCTTGGGTGGTGGTTACGTAAGCGTGTGTGTGATTCAGCATGGGGATCTCTAGGGTTTCCCGAGCCCCGCAGGCGGAGCAGGTGCGTACCTGTTCTCCCTTGGCTGTTTCGGTGGGCTGTCTGGTAACCGACCAGTCGCCGAAGGTGTGGACGTGGCCGTAGCCGCTTGGTGCGTTCCCCCACCAGTAGTAGGGAAGCATATCGAAGTAATAATGAGCGACGGAATTGGCCGTTGCTTTGGACAGCAGACCGGTTATGAAATCCTCACTGAAATCGTTGGGAGAATAATTGAACGTTGGGCCTGCTTTCGGGTATCCTGCCAGCGTGATGAGCTGCGTCGCGTTATAGTCGCTCTCGATGCTTACCCGATTCTGGCTGTCCTTGGTGATCAGATAGATCGCCTCACGGCCATCCTTGTGGCAATACTTCAGACAAGCGTCCTTTTGGAATTCCGATTCGAGGATCTCATACCAATTCTTGTACTTGTCTTCGTATATCTGATGGTATTTCACGTCACTGACGGGAAGCTTTGTAAAGCCCTCCTTAACGGCGTCCGCGGCGGATCGGGGAAGGGAGCGGTCATCATTCAACTCAAATCTCTCGGTGAAATGAATTTGATTTTTCCATTCATTCGAAGTCAGGACCTGCTTTTCGGAAGCGTCCCAATACAGGAAACCGGAGGGAGAACTTTCGGATTTCTCGTGGCTGTAGAAAGCATGAGAATTCTTGGCGTTACTCGCGATGTGGGTCAAGGCAGCGTCGGACGTATCCAGCCAGCGCCCGATGATGGAGTCGGTGATCGAGACCCGTCGGTACACCTCATCGTGACAACCTCCCAGCACGGTGCTTCCTGCCTTGGCGAACATGACGTAAAGGTCACCGTCGGGTTGATCCGCTCCCTTTGTGTAGATGATGTAGGTTTCCTCGTCAATGAACTGATATTTCGTCCATACCCTCTGATCGGAGGTTATGCCGCTTCTCATATAGATCAGATCGCCCCGCAGCTTTACGTCTATTTGAGCGGCCAAGGCGATGGCATCGCGGTTTCCGAGATCATTGGGAGGTGTTCCGTCGGTCACGTAATCAGCCAACATATGTTCGGTTTTTGAATGACCGCCCGGCAGAAACACGGATATGGTTTGATTGATGTTTTGGTTTTGATCGTTAACCTTTACCAAAATAGTCGCGAGATTAAGACGATAAGCTTTATCTGTAATGGTGATCCAGTAGTTTCCGTTTTTCAAGTTGTCAACAGTGATAACGGATCCCTGAGAGGGGGATTTCTGATCACGATATGTTTTGCTCCGGATCACAACAGAATAGTTGTCATAGGGGTTATCCAAAAAATCGTAAACGTCAATGGAAAAAGTGCCGGAGCATTCATAGGTCGTGATTCCGACTGCGTCAAAGGCGGCTTTGATCCGACGAATCTTGTCAGAGGATAGATTCTGGGCGTTCGCGGTCATTTCCATGGCTGCTCTGAGCGCATGGAAGGAACAATCGGAATGAAGCGAATGGAGCGTTCCGTACCACAGCTTGGCCAGCTCGGTAGTGGTCAGCGGGCTTCCTTCAAGGCTGTCCTTGGAAGCCATGAGGTATCCGGCATGAGAAATGACGGTGCAATTCGTGTGTACCCCGCCGAAATCCTTAGTAGAATTCACCGAAGCCCAATGTGGATCATACATTTTTGCGGGATAGGATTTGGGTTGTTTCATATCATTTTCCCCATCCAGGGGATTGATCATGTTTCGCCCACCATGAATCCAGTCACAGGATCCATCCATTTTTCCGTCAGCGTAATCCTCTACGAGCTCGCCAAAGATGTCCGAATATCCTTCCATGATCGCTCCGCTGAATCCGTTGTAGTTCATGCTGCTGATCATGTGCTCTACAAGATGCGTGTATTCATGGGCGACTGTTTCAAGTCGTCGGAGGTTATCATATCCGAAGCAGATCATGCCCTGCTCGACGGTTACGTGATCCGTATCAGCCATGGCATTATTCGGGGTCGTTTCGGTGAAAGAGCAATCCAGAATCACTACCAAGGAGCTGTCTTTCCCGCTGTAGGATTTGCATTCCAGTTCGTTCAGAAAGAAATCATACGTGAGCTGCGTTTTTTTGATCAGATCCGCAGCTTCTTCGTTTGTTTCGGCGGCCTCGTCGAACTTCTGACCGTGTATGCTCCAGTCCTCCCAAGGTTTACCTTTCGCGTTCAGAACGATGATATCGCGCTCGGTATCCCGATAGTACCGTTTGTCATTCTTGGAGACCTCATTCTCGTAGTAAACCCGGGAATAGGCATTGTATACCTCGGAGGAGTGCGCGTCCAATATGACGCTGTAGGGGCAATCATTGGCCAAAACCGTGATCTCGTAGGCCAATACCTGATCTTCGTCAGCCATAACGGTGTACACCCTCAGATCCGTGTCGGACAGCGCGGGAACCGAGACCTCAATCATCTCTCCAAAATAGGCTCGGATGGAAGACTCCGCTTGCTCCTGCGTAACGGTCGGCGTAAATGAGAACTCGCCGCTGATATCTACGGCGTTTCCTGTCAGGCCTTTCGTTTCGCCGCTCTCGTCCGCAACCACAACAACAGTACTGCCGTATACGGGGATGCCGCGGTAATTCTGCTGCAGGCGATAGAAGATCAGATCGTCTACCCGGCTTGTGTGTACAAGAGTCAACTCCTCGGTGGCATTCTCCAGACCCAGCTCCTCTGCGGCATCGCGTACGGCGGAAATGGCATCCTGCTCGTTATGCACCTTCTGATCGGTAAACTGCCCGGTCAAAATCCGGAAGGAATCCATTTGCGCGGGGATCTCGGTTTGGTCGGCGTTTTCCATTACGCAGAAGACCTCGGCGCGGAGAGTGTAGGTTTGCTCATCTACCGTTACGTCTACAGATAACTGAATGCCGTTACCCTCGGGGGCGTTCTCCTGCGCGTAGGCATCAAGGGGAAGCGCCGAAAAGAGAGACGCGGCGCAGAGCAGGCAGCACAAAATGCCTATGAAGGAATAGCGAATCTTATGGACGATCCAGCACGCTAAAGCGATGACGGCGATCACACCCACCGTGATGATGGCTATCGTAGGCAAATACGGCTTGAATCGCGCGAACCAATCGTTTTGAGCCTCGGAATTTTCGCAGATCAGGGATACGGATACGGTTTCGGTCGCGCCCGCTTCCAGACGGGACAAAAGCTTCCGGGTCTCAGCGGAGTTCTGAAGCGTCAAGCCCTCGGGAATGAATAGCTCCAGGCTCAGATCCCTCACAGCAAAGCTGTTGGTGTTTTTTACCGTCAGAACCGCGGTGATCGTCTCGCCCGGGGCGTAGCTTTCCTTTTCGGTATACAGCTCGGCTGTGATTCCGTCCTTGGTCAGCGTTTCTGCTTGCGCGCAGACCGTAAGGAAGCTTGCGACAGTTACAAGCAGGGTAATGATTGTCAGAAACTTGCGTAGTTGTCTCATAATGACCCTCTTCTCAACTTTTTGTATTCATTTCGGTTCATGAATGATACCTATGCACTATTATACATCTGCAACCGCTATTTGTCAAGTGTCTTCAGGCCTGCGCTTGGCGGCGTGAATGCTCCGATACATGAGGAGAAATGCTTGTCTACGCCTTGGATGTGCAGAGAAACAGAGAAGCGGCGGGATTTCCGAAGAGATCCTGTGACGGGCGTTTTCAAATACCGTATAAAGCGGTGACGGTAGCAGTACAGACCGAGCCATCGCAGTAAACAATGAAACACGCGAACGTTGTCCCATAACCGCACAGCTGTGGGAAGAATAAAAGCGCGCCGAAAAAAACTCTCGCCTTCCCAAAAAGGGAAGCGGGAGTTCCCTTTTTCTCCGTCACATTCCACAAAACAGCGCCCAAAGCCCCCTCTCCATCACTCCCTCTGACCCCAATTTGACCCCAATTCATCCCTCCCACCAAAAATCAAAACAGCCCCAAACCGCCTGAAACCGCCTAAAACCGCCGAATTAGGCACCTAAAAATCACCCTTAATTTTTCGATACCCCTCATAACCCGGAGGTCGTGGGTCAGCGCCGCAGGAAAGCCACAGTGTGGCTTTCCGAGAAGCGGTGGAGCCAAAGCGGGAGGCTTTCAAGCCAAACTCGTTTGGCGCGATAAACGACACGCGACGCGAGTGGGCAAACAAGTCCCACCCCCGCAACCAAATAAGGAACAGTAGATTGATACCATCGTATCGACCTACTGTTTTTTATTTCACCGTTAGGTGAAATGGTTTATCGTTAAAAATTGACCGAAAGTCCTTGATTTACAAGGGCTTGTTTGTTTTCTTGGTGCATTTCGGTATTTGCGGTGCCTATATCTTGTGCCTCGGAAGCCTTAAAATACAGAAAAGCACTACTCCCCGTCAAGGTGTAGTGCCTTCCTATCGTTAAAAGATTGGTATTCGCTAGATTACAAGAGCTACGGCTATCTTACAAATTTCCCTCTGTACGACCCAATACCGCCGATGTCATGAACCTCTCGATATCCCTTGCCTTTCAGATAAGCCGCCGCGCGTGCGCTTCGTCCTCCGCTGAGGCAATGGACGTACAGAGGGACATTTTTATCTTTTATAATAGAATCCACTTTGTCGATCTCGTCAAGCGGAAGATTTCGGCTTCCCTCAATATGTCCGCTTGCGTATTCCTCTCTGGTTCTGACGTCGAGAAGGACTGCATTCTTGCTTTCACGGAAGCTTCGGACTCCTTCGTTAATATCCTTGCGTGCGAATATATTAAAAATACTCATTTTGTTTCCTCCTTGTGTTTTATTACGGCTTTATTTTAACACGAAAACAGAATCCTGTCCGTGACTTTTGTCACAAGCGGTATTTGTATTGTAGAAATCCCACAAATGTGCTATAATATGCTTGAGTGACAAAAGTCACAGCGGACACGGAAAAGGTATGGTAAAATATACTCACAGAAAGAAAAACGGAGGTAAGCTTATGAAGACCTTGATTATCGGAGGCGTGGCAGGCGGCGCGTCCTGCGCGGCAAGACTGAGGAGGCTTGACGAAAAAGCCGATATCGTTATTTTAGAGCGCGGAGAATTTATTTCCTTTGCAAACTGCGGACTTCCTTATTATATCGGCGGTGAGATCACAGAAAAATCAAATCTTACTCTGCAAACACCCGAGAGCTTCAAGGCTCGTTTCAATATCGAAGTTCGCACATTCAGCGAGGCGGTTGCCATTGATACCGAAAACAAGATCGTTACGGTCAAAGATCTGAAAACAGGTGAGGAATACACCGAGCGATACGACAGCTTGGTTCTTTCTCCGGGTGCTTCTCCCATTCGCCCGAGGATCGATGGAATCGACAGTGACAGGGTGTTCACCCTACGCAACATTCCCGACACGATGAAAATCAAACAGTATATAGACGAAAAGCATCCAAAATCGGCGGTGGTTGTCGGCGGCGGATATATCGGCGTGGAGATGGCTGAAAATCTTGCCAACGCAGGACTTGACGTGACCATCGTGGAGCTTTCCGACCATCTCATTGCTCCCCTTGATTTCGATATGGCGGCGGACGTACACAGGTACGTCAAGTCGAAGGGCATCAAGCTCGCCCTTGGCAACGGTGTGGTTGCTCTTAAAGATCGTGACAACGGCTTGACCGTGGAGTTGAACAGAGGCATCATTGATACGGATATGGTTCTTCTGTCCGTAGGCGTGCGCCCCGATACCGCTTTTGTGAGAGCCTCGGGCATCGAGACCGACGGGCGGCGCAGTATCCTCGTGAACGAGAGGATGCAGACGAGCTCTCCCGACGTGTACGCTGTTGGCGATGCGGTAGCCGTTAAGAATTTTGTGACGGGCGAGCCAGCCTTCATTCCCCTTGCAGGTCCCGCCAACAAGCAAGGACGCATCGCGGCGGATAATATCTGCGGTATCCCCTCGGAATATAAGGGCACGCAAGGCTCGTCGGTGCTGAAGCTCTTTGATATGACGGTCGCCACCACGGGTCTGAACGAAAAGAGTGCGGCTGCCGCAGGCTACGATTATGATAAGACCTACACCTATTCCGCATCTCACGCATCCTACTATCCGGGAGCGTCTATGATGTCGGTCAAGGTGCTTTGGGATAAGGCTACGCAAAAAATTCTCGGTGCGCAGATCGTGGGCTTTGACGGCGTGGATAAGCGTATGGACGTGATCGCCACCGCCATGCGGCTCGGTGCGAAGGTGACCGACCTTGCAGAGCTGGAGCTTTGCTATGCGCCGCCCTTCGGCTCTGCCAAGGATCCCGTGAATATGGTAGGATTTGTTGCCGAAAATGTCATCACGGGCAAGATCGGGCAGTTCTTCTGGCACGACGTGGAACAGCTCCCACGCGACGGAAGCGTGACCCTACTCGACACCCGAACCAATACCGAGGTCGCACGCGGAAGAATCGACGGATTTATGCACATTCCGCTTGACTCGTTGCGTGAGCGCATCCACGAGATCCCCGTAGGCAAGCCCGTGTACGTGCATTGTCACAGCGGTTTGCGCTCTTATATCGCTTGCCGCATCCTTGCCGGCAACGGCTTTGCGTGTTACAATCTCGCAGGCGGATGGCGTCTCTATGAGTCGGTCATAAACGAAAGAACGGTGCCCGAATATGTCTGCACCGAATGCAAATAAAAACGGAGGTATATCTTATGTCAGTACAAAAGCTGAATCAAAATAATTTTCATAACGCAATCGCAAACGGCACGGCTCTCGTGGATTTCTACGCCGATTGGTGCGGACCTTGCCGTATGGTTTCCCCCATCGTGGACGAGATCGCCGAGGAAAGAAGGGACATTACCGTTGGTAAGGTGAACGTAGACGATGAAAACGCCCTTGCCATGAAATACGGCGTGATGAGTATTCCCACGCTGATCGTCTTTCAGGACGGAAAAGAAAAGACCAGAATCGTCGGAGCAAGACCCAAAGCCGCCATTCTTGCGGAATTGGCATAAACGCGATATACAGGCAGACCGCCACGGCTCGTTTTGATCCGCGGCGGTCTGCTTTTCATCTGATTCATTTTTACAGGGAATACAGGATCATCCCGAGTCCTGCCGATATCAGTATCAATAAAATCGGCGAAAGCGGTTTTTTTCTGATTCTTTTGGAGATCACAGCCGTCGCGGCAATGATCGCGAAAATAATCAATCCCTTTCCGTCGGGGATCACCGCGCTGTCAATGCTCTTAAGGGAAAAAAGCGTACTCATAAACATGGTAATCGCTGTTGCCAATATCAGTCCGACCACGCAAGGGCGGATGCCGCCCAGAAATGCCTGAACACCGTTGTATTTCAAAATATTGCCTATCAGCGCGGCGATGATCAGTATGATGATAAAGGACGGCAGCACAACGCCGAGGGTTGCGAGAAAAGAGCCGAGAATGCCGCCCTGTGCAGAACCGACGAAGGTTGCCATATTCACGGCGATAGGACCGGGCGTGGATTCCGAAACAGCAATCATATTCAGCAGTTCTTCCTCTGTGAGCCATCCGTGAATCAGTACTTTTTCTCGAATGAGCGAGATCATTCCGTATCCACCGCCAAAGGATACGGCACCGACCTGCAAGAAAGTCAAGAACAATTCAAGGTAGATCATTTGCCGGCCCCCTTCTTTCCTCGGAGCAGACCGAGCGCATAGATAAACAAGCCGATACTGCCCGATAGGAGAATGTAGAATATCGTTGAGAAGCTGACCGAAAGCACCGAAAACGCCACCATGCACAGAATAACGGCAGATAGGATCAGGATATTGAATGCCGTTTTCTTCATCTGCTTCAGCATTTTCAGCCCTGCCGAAAGGATCAGCCATATCACACAGACCTGTATTCCTCTGAAGGCATACGACACAAGGGTGATGGACAGAAAGGCATCAAAGAACAGCGATATGGCGTAGATGATGACGAAGGATGGGATACAAACCGCCACGGTTGCCGTAAACGAGCCGAGAAAGCCGAGCATTTTGTAACCGATATAGGTGGCGGCATTGATAGCGATCGGTCCGGGCGTGGACTCGGCTATGGCAACCATATCGAGAAACTCATCCTTTTCGATCCATTCCTTTTTGGATACGAATTCATTTTCCAGAAGGGCGATCATGGCGTAACCGCCGCCGAAGGTAAACAGCCCGATTTTGAACATGGTCAGAAACAGATTCAGATATTTCCTCATTTGTGTTTCCTTTCAATCCGACAAAGCTTCTTGCGTTCTTTCTCCTTCTCTTGAATGGGGATCAATAGGCAATGCTCCGCAGCTTCTTTTTGTCCGTGATCAGGATGCCCTTTCTCGTGACCTCGATCACACCGTCGGCGGCAAGATGCTTCAGTATCCTCGTGATCACCTCCCGGGCTGTTCCCAGGTGTCGGGCGATGGTTTCGTGGGTCATATTCACGCTGTCGGTGCCGTTCGCCTGGGTTTCTTCGAGAAGGAAGATGGCAAGACGTTTGTCCATGCTCATAAAAACGATCTGCTGCATAATCCACATGACATCGGAAAAACGGCTGACGGCTGTTTCCAAAGCGTAATTCTTTACCTCAAGATAGCGATTGCTGACGTCGCCAAAGGCTGACGCGCTGATGTGGTAGCAGTCGCTCTCCTCCTCCGCGTCTACGTATACGTCGAAGGTTACGCTCTGCAAAACGCAGGAAGCCGAAAGCATACAAATGTCACCCGGCGAGAGGCGGTAGAGGGTGATCTCTTTGCCGTCCTCGGAAAGCATATAAAGACGAAGCCTGCCCAAGCGCACGATGAAAAGCCCCGTGCATCCCATATTGTCGTGAACGGGTTGGGAACGGTCGAAGTGTTTTTCTGCCGTGTTTTCGCACAGTAGCTGCTTGTCCGCCTCGGCAAGCACACTCCAGAACGGAAAATATGTTTCGTAGAATTTTTCAAGTGGCATGGCT
>JAZNJA010000132.1:0-4814 GCA_045577755.1 Eubacteriales bacterium
TCTGATAACCTCAGAAAGTGGAAACCGTTATGCACGCGTACTCCTTCACCCGCCTGCGGGCGGGAGCTCCCTCCCGGAGGGAGCCTAAAGAGCGCGGGCAAAAACCACTTATCGGGCAAAAAATTTCCGCGGGGTTGGGAAAGAGGCTCCCTCCCCGAGGGGGCTCCCGCGAAGCGGGTGGGGGAGTCATCACAAGAAGTGAGGGGCTCTGCTCCGTCAGACCGACAAACCCAAATTTGAACACCATCCCCTCTCCCGCCATCTTGGCGGGAGATTTTTTCAAAAAACTTTTCCATACCCCCAAACCGCCCGTCCTTCCCTGTTACTTATTGGGTGTACGGTACCGAACGCCGAGGCCATAGACGGCCTCACAAGGAGTCATCTCCAAAGGAGATCTATGAACACACAGGAAGCACAGCTGTTTGACAGCGGGCTGATGGAGGCCACCTATCTGTGGTGCTATCGCCACGTGAACAGCACCCACGACGCCGAGGATCTGTCCCAGGAGATCCTGCTGGAGGCCATCATATCCTACCGCAAGGCCTGTGGTAAGGGTGAGCCGCCCGCCGCCTTTTACCCCTGGTTCTGGGGACTCGCCCAAAACCGCCTCCGTCTTTTCTACCGCGCCCGCAAGAAGCAGGCTGTTCTCTTGGGAGCATCGGTGGGGGAGCTGTCCGACGGCGAGCCTTCCTACTTCGACCTCTGCGACATCGACGAGGCCCTGGTAGCCGAGGAGGAGCGGGCGAGGCTGACCCTTGAGCTGTCCCTGCTCTCCCGCATCCAGCGGGAATGTGTGGTCCTGTACTATCTCCAAAGCAAGAGCGTCAAGGAGATCGCGGCCTGCCTCGGTATCCCCGAGGGAACGGTGAAATCCCGCCTCTTTGACGCCCGAAAGAACCTGAAGAAAGGTATGGAAGAACCCATGGAAAACAACGAGACCAAAAACAAGCGCCTGTCCTACGCCCCCGCCGACCTGAATATGTGCGGAAGCAACAACATTCCCAGCCATTGGCATTTTTTGCAGGATACCATGGTCAAGCAGATCCTGGTGGCCTGCGCCTATGAGGGCAAGACGATCCGGGAGATCGCCGAGACCATCGGGGTGGCTCCCGTGTATTTTGAGGACAAGATCGACTATCTTCTGCAGCACAGATTCATCAAGGAGACCGCTCCCGCCACCTACATCGACGACTTCCCCGTGGTGCCCCAGCAGGCCGACGTGGATATGCAGGTGGCCGCCAACGCCATCCATCTGGCCACCATGCCCCGCGTGACCGCCATCATCCGCGACCTTCTCCCCGATGCGCGCGCTCTCATCCTCAATGAGCGTGATCTGTCGGACGGGTACCTGCTGTGGTTCCTGTACGTCCGCGCCGCGTGGGGCATGGGGGATTGCATGAAGAAGCGGTACGCCGAGGTCTGTCCCCACAAGGTGGCCGAGAGCAACGGCAAGCCCTGGCGCCTCTTCGGTCGGGTGACCTATCCCGACGATCAGATCATCTGCAAGGGCGAGTACAAGGGCATGACCTGGAGCAATATGCACTACCATTTCCGCACCGCCAAGCACTCCATCACGGTGGCCAACCTCTACGAGGCCGAGCCCTTCCCCATGAGCCGCGACACCCTCATCACCGAGGGCAACGCCAATCTGGTCATGCGTCTCTGGGAGGATCCCCGCGCCGAGCTGACCCCCAACGAGCAAGAGACCGCCGCTCACCTGATCCAAGCCGGCTTCCTGGTAAACCGTGACGGCGGGATCCACCTCAACGTCCCCGTCATGACCTGGGATGATACGTGGAAGCTGGACGAGCTGTACGCCGCGGCTCTGGATGGCATCGCCGCCGAGGTGGTGAACGATCTCATCCGGGTGGGCGACACCCATATGCTCCCCCACGTCCGTCCCGATCTGCTGGAGGAGTACGTCCACTACATCATGACCCTGTGCTTCTCCTGTATCAACGAGCTTTTCTGGTACGGTGTCAACGAGGGACATGATCTGGAGATCCCCGCCGACTACGAGACTTCCGCCGCGGGTATGGCTATTTACATTCGCTGAAGCTCCATCATATAACGAACGCCCCCGACGGTTGAGTCCCGTCGGGGGCGGTCTTGTATGTCAAATTGGGGTTTGTCAGTGGGTTTGAAAAAACGGTCGGTAGGGGGCGGCGCCTTCGACGCCCCGAAAAAACATGGATCCGACAACATATTTCTGTCGATTTGTGACGGGCCGTCGTGGGCGCCGGCCCCTACCATAGGCTTTTCGACAGACAGACAAACCCCAATCCTACTTCAAGATCCCCTTCTCCCAGAGCATCTCCCCCAGCACCTCGGCTGCGAGGTAGACCAGCTCGGGGCAGGGGCGTTTCTCGTAGTATTCAGAAGTGCGGGCCTCGGCCTCGCCACCCTTTTCTCCCGAAAGGCCTGCGTTTTTGAGGATCTCACGGCAGACGATGGAGCCGCCGCGGCTTCTTTCGGCAAAGCGGCGGGCCAGCTCGCGGATGTCGGCGTAGTGACGGCTCTTGCCTTCCTTGTCGGCGGGGTCATCGTAGCCGCAGAGAAGGCCCAGAACGGCGAAGGCACCCGTGACGCCGCCGCAGACCTCGCGGAGCCGCCCCATGCCGCCGCCGAAGGAGGAGCCGAGCTTGGCGAGGGTGGTCTCGTCAAGACCCGTCAGGTCGGCGTAGGCGAGAAGGACGGATTGGGCGCAGCCGTAGCCCCCCAGGAAATTGGCGCGGGCACGGGCGGCGCGGGCAGAGATCAGGAGGGACGCGGAAACCTCGCCGGATTGTAGTAGCTCCAGCACGAAGGTCTCGCGGGGCACCCAATGGTAGTCGGTATCCGCCAGAGCCCGGTTGATGGCCAGAGCCTCCTCCAGGGTGACCGAGACAGGGGCTGCACCCTCGCTGATCTCACTTTCGGTGGGGGTAGGGTCGGCCGCCTTTGTGCCGCGGCAGAGGTAGAAATAGTTGACCAGGTGCATCTCGTCCACACCGAAAAAGCCGTTGTGGAGGAATTGATCCACGCGGCCGAAGGGCTGAACCGTAGCGGGATCGACGGCATAGCCTGTTTCCTCCATCACTTCACGGATCAAAGCATCGATGTGATTCTCGCCCTCCTCAATCCCTCCGCCGGGGAAACAGCAGTCTCGGTATTGGGTTGAGGTAACCATATGTAGCGTACCATCGGGATCCATGAGGATGCCTCGGACACTTTCACGGCGGATGGTTTTCATGGTAGGGTCGGATGTGCCGAATATCTTCAGTAGTTTCAAAATATCTCTCCTGTTCGTTACGCTGTAATAAACACACTTACGGATTCGCCGCTGTACTGCTCCGCATAGGTTCTCCCGAAGGCATTGGGTGCGACATAGTCCATATCCGCCCCACTCTGCTTCAACAAAGCAAAAATACGGCTGAGATCATTCCTTAGTTCATCCGTCAACACTCGATCATCGCTGTTGGGACGCGGGAGGATCTGCCGTGCTTGCAGGCAAGCTCGATCCATGCCCGCATTGCCATAGGAATCTTGCGCATTGACGTCTGCGCCCAACTCGATGAGCTTTTTCAGAATGGCAAAGGCTTCGTCTGCCTGGGCTTGCGTGTTGAATACTTCAAGACCGTCGGGACGCCGCACGTTCCAGCGAGTCGCCATGATCGCGCGATCGATGGCATCGTGAAGCACGGGCGCACGCCAGTCATTGGCGCAGGGCTCGGTCTCCATGAAATTCACGTCGGGACGATAGGTGAGCAACAGCTCCACCATTTGAGTGTCAGCGGTCTTTAAGGCTACCTGCAAGGGCGACTGTCCATCGAACTTCTTTGGGTTGCCCTGATGGACACATCGGATCAGCTCGGGAGATTTATTCAACAGAGCCGCGACCGTCGCGTGATCGTTTTTCTGAATGGCAGTAAACAGTTTTTTCATTTGTTAATTCCCTTTTTGAGAGTTCTTGAAAAGAGGGGGTACGGGGGAGAAGAACTTATTCCAATAAGTTCTTCTCCCCCGAAATGTTGTCAATTATCTTCTCTTCTCCGCGATCTCCATCATGATCTCACTGATGAACTGATCCACGGGCATAACACCCTTCTCACCATCCTTGCGGGAGCGGACGGCCACGGCGTTCTGCTCGATCTCCTTACCGCCGACGACCAGCATGTAAGGCACCTTCTCCTGCTGGGCGGCGCGGATCTTGTAGCCCACGGTATTGTTGGACTTGTCGATCTCCACCCGCATACCCATAGCGGTCATGCGGTCGGCGATCTTCTGGCAGTACTCGATCTCATCGTCGCCCATGGGCAGGAACTTGGCCTGAACGGGGGCCATCCAGGTGGGCAGGGCGCCTGCGTAGCGCTCGATGAGGTAGGCCAGGGTGCGCTCGTAGCAGCCCAGGGAGGTACGGTGGATGATGTAGGGCTTCTTCAGCTGACCGTCGGAATCCACGTACTCCATGCCGAACTTCTCGGCCAGGAGCATGTCGATCTGGATGGTGACGATGGTATCTTCCTTACCAAAGACGTTCTTGTACTGGATGTCCAGCTTGGGGCCGTAGAAGGCGGCCTCGTCGATGCCGATGGTGTACTCCACACCCAGGTTGTCCAGGATCTGACCCATGACGGTTTGGGCGTGCTCCCACTGCTCGGGGGTACCCTCGTACTTGATACCGGCGCGGGCGGGATCCCACTGGGAGAAGCGGAAGGTGCAGTTCTCCAGCATACCCACGGTATCCAGGACGTACTTGGCCAGCTCCAGACATCCCTTGAACTCCTCCTCCAGCTGCTCGGGGCGCAGGACCAGGTGGCCCTCGGAGATGGTGA
>JAZNJA010000133.1:0-6481 GCA_045577755.1 Eubacteriales bacterium
TCCCTGTTTTGATGTACCGCACTCACCACTCATATTCTCGCCGCAGTAGCCGCACTTCATTTTCTGGCGAAGCAGGTAGACCACTGCGTTACTGTGCTTCCCGATTTTGTTGCAAGACACCTTGGCTCGGACTTTGGCGAAAATCTCCGGATCCACAATGGGCGGATAGATCTTGTCCACCACTTCGTCACCATGCATATAAGTCCCCGAATACTTTTCGTTTCTGAGAATGCCATAGACAGTATTCATCGGAAATTGCCTGCCCTTATACAGAATTCCATGCGCTGTAAGTGCCGCGATGATCTCTTTGACCGTAACGCCCTTTGCGTACTGATCGAACATGAATCGCACGATTTCGGCTTTTTCTTCGTCGATCACAACTTTCCTGCCGGATGCAATGTAACCGTAAGGCAATGTACCGCCTTGGTAGTTCCCCTTCAAGCGTGTTTCTCTCATGCCTCTGCGAACCTTCTGAGCAAGCTCGGCGGAGTAATACTGGTTCATGCCCTCCAGGAGCGATTCAAGGATGATACCCTCGGGCGAATCGGGAATATTTTCCATGGCCGATACGACCTTGACGCCATTATTCTTCAAGGTGTTCTTATGGATGGTGGCTTCATACTTGTTTCGTGAAAAACGGTCAAGCTTGTAAACAAGTACGTAACTCCATTGGCGTTTTGCGCTATCCCGGATCATGCGTTGAAAGTCGGGGCGCATATCGTTCGTACCCGACATGGCTCGGTCGATGTAGGTATCGAGGATCAGAATATCGTGCATCTTGGCGTAATCCTCACACACACGAAGCTGACCTTCGATAGACTGCTCGGTTTGAGCATCGCAAGAATATCTTGCATAGATAACTGCTGTTTTCATTCTCTTTTTCCTTTCTGATTTGTCTTTAGATTTGTCTTTCGACGGGAGCGAACCAAACG
This sequence comes from Eubacteriales bacterium, assembly GCA_045577755.1. GTDB lineage: Bacteria > Bacillota > Clostridia > Oscillospirales > CAG-272 > CAMEON01. The sequence goes on from JAZNJA010000133.1 coordinate 933, forward strand.
GAACCGCCCAAAGAGGTCAAGGGAAACAGGCGAAAATATTGCATGTTTGTCGGTCGCTTCCTGCTTTTCAGCGTTTTTTTCGACCCCTTGACCTCGACGGCGGTTTCGTTTACGCTCCACCAAGGCGAAAGACTAATTGGTTTTAATTCTTTTTGGGCATCTGCTTGATGACTTCGGGGCTGACTTCACCGATATACACCCCTTCGTCAAAACAGATGAAATTGTCGAATAGCAAGAGCTTTCTGTCCTCCTGCCCGATGGTGCACACCACGTCATCGTCCAAAATGTCCGAGACGAAATATGCAGGGGTATTTTTGGAATAGACGATTCTTTCACCCGATTTCTCGATGTACTTCATGAGATAAGCGGTAGCGTTTGGAAGTTCCTGTTTGTTGATCGGTTCGAAATCGTTTCGTCCAAAGCGTTCCGTGAAGTAACTATTCTGTAAGGTTGTCTGCATTCTGTGAGTCTTGGTACTGTAATCTCGATGCTCCGTCAGATCTCCCACCATGGCATCGGGTGTAATATTGAACAGCCCGTGAAAATGTAGCCGATCACTATTCGGGGATCTCTCCCATACGCCGATGTATATCCAATTCCTACGGTGGCACATCTTCTTGAAGCAATCTCGCAGCTTTGCCTTGAAGCTTTCCTCGTTATGCTTTTGATCGTCATAAGTGAACGTACAAAAGTAATTCCAAGTCCCAAGATTAATCTTTCGCGTCAGTCTCGTCCGCCTGACTATCAGATTCCGTTGGATCCGCTCCATTTCGGCCTTGACATATTCGGTGGCCTGTTCTTCGTTCTCAAATTGCGGTTTTAGCTCCGCGACGATTTCTGTTAACCGTTCCTTCCGTTTCTTGGCCTCTGCGCCCTTGTACGCTTTTTCAAAAGCCGTTCTCATTTCGTCATTTTCGTTCCCGTGGTAGCCGCCCTTCCCGGGACTCTTGCCCTCGTTTTGTGGGATGGCAATGTAGTGGCTGCCGTCGAAGTAGATTTTTGCTTTCTCATGTGGCATGACCGTCTACCTCCTTTCGCTTGCGTTGAAGCTCCAACACGCGATCCAGCAGAGCCGACATGAATGCCTCCCGCTCCGCCTCGTGCATTTGTTTGACTTCAAAGCCGCCGTTTGTGATGATGTTGACCTCTTTTCCTTTCAATAGTTTTTTCTCCTTGAAAATGTATTTTCCAGAGAAAAAGGCACAAAAAAAGCGCAATACGCTTTTCTGTCATGAAAACGTATTACGCCTATTCAGTGCAACCTCCCGATTTTGCCCTCGGAACACGGGCCTGTGCCTTTCTTTTCGGCAACATCTATCTTGGCTTGACACTATGCATACGAACTAACCATACTGTGACTATTCCTTTTTCTGTGAAATGTAATGCTAATATACCATAGAAACAGGTAGTTGTCAAGGGGGTATTACCCCAACTTTACCCCACTAGTTTCCGACCCAAACCGAACATTACCCCAACTTTATCCCAACTTTTCCCCAACATCCATGGCGTATAAACAAGATAACACATCGAGATTGGATTGTCAACTGACGGGGTTGGCGGGTTTTGATGATCTACTGGACAAATCTCACACGGAGGCTGACAGGCATGATGCGAAGGCTGACGATCTGACACTGCGGGCTCCGACAAACGGCCAAAAACGAAATCTATCCCAAAAGCCGCCGAGCGGGTATAGCGGACGTGCGCCCAAGCGGCTCAGCGGGCGACTCCGCTTCCGCTCGGCTTTGGATTTCCGTTTTTCGTTTGGTTGCGGTGCGGGCGTGTGCTTGTCTCGGCGAGCGTAGCGAGCCGACTTGTATAAGACAAGCGCACGTCACGGTGCCAAAATTATTGTTCTTTCAATACTATCACGAAACCTCCATTCGCTTTATACTATCTCCTTGACAATTTGTCGAATAAGGTGTATAATATGTTTATAAAAGCGTTATACACGAAATACATTCGATTTAAATGGGGGCCTACTATGAGCGTATTATTTTTTCTTGGTGGAATATTATTAATTATCATAGGCTTAATTGCGCAAGTTGCCACTATAGCTTGGATTGGTTTTGCGGCAGGGTTGATAGGCTTTATTTGGTTGGTTATCGAAGGAACAATAAAAAACAAAGAGGATGCAGAAAAAGCCGAAGAACAATCACAAAAATTCTGGGCTGATAAAAAGAATCAGAATCAATCCGAAATTGATGACTATCTAAAGTGGATAAATGAGAATTACAAGATTTCTAAATTTATAGCTTTTTATAAAGATTTGGGATGGCACAAAGATCGAGTGGTTGCTGTTGACGAAGAAAACAAAGTCATCATATTTGGAAGAAAAGTTATTAAATTTGAAAGTATATTACAAGCTGAATTAAAAACATCAACTTCTCATCATACAACAACAGATACCCAAAAAGAAAATCCTATCGGTAGAGCTGTTATCGGGGGAATTGTTGCAGGTGAAGCGGGGGCAGTAATAGGTGCGGCTTCAGCCAAAGAAACATCAACAAGCAGAACCACAGTAAGCACTCACACGGAAGGTATAATTGTTTACTTATCAGATATAGCTGAACCCGTCTTCAAATATCAGTTTTATGGTGATGAAGATAATAGGGAGATTTATGCAATTTTACTTGCTATCATTGCTTCTAATGCAAAACAAACGCATATTTGATTTCATTCCAAGTCATTTCAGCTTTATTTATAAAAGAATGGTATTGTGTATGTTATGAAATTATTAGATATACTGCAATGTATTAATAACTTTGATGTGCCTGTTTACATACTACCAGAAAGTGAACTGCAAAGCAAAAAGTATTGTTATGCTATAGTTATTCCGACTGATAAACTAGCTTCCTTTCGAGGTGCAAAAAAACCGAATAGTTTTAAAGACACAGGGGTATATATTATTGATTGCGATTTAGATGTATTTTATAGTGAAAGCAAATCAACAAATTTTGAAGGAATAGCACAAATAGAAAAAATGATAAGTGATAATTTTGACATTTGTGAAAAAGAATATGTTATTGCGTTTGCGGTGTTTTCTCTTTTGCACGAAATAGGTCATATAAGACATTTGCAAGAGTCAAAAATGTCCTATGAAGAATACTTCAATGTATATCAAAAAGACTGGGATGATATATATAGAGAGTACCTTTTTATGTGTAAGTTTTATGGCACTTCTCAGGAACGACTAAAAGCGGTAAACCAGATTTATGGTGAAGAATATCGTCAACACGCTTTTGAAAGTTATGCTGATAGTTTCGCATTAGAACATTTTGAAAAATGTATGCAAAAATTGCATGATATGAACTAATGGATGAGTTGTTTATGTTCCAAACGCCCTGCCTCGCGCGGGGCTTTCCATATCTCATAACTTTAGGGAGCCATAAAGCTCCCTTTTGTGTTTATGTGTAAATCGGATCAGCCTTGCATGACCACATACCGCAGATATTTCTTCTGTATGCTCTTTCTACGACGCCAGACGGTCGTATTATTAACATTCTGCATCTGTGCGATCTCAACGAATCTAAGTCCGGCCATGTAGTAGTTCAGCGTTTCGGTCTCGGCAACAGTCAAACGCATTTGGTGAATAATCGTATCAACTTTCGTGTAGTCCTCAATCTCATACTGGGTCTCAAAGTCAATAGAAGCGTCGGCGGGCGAGCATTCTTCAATGCTGACGGTCTTATAGGGCGACAGATACTCTTTCTCGATGTACCGCAGGGCGTGTCGATAGCAGGCAAAGCGGACAGTCAATAGCTCACCTTTGCGATTCTGACAAGCCAGATCGTCCAGATTGTGACCGATGTAGTGGCAGAGGAAGCAAATCACTTCGGATGCCAGATCATATCCGTCCGAGAAAGTCGTGTTGTAGCCTTTACTGTGGTAGATGTCCTCGACCAATCCGGCATACAGCTTGTCAAGCGAACGCGGATGGTGGGCAAAACGCATCATCTTCTTGATGGCAGACAGCGCGATACACTCACCGATATGCTGGACATTGTTTTCGGTGATTCTTACGTTTTCATTGGTGATTCTTTCTTTGGTTTCGGTTTTCATTTTCTATACCTCCCGATTTTTATTTCGCCTTTCGGCAGGGTCGGGGGAGCATAGGTCGGGTGTTGGGTATGCTTATTAGAGGTATAGTGTGCAGATGTCAACGAAGGGTATAGTCCCTTGCCAGTACACGAAAAAAATATTGCTTGTGGATAAAGAAAAAGCCAAGTATTACTACTTGACTTTCTCGTTGATTATTTCATTTTTCAGCGATATTTTTTCACGTTGACAGCTGCGAGAGCTATGCTACACTGGACACGGACGAAAGGCAAAAATCGGGGGATTATATATTTACTTAACCTGTAGCATTTTGACAATTGTACTCAGTTCTTCTTGATGAGCGCATAATTATTGAGAATTATAATTAAGGAATTGCTATTTTCGCAAAACAGAGCTTTGACCATCCTTCAAAAAAGCCCCCCGTATTCGGAGGGCTTGAGGATAAATGGTTATTCCTTGCGCTTAATAAGAGTAACACCCGCAAGGGATATCAGCATCAAGAAACCGCAAGAGAGAATAGAACCGGAACAACCGTCAACGGGAATCGTAACGGTTCCCTGGCCGTCCGAGGTTGTGGTGACTTCCTCGGTGGTTTCGGGTTCGGTCTCTTCGGGCAGGCCGGGGATGGTCTCCTCGTTCAAGACTTCACCACAAGCGGTACAGGACTGTTGCTTCTTGCCTTCAGTGCCGACGGCGGGCTCAACGGTGATCGTCCAGTCGTCGGGAGTATGACCAATGGCGGCAACCTCGGTCTGGGCTACAAGGATTTCACCGCAAGTGGAGCAGTGCTTGCCCTCGGTGAGACCAGTCTCGGTACAGGTGGGGGCCTTGGCAGGGTCAATGACCGCTGCGTGACCCTTGGCGGGGATCTCCTTCTGACTAATAAGGGTATCGCCACAAACTTCACAACGAGTACCGGCGGTCAGACCCGCTTCGGTACAGGTTGCTCCCTTGGCGGGAATGGCGGTTTCAGTGTGGCCGAGAGGGGCAACTGTATTCTGCTTAACCAGAATTTCTCCGCAGACCGAACACTTGGAACCCTCGGTTTTGCCGAGGTCGGTACAGGTGGCAGGGATGGCGGGGATGATGGTGGAAGTATGACCCTTGGCGGATACCTTGGAGTCAGTGTAGCTGTCACCGCAACGGGTACAGGTGTGAGTGGTGTAGCCCTCGGCGGTACAGGTGGGTGCGGTGACCACGGCGTTATAGCTGTGACCCAACTTGTTCTTTACGATTGCGCCACAAACCGTACAGGTCTGATTGGACGTACAGGTAGCGGCGGCACCGGGGGTGTGTCCTTTGGCGGAAACCTTGGAGTCGGTATAGCTGTCACCACAGCGGGTACAGGTGTGGGTGGTGTAGCCCTCGGCGGTACAGGTGGGTGCGGTGACCACGGCGTTATAGCTGTGTCCCAACTTGTTCTTTACGATTGCGCCACAAACCGTACAGGTCTGATTGGACGTACAGGTAGCGGCGGCACCGGGGGTGTGACC
>JAZNJA010000134.1:0-49688 GCA_045577755.1 Eubacteriales bacterium
CCAGAGGGGGAGCCTCAGAACGGGGAAAACTTGTTGTGAAACGGAATTTTGGGGGATTGGCACGCAAGGCTCCCCCTCTGGGGGAGCTCCCGCCGCAGGCGGGTGAGAGGGCAACACCCATGGGTCAGCACGAACCAACAGCCCGATAAACCCCGATTTATTCGCAAAAGTTCTTGACAATCGTCGGTTTTCGGTGTACAATAAGAGCAACGAAACCAACCGGAAAGGAATCTTTACTATGGACTGCTTATTCTGCAAGATCATCGCGGGGGACATCCCCTCCACCAAGGTGTACGAGGACGACATGGTCTACGCCTTCCGTGACATCGCTCCCATGGCACCCACCCACATCCTCATTGTTCCCAAGGCTCACATGGCCTCGGCCGACGAGGTGACCGCCGAGAACAGCGGCTACGTGGCCCGGATTTTTGAGGTCATTCCCAAGATCGCCGCCGCCGAGGGCCTGACGGGTGGCTACCGCGTCATCACCAACTGCGGTGAGGACGGCTGTCAGAGCGTCAAGCACCTCCACTTCCATCTGCTGGGCGGTAAGAAGCTGCCCGATCAGATGGCGTAAGCATACACAGAGAAAAGGGGGGCTTCCCCCTGTCCTCCGCAAGACACACGCTCAAAACCTCCTGAACAATGATTCTGGAAGGTTTTGGGGGTCAAGCCCCTTTTGCAAAAGGGGCTTGCGGGGGTCAGGGGCAGAGCCCCTCGTTCTTTACGCCTTAACGAACTCGGAATAGATAGCCCGCAGAGCGTCCTCGTACTCCTCGTCGTCCACACCCACGATGATGTTCAGCTCGGAGGAGCCCTGGTCAATGATGCGGATGTTGATGTCGGCGCGGGCGAGGGCGTCACAGACACGGGCAGAGGTGCCCTTGGCCTTGACCATACCGCGGCCCACCACGGCGATGAGGGCCAGCTCGTCCTCGATGAAGACGCTGTCGGGCTTGACGGCGCGGACAATGGCGTTCATGACCTTCTCGCGGCGGCCATCCAGAGTGGCGGTGGCCACCACCACACTCATGGTGTCGATGCCCGAGGGGAGATGCTCGAAGGAGATCTCGTTCTCCTCAAAGACCTCCAGCACCTTGCGACCAAAGCCCACCTCGGAGTTCATGCTGTCCTTCTCGATGGTCAGCACCGAGAAGCCCTTCTTGCCTGCCACGCCCGTGATGACGTGCTCGGAGTCGTAGCCTGCGGAATGGGAGACGATCATGGTACCCTCGTCCTCGGGGCGGGTGGTGTTGCGGATGTTGATGGGGATACCGGCGGAGCGGACGGGGAACACGGCGTCCTCGTGAAGGACGGTAGCGCCCATGTAGGACAGCTCGCGGAGCTCGCGGTAGGTGATCTCCTTGATGATGCAGGGATCGTCGATGATGCGGGGGTCGGCCATCATGAAGCCCGAAACGTCGGTCCAGTTCTCGTAGAGGTCAGCCTTGGCTGCCTTAGCCACGATAGAGCCGGTGATATCGGATCCGCCGCGGGAGAAGGTCTTGACCGTGCCGTTGGGGGTGCCGCCGTAGAAGCCGGGGATGACGGCGTACTTGTGCTTCTCCAGCTCGGCGGACAGCTCGGTATTGGTCTTCTCCTCATCCAGGGTGCCGTTGTCCTTGAAGAAAATGACACTCTCGGCGTCGATGAAGTCGAAGCCCAGATACTTGGCCAGGATCAGAGCGTTGAGGTACTCACCGCGGGAGGCGGCGTATCCACGGCCGGCGGCGTGGAGCATGGCGTTGCGGACGTAGTCCAGCTCGCCCGAAATATCGTAGTCCAGGCCCAGATCGGCGATGATGCTGGTGTAGCGGGCGCGGATCTCGTTGTAGCAGGCGTCGATGGACTCCATGGAGGAGCGGGACTTGATCAGATCGTAGCAGCGGTAGAGCAGGTCGGTGACCTTGGTGTCGCTCTTCTCCCGCTTACCGGGAGCGGAGGGAACGACGTAACGGCGGTCGGGGTCAGCCTTGATGATGGCCGCGACCTGGCGGAAATGATCGGCATCGGCAAGAGAGCTGCCGCCGAACTTGACAACTTTGATAGACATGGTAAAGGGTCTCCTTTGGGATTGGTTTCTATGATAATGTATTTGGTAACAGTTTATTCGCCGCGGCGTCGGCCTGCTCCCATCGGGGGCATTCCGTGAGGCGGCATGCCGTGGGGATGCCCGTGGGGCGGCATGGGACGGCTGGGACGGATGTCCTCGGGAACCTCCTCCAGCACGGCCTCGCCCTCGGTGACGTAGCGCTTGGCCTGGGTGGAGAACAGCTCGTAGTAGCGGCCCCGCTTGGCCATGAGGGTGCGGTGGTCACCCTCCTCGATGAGCTTGCCGTACTCCAGCACCGCGATTTTGGAGGCCACGGTAGCGGAGGACAGGCGGTGGGAGACGAAGATGGTGGTCTTGTCGGCGCGGAGGCGGTCGAACTGGTTGAAGATTTCCTGCTCGGCCATGGGATCCAGAGAAGCGGTAGGCTCGTCCAGGATCAGCACGTCGGAGTCGCTGTAGAAGGCGCGGGCAATGGCCAGCTTCTGCCACTGACCGATGGAGAGCTCGATGCCCTCCTCCTCGAAGATCCGCATGAGGGGGGTATTGAACCCGCCGGGCAGATGCCCGATGTAGTCGGTGGCGTCGGCCTCCTCGGCGGCGCGGCGGATCTCCTCCTCCTTCAGCTCCTTGCGGATGTCTCCGAAGTGGATGTTCTCGGTAACGCTGACGGCGTACTTGCCGAAGTCCTGGAAGATGATGCCGTACATGCTGTACAGATCCTTCACGTCATAGGCGCGGATATCCTCGCCGTCCAGCAGGATCATACCCTCGGTGGGATCGTACAGACGGGTCAGGAGCTTGAGCAGGGTGGTCTTGCCCGCGCCGTTGAGGCCCACCAGCACCAGGGTCTCCCCGGGGCGGATGACCAGATTGACGTCATCCAGCACCTTGCGCTCGGTGCCGGGGTAGATGAAGCTGACGTGGCGGAACTCGATGGTATGGGCCTGACCGTGAGCCACCTTGAGGGGGCCTTCGTCCTTGCGCTCCTCGGGAAGGACGGGGACCACGGTGGGCTCCTCCTTGAGGAAAGAGGTCAGGTTGTCGATGAACAAAGTGCCCTCGTAGATGGTGGCGGAGACGCCGATGAGGGCACCCACCTGCCCCGCGATCTGGCCCAAAGCCCCTGTGTACAGGGAGTAGGTACCGATCTGATACCCGCCCGTGACCACGCGGTAGGCGAACCAGGCGAAGAAGGCGCAGTTGACCACCGAGGAGACCACGGTGATGATGACGTGCCAGACGTTCTCCTTGAGGATCAGGGCGCGGATGCCCGCGAAGTAGCGGTCGAAGGTCTCGCGGTAGCGGCTTATGAAGGTGTCGGACAGGTCGAACATACGGATCTCCTTGACCATGTCCTTGTTGACCATGAGGTCGGAGTAGTAGTTCATCTGTCGGCGGTCCTTGGAGCGGCGGCGCATATACTGGAAGTGCTTGCGGCGGTAATAGAAATTGATGATGGCCGAGGGTACCGAGACCGCTACCATGACCAGGGCTGCCCACCACAGCTCAGCAGCCAGGATCACCACGAAGGAGATGAGGGTGATGACGTTACTGACCATGGAGAAGGTGGAGGAGAGGATCTGGATGGGACGCATACCCGCCTCGCGGTTGGCGTTCTCCAGCTTCTCGTAGAAGGCGGGGAGGTCGAAGGAGCAGAGGTCCAGCTCCTTTGCCTTGTTCATGATCTCCAGCTTGACGGTACGCACCACCAGCTCTCCCGCGATGCGGGTGACGGTGTTCTTAACGGTATTGACGATGCTGGTGAGGATGTTGTAGGCGAACATGAACGCCAAAAGGAAGAAGACCGTGGTTCCGAAGAAGGCGGCGAAGCTACCGTCAAAGAGGCCGTACTTGCTCTGCAGCTCGTTGAGCACCGCCTCGGAGATCTTGGAGCCCACCACGGGCATGACGCCCTGGAAGACGGCGAAGAACAGCATGGCGAAGAGGATCCAGGGGCCTGTCTTCCAGACCAGCTTGAATATGTAGCCCATGCGGGTAAAAAATCCGCCCAGAAGCTCCCCCAGGTAGCGGGGAACGTCGGCGAGATTCTTGGGAGGCGTGACCTTGGCGTACTGGAATCGCGCGCCGGGAGGAGGACCGTGATGCATATACGGAAACCGCCTTTCATAACAGCTTTGTACGGTGGTGACGGACATAGCAATTCATATTATTGTATCACGAAAATTTTAACACACACAGGATATTCTGTGAACAAAATGTATTATCGCGGAATATTTCGGAGAATTTTGCGAAGAGTTTTGCGAAGGAAGGGAGAAATTCATAGTTTCCTATTGCATTTTCAGCGTTTTTCGTATATAATAGACCCAATGAACCGAGCGGTTTTTTGCCGCCGAAAGGAGCCTCCATGTCCATCCCCTTTAAGCCCGCCCAGATCCTGCTGCCTGACTTCACCACATACAGCGGTACCGCATGGTCCTGCGTGGCCTGCGACCAGTACACCTCCCAGCCCGAGTACTGGGAGACCGCCGACAGAATCGCCGCCGACTCTCCCTCCACCCTCCGCCTCATCATCCCCGAGGTCTATCTGGCCGAGACCGAAGCCCGCAAGCCCCTGGTGCTCTCGTCCATGGAGGACTACCTCCGGGAGGTACTGGTGGAGCATCCCGACTCCATGATCCTTGTGGAGCGCACTCTGGGGAGCGGCGAGACCCGTTTGGGTCTTGTGGGTATGGTGGACCTTATGACCTACGATTACCGTAAGGGCGCCGACAGCCTCATCCGCGCCACCGAGGCCACCGTGGCCGAGCGCATCCCCGCCCGCACCACGGTCCGCCGCGAGGCACCCGTGGAGCTGCCCCACGTCATGATGCTGATCGACGACCGCGCCAAAACCGTGGTGGAGCCTCTGACCAACCTCAAGGACACTCTCCCCGTGGCCTACGATCACGACCTCATGCAGAAGAGCGGCCACCTGAAGGGCTACTTCCTCACCCCCGTCCTCATGGCGCAGGTGGAATCCGCCCTCGCCGCCCTCATCACTCCCGAGGCTATGGCCGAGCGCTACGGTAGGGTTGGTCTGGCCCCTCTGCTCTTCGCCGTGGGTGACGGCAACCACTCCCTGGCCGCCGCCAAGACCTGCTTCGAGGAGATCCGCACCCAAATCGGTGACGAGGCCGCCATGAGCCACCCCGCCCGCTACGCTCTCTGCGAGGTGGTGAACCTCTACGACGAGTCTTTGCGGTTTGAACCCATCTACCGCGTGGTCTTTGGGGTGAATCCCGATCATGTTTTGTCTGCCTTTGAGACCTATATCGCGTGCCTGAACGGGGAAGCATCTCCCCAGACCGTGGATTGGGTCAGCGGTAACCGTAGCGGCACTCTGGAGATCCCCGCCCCCGCCGTGGCTCTGCCCGTGGGCACGGTGCAGGACTTCCTGGACGAGTACATGAAAACAGCTCCTGACGGAGCAACCATCGACTACATCCACGGCGAGGACACCGCCAAGGCCCTGGCGAACCGCCCCGATGCCGTCGCCTTCCTCTTTGACGGCATGGCCAAGGAGGAGCTGTTCTCCACCGTTATCGCTGACGGCGCCCTGCCGAGAAAGACCTTTTCCATGGGTCACGCCGAGGATAAGCGGTTCTATACCGAGGCGAGACGCATCAAGTGATCCCCCATCTCATATGAAAAGGCTATACGGTTCATCGCCGTATAGCCTTCTTTGCTTTGCGTGATCAGATCCCGACCACAGTGGAATCGTAATATTTCTCCTGGAAATGCACCGCGGCGGCCATCTCCTCTACGGTGAAGCTCATGCCCTCGGGGGCCATGATGAGCTTGTCCTCCACGTCGTCGGCGCGGTAGACGATGCCGATGATCTTGCCCGTATAGGTGTCCACGGGGTGGTCTATGCCCAGAAGAAAGACGTCCAGCTCCTCTCCGTCGCCGCCCGGGACGTCGGGGATGTAGCCGTAGTTGATGGGGTAGATGAGGGTCTTTTCACCCTTGCGGTGGACGTAGCCCATGGGACGGTCGATGCCGATGGTGACGGTCTTACCGAGATAGGGGCGCAGGTCGGGGCGGGGGAATTCTTGGATAGGCATGATGCTCCTCCTTATGCATTGGAAGATACAAGATACGAGATACAAAGATACAAGATATGAGACGGGCAAGCCTATCTTGTATCTTGTATCCGCCGAGCTTGCTCGGCGTGTATCTTGTATCTGTATCAGTGGTTGCGCTGGTTCAAGAGTCCGTGCTTGATGTCCCAGAGCTTCTGGGAGAGGTCCACGTAGTAGTCGTGGGGGTTGGTGAAGCGGCGGACCTCCTCCCACATACCGTCACGCTCGGCGATGCAGTGGGCGCGGATCTCGTCCAGGGTGGGGAGGTCGTAGACCAACTCGCCGTCCTTGAAGACCCGGACCAGCAGCTCGGTGGCGGTGAAGTTGGTGAGGGTCTTGCGCTTCCAGGTGTTCTGGGGGTCGAAGATCTCCAGGGGCCGGGTGTCGTCGATGACCTCGTCATGCAGACAGATCAGATCGGCCTCGGCCTTACCGGTATCGCGGCCGCGGAGGCGGTAGACCTTCTTGAAGTGGGGGGTGGTGATTTTGCCCACGTTCTCGGAGATCTTGATCTTGGGGAGGATGGTGCCGTCGGGCTTCTCGATGGCGCAGAGCTTGTACACGCCGCCGAAGACGGGATCGCTCTTGGCGGTGATGAGGCGCTCGCCCACGCCGAAGGCATCCACCTCGGCGCCCTGGCGGATCAGCTCGCGGATGATGTACTCGTCCAGGGAGTTGGAGACCACGATCTTGCAGTCGAACCAGCCCGCCTCGTCCAGCATCTTACGCACCTTCTTGGACAGGTAGGCGATATCGCCCGAGTCCAGACGGACGGCGCACTTGGTGATGCCTTGGGGCTTCAGGATCTCGTTGAAGGCCTGGATGGCGTGGGGCACGCCCGACTCCAGGACGTTGTAGGTGTCCACCAGGAGGGTGGCGTTATGGGGGTAGAGGGTGCAGTAGTTGCGGAAGGCGGTGAGCTCGTCGTCGAACATCTGGACCCAGGCGTGGGCCATGGTGCCCGAGGCGGGAACGCCGTAGACCTCGTCGGTGATGGTGCAGGCGGTGTTGTTCACGCCACCGATGTAGGCGGCGCGGGCGCCCAGGATGGCGGCGTCGGCGCCCTGGGCACGGCGGGAGCCGAACTCCGAGATGGAGCGGCCCTTGGCGGCGCGGGCCAGGCGGGAGGCCTTGGTGGCGATGAGGGACTCGTGGTTGATGATCATGAGGACGTAGGTCTCGATGAACTGGGCCTCGATGGTGGGGGCGCGGACGATCATGAGGGGCTCGCCGGGGAAGACGTAGGTACCCTCGGGGACGGCCCAGATGTCACCCGTGAAGCGGAAGGTGCGGAGGTAATCGAGGAAGCCCTCGTCAAAGAGGTTCTTGGAGCGCAGATAGGCGATATCGTCCTCGTCGAAGTGGAGGTTTTGGATGTACTCCACGATCTGCTCCAGACCCGCCACCACGGCGTATCCGCCGCCGTCGGGGTTCTTGCGGTAGAAGACGTCGAAGTAGACGATCTGATCGCTGAGGCCTGTCTTGAAGTAGCCGTTGGACATGGTCAGCTCGTAGAAATCGCAGAGCATGGTGAGGTTACGGGAAATGTTTTTCATGGGGTGAAACCGTCCTTTCGTCAAGCCTTTCACGCGGTAGCTGCCCGCAAGCGGGCGTTTGTTTGGGTCCATTATACTCCTTTTTGCGACCCGTGTCAAGGGAATGGGGAAAATTGTGTTGTCGGGTATGGGAATTTCTCATAATTGACCCATAAGGGCGGGGGAGGGGATGGGGTTTTTGTGGAGGTTGACACAAGGAGGTCATCCTGAGCGAAGCCGCATAGCGGCGCAGTCGAAGGATCTCGTTAGGGGTTATAGAGATCCTTCGACTACGGGCTACGCCCTCCGCTCAGGATGACTGTTACTGTCAGAGGGACAAAAAAAGACCGCCCACGGGGTGTGAGCGGTCAGTCTGTATCAATCAGCGGCGGGGATATCCGCCTCGTAGATATACCGTGTCACCAGCTTGGTTTCGCCCTTTTCGTTGGTGAGGATGATCTGCACCATGCGGCCGGGGCGGGTCATGAGGGCCACGGGGCGGGAGGCCTCCAGCCATGCGCTCCAATCCTCGGCGGGGACGGGGTCGGTGGCAGTGGCGATAGCGGCGATGGGCTCTTTTACGAGATCGCGGGAGGGGACATCGTCGGGAAGAAGGATCTGGAGCAGATTATCGCAGGAATGGAAGACGTAGGATGCGCCGTCCACGACCTTGTCATTCAGAAAACGGGGCTCATAGCATTGATACTGTACGGCGGTGATGGTATACTCGGTGGTGAAGTAGGTATCCAGTCCCTTTTGACGGAGGACGGGCAGAGTGTTTTCCCATGCCTCGGTGACGTAGAAGTTCACGTATTTGCGGTCGTGGGGATGGTTGCTGATGATGGAGTGACCTTCCATCAAACGAACACGGATGATACCGATGACCTCGGTATTGTTGAAATATCGGTCATCCGAGGTCATCATGGCGTTGTCCAGATCCATGGCGGCGATAAGTGCTTGAGACTCCTCATCTGACAGCTCAACGGATGTGAACTGCGCAAACAGGGGATCTCCAAATTCAAAGACATTGCTGACAATGGGGGATGTTTCCGTATGCGCCTTGGAGATCTCTTCCCGGAAGGCCAGCGTGTTTTCGGTTTCGACGGTCTTTTCCAAGGTGGCAAGAGTCAGGTACTCATAGTACCGCTCTACGGTTTTTCCGTTTTTGAGAATGTAGGTGATGCGGAAGGAAACGGGGACAACGGTTCTTTCGTGCTTTTCGGCAGGTTGACCCGTGAAGGTTTGGCGCCCGTCGGTGACGATGGCATCATGGATGGAGAGGGCTATTTCCACGTCCTCAGGATAGATCAGCTCGGGGAGGGCTCCCTCGTTCAATTCGAAGCCTTGGGCATAGAGGAAGGCGTAGACACAGGAGCCGTCATAATTTCCCACAGAGGTTCTGGTCGCCTTTTTGGAGTCAGGGCTGTGGCTTTGGAAATATTTCTCTTGTCCCTTGCCATTGAACAGGGCAACGTTTTGGTTGTAGGTGACGGTCACTGACTCCACCTCCATGGCATCGGGAACGTAGGAGGAGTACCCGAACCAGCCCATGCCCAAGAGAATGGTCAACACCAGAGCCGCGGCACCCACACCGCAGGGGATGGGATAATGCTTCACCACGCCCTTCAGATCGCGGATGAGGATCCAGCGGAGGAGGGCGACGGCCACCACAAGGGCAAGGATGAACAGAGCGGTGAGGATCACCGTACCGAGGGCGCCCTCGGCGGGGGCCTTCAGCTTCAGCACCAACGCGGCGATACAGAGGGCGTTGGCGACAGCCACCGCGTGGGACAGGATGGGGTGGACGGTGGCCTTGCCCGCATGCTCGGCGGGACGGCGGCAGTAGGCGAAGCCCGCCAGGAGGGCCAGCACCGCCATGAGGACGAACAGGAGGACCATACGCACCGCAGGCAGGGTGGGCAGATCGGCCTTCACCATCTCCACATAAAAGCTTTGACTGTAGCCTTCGACGGCGGTGGAGGGCTGTAGGGCTGTAGCAAGGTAGGATTTGTAGGGAAGCTGATCCTCCAGCATGGTGAACAGCCCCGCGCCCAGGTGATCCTTCAGCAGGGTGTTGGCCAGGGGCGTGCCGAAGAGGTAGAAGCCCACCAGAGTCTGGGTCCCCCACAAAAATGCGTAGGGAGCGGCCAGCACCCCGACGGTGGTGAGGAGAGCCGAGAGGAAATTCCCGCACAGCACCGCTGTCAGCGTGCCGACGGTATAGCTCAAAAGGGCGAGGGTCACCAGGCTGAACAGGTATACGCTCACGTACTGGACCGTGATGCGGTAGGGATCCTCCCCGAAGGCGGCCATCTCCAGACGGTAGGCGGCCAGGACGGGGATCACGATGCCCAGCACAATGGCCACAAGGCCGAAGAGGTAGCGGAGGAGGAACTGCTTCCACCGCGCCGCGCCCACCGACAGGTAGGTGATGGATTCCCGTCTGCTCCACAGGAAGGAGAACAGGGCGAAGGCGGCGAACAGGCCGTAGATCACCCCCGCGATACGCAGAGCGACCTCGGAGTCCCGCATGATGAGCGCGAACTCATCGGGGCGGTTGCCGTCCAATCTTGTGGCGACGTAGGTGAAGGCGAAGAAGAGAAGTACCCCCACGAAGGCCACCCACCAGTAGCGGCGGGCCGTCCACAAAATCTCGTGGAGGAGGGGGCGGAATTTACGCTTCCCCGCCAAAGAGTCCTTCGATGTCATAGCTCTTTCCTCCCTTCTTCATCTCATACTTGAAGACCTCCTCCAAGGACAGGGGGTAGGTCTCGAACAGGCAAAGTCCGCCGCGGGCGCGGAGGGTGGTCTCCACCTCGTCAGCAGGGGTCTCGCTGACAAAGGACAGCACCTTCCCGCAGGCGTTCAGATCGCCGTAGGTGACTCCCTCCAGCGCGGTCTCGTCCACCTCGCGGTCAAAGGCGGCGCGGATGCGGGTGTAGCGCTCCTTGATGGCCTCGATCTCACAGCTGTAGACGATGTGAGTGCCATTGAGCATGCCCACGGTGTCGCAGATATGCTCGATCTCGTGGAGGTTGTGGGAGGCCATGATGATGGTGGCCCCCGTCTCGGCCATGTACTCCATGAGAAGGTCGCAGACTGTCATGCGGATGCTGGGATCCAGACCGTCAAAGCTCTCGTCCAGAAGGAGGTAGCGGGCGCGGGAGGACAGCCCCAGGATGATGGCCGCCTGCCGCTTCATGCCCTTGGAGAAGCCGTTGATCCGCTTTTTGGGGTCCAAACCGAAAATATCGGTGAGCTTGCGGTAGGTCTCCATGGAAAAGTTCGGGTAGAAGCCCCGATAGAAGGCCGCCATGGTGGAAAGATTGGCTTGGGGGAGGATGTAGGGGTCGTCGGGGATGAGGAACAGGTCGCGGCGCACCCGCTCCGAGCCGTAGACCGCCAGCTTGCCGTCCTCGGTGTCGGCAGTAATGTTACCGCCATCGGGGCGGTACAGCCCGGCTATGAGGCTCAAAAGGGTGGTTTTACCTGCCCCGTTATAGCCCACCAGACCATATATGGAGCCGTCGGCGACGGTAACGGTGATATCGTCCAGCACCGTTTTGTCCCCAAAGGCTTTGGTGACGTGGTTGATCTCGATCATGGATATTTTCCTTTCTGTGGTTTGCGGGGGAGCGGTGTAATTCGTAATTCGCAATTCGTAATTCGTAATTACGAAGTAAGCGACGCTTTTTTACCTTGGATCAAATGCGTGCGGATGACCGGATAAAGCCCATCATTATCTGCCGGCACTTCAGCTTTTTGGACTCCTCAATTACGAATTACGAATTACGAATTACGAATTCGACACGCGGAAAAAAAGCAATTTACTTTTTCCCAAACACCTCCGCCAAAATGGCCTCTGCCCGCTCCCTGTTCACCCCCGAGGCGCGGGCAACCGCCACCGCCTCCTTCAAAGCGGCTTCAGCCCGATCCAGTACGGCGGGGTTATCCCTTGCGGTATCCGCCACAAAGCAGCCCTTGCCCTGGACCGTGACGATGACGCCGTCGGCTTCCAGCTGGGCAAAGACCTTTTTGATGGTGTTGAAGTTGAGGGAGAGTTCGGCGGCGAGGGTGCGCAGGGAGGGGAGCTTGTCGCCGGGGGACAGAGCCCCCGAGGTGATCAGGGACAAAATCTGCACCTTGATCTGCTCGTAGACGGGGGTCTTACTGTTGTGGTCAATGACGATCATGAGAATTCTCCAACTGTGATACTTGCTATAGCACAGTAATTATAGCACAGACAAGGGGACTTGTCAATAGTTTTTTTGTAATTTTTTGCGCCAAAAGGGAACTTGACAAAAAAAGTCTTGTGTGGTATAATGTTTTCATACGGAACGATGCCGAGATCTGGAGATGCAGAGGGCCGGGTTCTTTTCCCGCGCCTGTTTGGCATCTTTTTTTGTGTTCGGAGAAAACTGAAAGGGGAATAAAACTATGTTCGACGTTACCGTGATCGGCGCGGGTGTGGTGGGCGGTCTCATCGCCCGCAGACTGGCCGCGTATGATCTGCGTATCCTGATCGTGGACAAGGAGAACGACGTGGCACGCGGGGCTACCGCCGCCAACTCCGCCATCGTCCACGCGGGCTTTGACGCCAAGGAGGGCTCCATGAAGGCCCGCATGAACGTCCGCGGCTCCCGGATGATGGAGCAGGTCTGCGCCGAGCTGGGGGTCAGCTACAAGCGCAACGGCTCTCTGGTTGTGGCCTTTGAGAATGAGCGCGCCGAGGTGGAGGCCATCTACCGCCGCGGTGTGCAGAACGGTGTGGAGGGGCTTCGCATCGTGGAGAAGGATGAGCTCTTTGAAATGGAGCCCAACCTGAACCCCGAGCTGTCCTGCGCTCTCTATGCTCCGACAGGAGCGATCGTCTGCCCCTACGGCCTGACCATTGCCGCCGTGGGCAACGCCATGGACAACGGTGCCGAGCTGGCTCTGAACTTTGAGGTGGTCTCCATTGAGAAGACCGCCGAGGGCTACGTCCTTACCGCCGCCGACGGGCGCACTGTGGAGACCCGCTACCTCATCAACAGCGCGGGTGTGTACTCCGACGAGATTGCCAAAATGCTGGGTGACGATTCCTTCTCGGTCCATCCCCGCCGCGGCGAGTATATGCTCTTGGACAAGGAGTGCGGGCAGACCACGACCTGCACCATCTTCCACACCCCCACCAAGATGGGTAAGGGTGTGCTGGTGAGCCCCACCGTCCACGGCAACCTCATCGTAGGCCCCACCGCCACCGACATGGAGGACAAGACCGACACCGCCACCACCGCCAAGGGCTTCGCCGACATCCGCGCCAAGGCGGGGGACAACGTGGCGGGTATCCCTTACGGTAAGGTCATCACCTCCTTCTGCGGTCTGCGCTCTGTGGGCAGCACGGGTGATTTCATCATCAAGGCCGAGAACAATGCCGTTCTGCTGGGCGGTATCGAGTCCCCCGGTCTGTCCTCCTCTCCCGCCATCGCCGAGTACGTGGAGGAGCTGCTCCGCGGCATGGGTTTGGTTCTCACGCCCAAGGCTGACTACAACCCCAATCGCGCCCCCATGGACGCCTTCCGTCACATGACCGTGGCCGAGAAGAACGAGATGATCAAAAAGGACTCCCGCTACGGCCGTATCATCTGCCGCTGTGAGGAGGTCACCGAGGGCGAGATGGTGGCCGCCATCCACGCCAATCCCCCCGCCTACGACGTGGACGCCGTCAAGCGCCGTACCCGCGGCGGTATGGGCCGTTGCCAGGGCGGCTTCTGCTCCCCCGAGGTGATCCGCATCCTCGCCCGTGAGTGGGGCGTGTCCTACGACGCCATCACCAAGAACGGCGGTGGCTCCTACATCAACAAGGGCCGTACCAAGGTCGCGGGCGGCAACAAGGAGGGCAACTGATATGCAGAACTACGTAGATAAGACTGCTCCCTATACCGCTCTGGTGATCATCGGCGGTGGCCCCGCCGGTATGGCCGCCGCTGTGGCCGCCTACGATAACGGTGTCCGCGACATGGTCATCCTGGAGCGCGACCTCAACGCGGGCGGAATCCTGCGCCAGTGCATCCACAACGGCTTCGGCCTCCACCGCTTCGGTGAGGAGCTGACGGGCCCCGAGTACGCCGACCGCTACCACAAGATGGTGATGGAGCGCGGCATCGCCGTCAAGACGGGTGCCACCGTTCTGGACGTGACCCCCTCCGAGGAGGACGGTATCGCTGCTTACGTCACCGCCATCAGCGAGGCCGAGGGTATGTTCACCCTCCGCGCGGGGGCCGTGGTGCTGGCCATGGGCTGCCGTGAGCGCTCCAAGGGCGCTCTCAACATCGCGGGCACCCGTCCCGCCGGTATCTACTCCGCGGGTACCGCCCAGCGCTTCGTCAACATGGAGGGCTATATGCCCGGCCGCAAGGTGGTCATTCTGGGCTCGGGCGACATTGGTCTCATCATGGCCCGCCGTATGACTCTGGAGGGCGCCGAGGTCAAGGCCGTCTGCGAGCTGATGCCCTATTCCGGGGGCTTAGCCCGCAACATCACCCAATGTCTGGACGATTTCGGGATCCCGCTGATGCTGTCCCACACCGTGACTCAGATCCACGGCAAGGAGCGCCTGACGGGTGTCACCGTCTCCAAGGTGGACGAAAAGCGCCGTCCCATCCCCGGCTCCGAGATCTACTTCGAGTGCGATACCCTGCTCCTGTCCGTTGGTCTGATCCCCGAGAACGAGCTGACCAGAGGGGCTGGCATCGGCATGGACGGCATCACCGGCGGCGCGTCTGTGGATCAGTACCGCCAGACCTCCCTGAAGGGTGTGTTTGCCTGCGGTAACGTGCTCCACGTTCACGATCTGGTGGACTACGTCTCCGAGGAGGCCGCGCTGGCAGGCTCTTCTGCCGCCGCCCATCTCCGCGGCGAGCTGACCGAGGGCAGAACCATTACCCTGAAGACCGACGGCAAGGTGCGCTACACCGTGCCCCAGGCGGTCACCGTCACCGAGAACACCGCTGACGTCACCGTCTACTTCCGTCCCTCCGACATCTACCGCGACGTCACCGTGACCGTCCGCGAGGTTCGCACCGATGGTGCAGCTGACGGTGCCATCCTCTCCAAGAAGAAGCGCATCAAGGTCGCCCCCGGCGAGATGGAGACCATCACCATCAAGGCCGCCGATCTGACCGCGACCACCGCTGACACTCTGCTTGTGTCCATTGAAGAATCTGCCAAGAAGGGAGGCAACGCGTAATGGCTATTACCACCAAGAATCTGACCTGTATCGTTTGCCCCCGGGGCTGTACCCTCACCGTGACTCTGGACTCGGCTCTGGAGAACCCCGTAGTGTCCGTGGAGGGCCAGGGCTGTAAGCGGGGCGTGGACTACGCCACCGCCGAATGCACCCATCCCACCCGCGTGCTGACCACCACCGCGCCCACCGTGGACGGCGGCGTGGTCCCCTGCAAGACCGACCGCGCCATCCCCCGCGAGCTTTTGTTCGAGGCCATGAAGGCGGTTAACGCCCTGTCCGCTCCCGCTGTGGTGCGGATCGGGGATATCCTGCTCGAGGATCTGCTGGGTACGGGCGCGAATATCGTGGCTACGGCCAACAGAGGGTAATTTCCATATCATGACAAAAAAATCCGCAGAGACTTGACTTTCTGCGGATTCTTTGTTATAATGGAGGTAGAAAACAAAAAGGAGGCGTGTTATGAAGCGAAGATTTTCGTATCCCTTTTGGATGATCCTGTACTATCTGCTCTGCTTCATCATCGGTTGGGGAATCTCTGAGAAGAATCCTAATGACGTGGGGTTCGGGGGCTTGATCTATATTGTCTTGCTTTTGGCCGTGTTCGTCGTGATCGTTATTCCCATCCATTGCATCCTGTATAGCCGCAGGGTTCTGATGGGTGAGAAACGAAAATGGCTTTTCGTTCCCTATAACGCGCTGTGTGTGGCGCTGCTCCACATCCCGTTTTTCATTGCGGCGGGTGGAAGCATCCCCGTATATACCCCCGTTCTGTTTCTCTGGGCGGCTCTTTGGACGGCGATCCCCCTACTTTTCCCCGCCAAGAAAAAAGTTTCCCCTCCTATCGTAACTTGATTTTGCATTTTGCATTTGCCCGAGCTTTGCTCGGAGATTTTGCATTCCCGAAAGGAGCCTCCCATGCCCCGACTCTACTTTGAAGAAAGCCCCGTCATCGCCGCTGTCAAGACCGCCGAGGAGCTGAACGCCGCCCTGCGCTCCGACGTGGAGGTGGTGTTCCTCCTCCACGCCACCCTGTCCACCCTGAGCCACCGCATCGGGCTGGCCCGCGAGGCAGGGAAGAAGCTCTTCATCCACATGGATCTGGTGGAGGGGCTGTCCAAGGACGGGGCGGGGGTAGAGTTTCTGGCCTCCATGAAGCCCGACGGCATCATCTCCACCCGCTCGGGGTGCATCCACGCCGCCAGGGAGGCGGGGATCACCTGCATCCAGCGCTTCTTCATGGTGGATTCCCGATCCGTCTCCACCGCCCTGGAGAGTGTGCGCCAGACCCGCCCCGACATGATCGAGCTGCTCCCCGGCATTGCCTACAAAGCCATCACCCGCATGGCCTCCGAAACTTCCATCCCCGTCATCGCGGGAGGGCTGATCGAGACTAAGGAGGAGATCTACAAGGCCCTGGGCGCGGGGGCGGCGGCGATCTCGACGGGAGCGAGAGAGCTGTGGAGAGAGTGAAATTGCGGTTTGTTGGTCTTTGCCCAACAAACCGCAGTGAAATACCTTCGGTGTGAAATTTGCGCTTTGCGCAAGTGAAATACGGCTACGGCAAATTGCCGTAGCCGTGTGAAGGAAGAAACCCTACGGGTTTCAATGAAATACCTATTTGAAAACCGCCAAGGCATCAGTCCTCGGCGGTTTTTGTGTTACTTCTTGATCTTTTCCTTCACCGTATCCTTGACGGTCTCCTTGATCTGCTTGGCCAGGCGCAGGATGTGGCGCTTATGGAGGCAGAGCTTTTCGTCGCAGTTCTTGCAGGACAGGCAGGCGTTGGTTCTCTCCGAGAAGCGCTCGGGGCGGAGCCACAGGGTCAGCTCCCAGCGCAAAAGGATGGTGAGGGACATGGCCAGAAGGCTCCAGGTGTAGGCGTGGGGGATGAAGAGCAGGGGGGTGAACATCATGGCAAAGTCCCAGTTGTAGATGCGGCAGACGGTACAGCAGCGGTTCTTCATGAACCACATCTGGAAAGGGCAGAAGAACAGAATGCAGATCATGTCGCAAACGCCGTAGAACAGGCTGATGAGCAACAGGATGCCGACGTCGATGATGTGGGTGAAGTACAAAACTCCAATGACGGCGTTGAGCCCCAGCCACACCAACGCCACCGTGACGGTGCCCTTGCGGGCGGGGAGGATGGGCTCGGTCTCCCCCGTGGGGCGGTAGTTGCGCTTGAACTGCTTCTGACACCCCGGGCTTTCCAGTCGGGAGGGGAAGAAGCGGCAGATCATCTCGGCGGCGTAGACCACCCAAATGAGGAGCAGGCTCCATTGGAGCAGGGTGGGGAAGTAGGTGGGCAGAGTCATACCCTTGACCCGTGTGATGACGTACAGGAAGACCGCCGCGAACAGCAAAAGGGCGCGGTAGACCAGCTTGACGTAGTGGAAGCCGCAGACGAGGGTGACCCGCCGTTTGGGCTTATGGGACTTTATCGGTTCCATGAATGTTTCCTTTTCGTGATGATTTGAGGTCAGGGCAAAAGGGAAAGGACGTCGGGGAAGGGGGCGAGGCTCTTTTTGAGGATGCCGTGGATGTGGGCGATGGCGACACCGTAGTTGACCATGGGGACTCCCGCCTTTTCGGCGATCTCCATGCGGTGAGCCATTTCCTTTTCGTTGAGCATACAGCCGCCGCAATGGATGACGAGCTTGTAATCGGACAGATCATGAGGGAACTCACCGCCCGAGGTGAAGGTGTAGATTGGCTTGGCCCCCGAGAACTGCTCCACCCAGCGAGGGATCTTCACCGAGCCAATGTCTCCGCACTGGCGGTGGTGGGTGCAGCCCTCGGCGATGACCACGCGGTCCCCGTCCTTCAGGGTGGAGAGTGCCACAGCGCCGCGGACGAGGGAGGGGAGGTCACCCTTGTAGCGGGCGAAGAGGATGGAGAAGGAGGTCAGGGGAATATCGTCGGGGACGTCCTTGGCTACCCGCCCGAAGGCCTGGGAGTCGGTGATGACCAGGGCGGGCTTGACCGCCAGCATGGAGAGGGTCTTCTTCAGCTCGGTATCCTGGCAGGCCACCACGGTGCAATGGCTGTCCAGAATATCGCGGATGGTGTTCTGCTGGGGAAGGATGAGGCGGCCCTTGGGGGCGGACTCGTCGATGGGGATGACCAGCACCACCAGATCGTCGGGACTGAGCAGGTCGGACACCAGCTTGCGAGTGTTGCCCAGACCCTTGGCGTGGGCGGCGATGGCCTCCTTCAGCTCATGGACACCCATGCCCGTAGCCGCGCTGACGGGGTGGCGGTTGCCCTCGGCGGCGGGAATCTCGGGGAGGAGGTCGCACTTGTTGAGGGCGATGAGGTAGGGAAGCTTGCGCTCCTCAAAGAGGGAGACGAGGGTATTGTCCAGATCGGTCATGCCGCGGGTGCCGTCCACCACCAGCACGGCGATGTGGACGGTGGCCAGCACCTCCCGGGCCTTTTGGACGCGGAGCTCACCCAGCATTCCCTCGTCGTCCAGACCGGGGGTGTCGATGATGACCACGGGGCCGAGGGGGAGCAGCTCCATGGCCTTCTTCACGGGGTCGGTGGTGGTGCCCGCCACGTCGGAGACCACCGACAGGGACTGCCCCGTGACGGCGTTGACCAGGGAGGACTTGCCCGCATTGCGCAGACCGAAGAAGCCGATGTGGATGCGGTCGGCGGAGGCGGTTTGGTTGAGGTTGTTCATGGTTGACTCCTTTCGGGGGCGTGTGTCGGGGGCGCCTTGGGTTTACGGTACGGCTTGAAAGCGGCGGATCATGTACAGGCAGTTCAGAATCTTTTCCGCCAGCTGGTTCTTGGAGAAATAGTAATGATTGGCCGCCTCGTAGCCAATGGCCGCGTTTTGGTTCATCAGCGAAAGCATTTTCATGGATATATCCAGCTCGTCCTCGGCCGCGCGAGCCGCGTCGGCATACCGCCCCTCATCTCTGGCGCGGATGAACCGTATCTGATTCAGGGATGAGGCGAACAGGCAGTAGGCTCCCTTGGCCATGACCGCCATCTCGCTGTCATTCCCCTCGTCGAGTCTGTCCAAACCGCGCTTCCATGTCTCGCACAGGTGTTCAAACTGTAATTCGAAGGTGTCCACGGGGTATATGCTTCTCCAGGCCTCCAGATCGTCGTAGGCAAAGCAGGTCATGGTTGCCTTGTAGCCGGTGGGGCTTTCAAAAAGCAGATTGGACGGCCCCGCGTTCTGCGGGCCCAGATAGAGGGTTTGGATGTGGAAGGGGAATTCCGAAAAGGCCTCGGAAAAGCGGTTTTCCGCCTCGGTGGGAGACTCCTCCCCGTTTTCGGCGTAGCAGGACCGGTAAAAGTAGGTTGCGGCGGCGGCAATATTCCGCGAGGGATAGCCGCCCAGCGTCCAACTGAGGAGCAGGTGACGGACGTTTTCGTTTCGTAGCCTCTCCATATGGGCCCTAATGGACGGGGAGACGGGGATGGCGGGGATGGTGGAGGCCTCCCACGTGGTATTGATCTGTACCTTCGCGCCCACCTCCAAGCCCACCTCCCGCGCTACGGCCCACTCTTTTTTGGCCAGCTCGCCGGGGCCTACGATGCTCATGGAGTAATCCAGCACGTTTCCCTTGACACCACCGATCTCAAAGGGCATATCCAGCTCGCTCTGGGACAGAAGGATAACGCCCTTGGGGAGGTGTCGGATGATCTCCTCGCTGTGGGAGTCCCAGCGCCAGCTCCACGCGAATACCTTGATGCGGGGATCAACGCGGTGGGTACCCTCCTGTATACAGCGGATGGTGTGGGAAATCACCTCTCCCACGGTCTTTTCCCGGCATCGGGGGCAGGAACAGGGCTGACCCGCCTCCCCCGCGTGGGAGTAGCAGTTGGTCAGATTCTCGGAGCGGGTGATGGTAAAGAAGCCTCCCAACTTGGGGGCCGCGCGGCAGACAGACTCCACGGCGTTTCGCAGATAATCCGATACCTCCTTTGTGGATACGCACAGGCAGGCGTCGCCGTTCATAACGTGGCCTTGGAGGTGGGGGTGATCCTCAAAGAACGTAAGGGGCATACTGCGGGGCTCGTTCAGGTACAGGTACAGCTTGATCCCGTACTGATCCAGTCGCTCGGTCATGGCGCGAAGCCGCTCCAGCCGCTTTTCATATCCTGCGGAAATAGCGGGATCAAAGGGGAACTCGGTTAGTTGAGAGAGGATGCCTTGCGTCCAGATCCCGTTGATGCCGAGATCCCGATAGGCGGTCAGCTGCTCGTCGGGGAGGTAGTCTGTGCTGTCCATGTCAAAGGCGTATCGGTAGAGCCCCGAAAACGCGTAGATCATCCGCGTGTCAAAGCATGCCTCGCCCGAAAATTCCAAACGGGGCACGGGGTAATCGAAATCAAAGGGGGCTTTCCCTGAAAAATCGAGGGTCTGCATCACCTCTTTGATCTCTTTCGTCCGCTTTCTTTCGGTGTCGGTGAGCTCTCGCCAGCGTACTCTGTCGCACCTCGGCTTCTCGGATAGCTTGACGTCCAGAAAATCCTCATCCCGCATCAAGCGGGCCAGGCTTTGCTCGTCGGTGTCCAGCAACTCGCACAGCTGATCGTAGGGTAAAATGTGCCACATGCGGCGAATGATCGTGATGTAGCCTCTCCCCATCCACAGATTCCCGGGGGCAAAATCCGGGAGTCCCATGTCGGACATGGCGCGGCGGACAGTCTCGGTGTCGGTGCCCAGTGTTCGCGCGATCTTCTCCACGGGAATGTATTCACACGCCCGAAAGATGAAGGCTTGGTGCCGCGTGGGAAAGTGGGGGAGCGGAATGGCTTCCTTGCCTATGGGAGGTAGGGTGAAAATCATAGCGTGTCTCCTTGCGCGGGGGGATAGGCGGAGGGAATTTCAAATTTGACAATCAGAACCGGAAATCTCTCCGATTGGAATTGCGGATATCCTTGATATTCTGCTCGGCGATGGTCCGCACCTTTTCCTTGGGGATGCGGCCCAGTTCTCTTGCGATCATCTCGTAGCCAATGGCCTTAGTCTCGGGGGAGGCGTAGTCCTCCAGATACTCGGACAGGGTCATGAGGGCGTTGGGGTGGCAGCAGTTGAGGATCTGGCCGCTCTTGCAGAGGCTCATGAAGCGGTCGCCGGTGCGGCCCTCACGGTAGCAGGCGGTGCAGAAGGAGGGGATGTGGCCGTTCTCCATGAGCCAGCGGACCACCTCGTCCAGGGAGCGCTGATCCGACACGTCGAACTGCTCGGTGTCGTGGGGACGCTCGTCGGGGGCGTAGCCCGCGTAGCCGCCCACCGAGGTACGGGAGCCGCCGCTGACCTGAGAGATGCCCAGATGGAGCAGGCGGGAGCGGACGGCCTCGCTCTCACGGGTGGAGATGATCATGCCCGTGTAGGGGACGGCCAGGCGGATGCAGGCGGTGATGTGGGCGAAGGTCTCGTCGTCGATGCCGTTGTCGAACTGGTCGGGGTCGATATCGCTGGCCCGCTTCAGACGGGGGACGCTGATGGTGTGGGGACCGACACCGTGGACGGCCTCCAGATGCTCGGCGTGCATGATGAGGCCCGCGAACTCGTACTTGTACAGCTCCAGGCCGAAGAGGACGCCCAGACCCACGTCGTCGATACCGCCCTCCATGGCTCTGTCCATGGCCTCGGTGTGGTAATCGTAGTCGTGCTTGGGGCCCGTGGGATGGAGCCGGAGGTAGCTCTCCTTGTGGTAGGTCTCCTGGAAGAGGATGTAGGTACCGATCCCCGCCTCCTTGAGCTTGCGGTAGTTCTCCACCGTGGTGGCGGCGATGTTGACGTTGACGCGGCGGATGTCGCCGTTCTTGTGGTGCACCGAGTAGATGGTCTTGATGCACTCCAGGATGTACTCGATGGGGTTGTTCTTGGGGTCCTCGCCCGCCTCGATGGCCAGGCGCTTATGGCCCATATCCTGCAGGGCGATGACCTCGGCGCGGACCTCCTCCTGGGTCAGCTTCTTGCGGGGGATCTGCTTGTTCTTCAGGTGGTAGGGGCAGTAGACACAGCCGTTGACGCAGTAGTTGGACAGGTAGAGGGGGGCGAACATGACGATGCGGTTGCCGTAGAAGGCCAGCTTGATCTCCTCGGCGATCTTATAGATCTCTTGGATCTTCTCGGGGATGTCGCAGGCCAGAAGCACCGACGCCTCGCGGTGGGAAAGACCCGCGCAGACATAGCCCGTCTCGGTCTTTTGGGGTCTGGCCTTATCCAGAATGGAGTCGATCAGGTCCACGTTGCGCTTGTTGGCTTCTGCGTAGGCCAGGGTCTCGCGGATCTCGCCGTCGTGGATGAATTCCTCTGCTTTGAGAGATTTGGGGTTGTAGATTGCGTTTGCCATGATGTATGTTCCTTTCTTACGGTCAGAAATTACTTTCCGATCAGATATTACGTTGGAATATGGGAGGGGTAGACCGTTTACACGGTCAGACGAGTCACGCCGCGGGTCACGCCGCTCTCGTTGTAAGCGTCCACGGTGACGTAGTAGGTGACGCCCTTGGTGAGGCAGTAGACGGTGGCCTCGGTATTGCCAATGACCTGCCAGTGGGTGTGGAGCTGATCCGGGTCAATACCCCAGCGGATGAAGTAGCCCTGCGCGTCCTCCACGGGATCCCACTTGACCGTCATGTTGCGGGTATCCTCACCTCGCTCGGCCTTGAAATCGGGGGCTTTTACGGGTGCCTTTCCGCCGCCGAAGCCGAAAACGCGGAGACCGCTGACGGCGAATTTGCCTCCTGCGGGAGTCTTGCCATGGTTGGTCAGCTTCAGGTAACGGAGGTTCGTGACCACATCCGGCTGAACGTAGTCATGGGGGAGATCGTCGGTGCTCTCGCGGCGGTCGATGAGGGTGAACCAGCTCTCGCCGTCCGCAGAAGCCTCCAAGGTATACCTGTAGGCAAATCCGTGGCCTCTGCCGCCCACCGCCTCCACGTCCTGATCCGCGAAGTTGATCTGCACCGAGCAGACTTCATAGGCCTTGCCCAGATCCGTCCGAAGCCACTCCCCCGCGTCCCCGGTCTCGGCGCTCCACCAGGTGCGGAGGCTTTCGTCGAAGGCTTTGTCGGGGGTATGGTCACCGTCCAGCGACGAGGAGGCCAGAGCGGTCTTGTTCAGGGAGAGCAGATGCCAGCCCGCGTCGGAGTCGGTGAAGGGATCGGCCACGTCATGGGGCAGGAGCTGGGGGTAATCGCCGCGGTAGGCGTTGGTGTAGACGAGGCCATTCTCCACCTTGGCGGGGAAGAGGCAGAGGCGGCGCTCGAAGATGTGGTTGACGCTGATGGAAACGGTATCCATCTTCCAGTAGCGGCCGTTCTTGTCCTCAAACAGGCAACCGTGTCCCGCGCCCCGCATGAAGCCCGTGGCCTTATAGACGACGGGGCTGTTCTCGCAGTAGGTGAAGGGCCCCATGGGGGAGTCCGCCACGGCGCAACCGTCGCAGTAGCCCGCGTATTCCGTGCCGGGGACGGCGTAGGTGAGGTAGTATTTCCCGTCGATCTTGTTCATCCAAGGGCCTTCCAGGTGGGTACGGCCGCCTTCCTTTTCGTTGATATCCCCCACCCGCTCAAAGCCGCGGATATCGCGGTCGCTCCGGAAGATGTCCACGGGGCCCTCCAATACCTTGGAGGGGTCGGCGGGATCCAGCTTGCAGACGTGGAGGGGGGCTACGTGGCTGAGACCCTCGTAGCAGTAGAGGGAGCCGTCATCGTCCGCGAAGAGGGCGGGATCGTCCCAGTAGTAGGGTCTGCCCGCGTTGACCCAGGAATCGGGATCGCGGGGGTTATCGGAATAGAGAATGCTGCCGCCCTGGCAGTGGGTGATATAGATGCGATCCCCCATCACCACGGGGCCGGGGGCAAAGAGATTGAACTCGGGCTGTTTCGTGAGGTCCACCTCAATGAATTCCCAATGCGCCAGATCGGGGGAGACCCAGTAGCCCGACCCGTGGGAGGCGAAGAGGTAGTATTCGTCCTTGTAGATCACCACGGCGGGGTCGGCGGACTCGCGGGAGCGCATGGGGGCTTGGTACTGGTAGTTGATATTGATGGGATTGCAGATGGTGGGCTTCATGGGGATCCTCCTTGCAACGTTTTTTTGACGTCTCCCCTTGCGGTGACCACCTCGTAGCCGATGGAGGCCATGCGGCGGCACAGCTCTTCTTTGCTCTGGGCGGACTCGGCACCGTCCGAGATCTTATTATCGTAGAGCATATACTTCTTCCGCACCGAGGCGGGGGAGAGGTTGGGCATGACCACGTTGGCGCCCGCCAGGATTCCCAGCTCGCGGCCCTCGGGATGGATGGTGCCCAGAGCGGTGGTGGAGGGGAGGAGGACGGGGGGATGGATGAGGCGGACGATGGAGAGGAGGTAGCAGGTCAGCTCCAGGGTCCCCGCGGGGAAGTCGGCGAAGACCGTGTCCTTGTGGGGGATGAAGGGGCCGATGCCGCACATATCGGGCTTGAACTCCTCAATAAACTTGAGGTCGCGGGCGATGTCCTCCTCGGTCTGATAGGGGGAGCCTACCATGAAGCCGCAGCCCACCTGGTAGCCGATGTCCCGCAGGTCGTAGAGGCACCGCATCCGCTCGTCGAAGGACAGGGGGGCGGGGTGGAGCTTTTCGTAGTGGGACTTGGTGGCGGTCTCGTGGCGGAGCAGGTAGCGGTCGGCCCCCGCGTCGTAGAGCTTTTGGTAGCTCTCTCTTGAGCGTTCACCCAGAGACAGGGTCACGGCGCAGTCGGGGTGATTTGCCTTGATGGCGCGGAGCAGGGACGTCAGCCGCTCGTCGGTGAAGTAGCCGTCCTCGCCTCCTTGGAGGACGAAGGTGCGGAAGCCCAGCTCATAGCCCTCGGCGCAGGCCGACAGAATATCCTCCTCGGTGAGGCGGTAGCGGTCGCAGTTGGGATTCCCCGCGCGGATGCCGCAGTAGTGGCAGTTGTTCTTGCAGATGTTGCTGATCTCGATGAGGCCGCGGATGTAGACGGTGTTGCCGTAGAAGGCCTTTCGCTTTTCGGTGGCGGCGGCGGCGAGGCGGGCAGCGGTGTCGGGGTTTCTTTCCTTGATCAGCAAAGCGTATTCCTCGGTAGTGAGGCTCTCGCCCGCAATCAGTTTCGCAATAAGGGCGCGGGGATCAGCCATGGGGTACTCCCTTCACGCTTGAGTAGGCGGTTTTGACGCTGACTCCCCCGAGGTTGCCGATCTTGCCCGCCAGAGCGGATATGGTGTTGTCGGGGGCGTCCAGGGCGATGCTGATGATGCTGATGCCCCGCTCGCGGTAGGGAATCCCCATACGGCCGATGATGTGGGGACCGTATTCGTGGAGCAGGGCGTTCAGGGGCTCCACAGACGCGGGGGATTCCACAATGATGCTCATGACGGCGACTCTGGTTTCCATGCTCGTTCCTCCGATTCCGATTATTGAAAATACATGAAAAATACCGTACCCGACAGAGGGGTACGGCACACGCAAACAGACCGGCGGGCGGAATGCCCCGTCGGTATTCGGTATTCGGTTGACCGCACCTTTCAGTCAGAACCCTTGACGGGGACTTTCCGTCAGACACACGTATATGGACATATATATTATAGTGTGAATTTCGGTTTCTGTCAAGGGGTTCCGCTCATTTTTCAGAAAAAAATAACACCAAAAAGGGGACAAATGGGAATATGTGCAAAAAGCACAACGACCTAGGTCATCCGAGTGATTTTTATGTGAAATCGGCTTGACAAACAGTGGGAAAATATGGTATAATTCACTCAACAGGCGGACACACCACCGTGTTACGCCCTCCCCATGACAGAAAGGCAGGATACCTTCATGAAATAGCTCTGCACCGCCGCGGTCGCTCTTCTGCTCTGCGTTTGCCTGATGACGCCTTTTGCTTCGGCGTTCACCTGGCAGACTCCCGACGAAAGCGACTATGCCAAGGACAGCCGATACCACGTGGATTTTTCCACCGTCCCCGCGTTCCCCGCCACCTCCGGGGTGACCTACGAGGACAAGGGCTCCTATACCCGCTTTACCGCTACGGGGAACGACCCTTGGGTCCAACTCCCCGTGCCCACCTGCGCCAGTAACCGTATGCGGTATCTGGTGGTGGTGTACAACACCCCCGTTACCGGCGGCCAGGCCAAGCTCAGCCTGTACACCGCCTACAGCGGCGTGGGCATTTCCGAAAAAGCCAATTCCATGGTCAAGCGCGCCTATGAGGCGGTGAACAAATGGGACGCCATGATCCTGGACATGACCGATACGGCGGGGAGCCATACCTATACCACCCTGCGCCTGGATATGCTGGACCTTTCCTCCCCCGGCCAGTACGTGGACATCAAGACCGTGATCGGCTTCGCTACCTATGAGGAGGCCGTCGCCTTCGAGGCGGACCGGGACAACTGGGATATGCTGGACGACAGCTATACCCTGGATTTCTCGGCGGCTGTGCCGCTGGCCTCGGTCAACCAGCTCAGTTGGAGCGTGGTGGAGGGGAAGTTCACCCGCTTCACCTCTTCGGACAGTGATCCCTATATGACCCTGCCCCAGCCCAGCGCCAAGGCCGCGGATATGGATTACGCGGTCATCCTGTACCGCACCTCCACCGCGGGCGCGGCGGGCGAGTTCTACTTCCAGTACGATAATACCAGCGGGAACCGTGTGGACATGGGCGCGGCACTGTCCCGGGTGGGATGGAGCTACGGGAATACCGCGGGTCAGTGGGCTACCCAAATCGTGGATCTGACCTCGGTCTCGGCCAACGCCGGAAGCAATCGATTCATCAACGTCCGTATGGATCCCTTAGTCCAGGCGGGCACCGTGGACATCGCCTCGGTCACCTGCTTCTCCGAGCGGGGGAAGGCGGAGGCCTTTGCCGGGAGTCTGGCGGGCTTCTCTACCCTTACCCCCAACTATATGGCGGACTTTTCGGATGAGTATATCACCTTCCAAAACGAATCCAATATGTTCCATACCTTTGTGGGGAGTCAGTACGTCCGTATGACCTCCTCCACGGGGGATCCCAACGTCTGGCTTCCCACTCCCATGTGCGATTCCACGGATATGCGCTACGTGGTGCTGGTGTACCGTACCTCCACCGCATCCTCGGGTGAGTTCTTCGTCCACCGCAGCGACGGCGCGGCCATGGGTCCGGATACCCGTGTGGGCTGGACCTGGGCGAACACCGCGGGAGTCTGGTCGACCCAGACCGTTGACCTCGGGAGCATCGCCCTGGAGGGCGAATCCTACACCGCCTTCCGCCTGGACCCCCTGACCGTGGCGGGCAAGACGATCGATCTCCGCTGCGTGGCGGGCTTCGCTACTCCTGAGGATGCCGCCGCCTTCTCGGCCAAATTCAGCGGCTACACCACCTCCGCCCCCTCCTATGAGGCAGATCTTTCCGCCTCCGTGGGCTTTTCCCAGGTGAATCAGACCGACGTACTGGCGGTCAGCGATACCTTTACCCGATTCACCGCCACGGGCGGCGATCCCTTCGTGGTCCTGCCCACGCCTACGGCGCTGTGCATTCACATGCGGTACGC
Source organism: Eubacteriales bacterium (assembly GCA_045577755.1). Classification (GTDB taxonomy): domain Bacteria; phylum Bacillota; class Clostridia; order Oscillospirales; family CAG-272; genus CAMEON01. Next base: position 27,412 of record JAZNJA010000134.1, read on the forward strand.
CGTTATGGTTTACCGCACGTCCACCGCGGAGGCTAAGGGCGAGATGTACGTGGCCCGCACCGACGGCGCCGAGTGGGGAGACGCCCATATCTCGTGGCACTGGGAGAATACGGCGGGAGAATGGGACAGCGCGGTGCTGGATATCTCCTCCATTATGAGCGCCGACGAGAATACCAACCTGACCTCCCTGCGGGTGGATCCCCTGGCCTCTGCCTCCTCGGGACAGTGGCTGGACCTGCGGACCGTCGCCCTCTTTGAGACCCGTGAGGCCGCCGAGGCCTACGCCGCCACCTTTAAGGACTTCAAGACCTCCGTGCCCGCTTACGTCATGGATGGCGGGGACAAGTCCAACGACGCCAAGCTCTCCAACGGCAATGGCGTACAGTGCAGCTTCACCGACGGCGGCTATCTCCGCATCGATTGCACCTCCACCGACCCCTACTTCCATCTTCCCGAGCCCAATATGGCAGGGAAGCATTACAACTATCTGACGGTCTTCTACCGTCTCCCCTCGGGCGGAAACGGTGAGATCTTTACCTTGTACGACGGCGCCTACCACCACAAGGGCTTCAGCTGGCCTGCTACCTCGGGAGAGGACTGGGGCAAGGTGGTGCTGGATATCACCTCCATCGCCGGCGGTGACGCCCACCCCTCGGTGTTGCGCCTGGATCCCCTGACTGCCACGGGCTCCATCGACATCCGCATGATCGCGGGCTTTGCTACCTACGAGGATGCCGCCGCTTTCGAGCTGTCCGACTACGTTTGGAGCGATACCGCCTATGAGGACAAGCAGAGCGTGGCTCTGGACAGCGACGAGGGTACCCTTCGTTACGTCTACAACAACGACGGCACCGTGACCATCTCCTATAACGTCAACGGCACCACCCATTCCTATACGGTCCCCAATCATCACAACTACTTAAGCGGTGCCTTCGCCGGTACCGACGACCTGGGCCGCGCTCTGCCCTCGGCCTTGGACGTGGGCGTGTACGGCGATAACGGCGAGCATTACGTGGGCCTGTTCTATTTCCTGTGGATGGGCCTGCACGGCGACTGGGGCGTGTACGATCTCCAGGATATCCTGGATACCTACGGTAAGGAGGGCGCCAAGGATCTGTCCCACTACGGCGGCCAGGGTGTCATGCACTGGTTCTCTGAGCCCCTGTACGGCTACTATTACGCCAATGATATCTGGGTCATGCGCAAGCATATGGAGCAGCTCTCCAACGCCAATATCGACTTCTTGTACATCGACCTGACCAACGGTATCGACGCCAACTACATCAGTAACCTCAAGCAGCTCATGAGCGTCAGCGCCGAGCTGAGACGGCAGGGCTACGACGCGCCTCAGATCGTGGCCTACACCAACACCGCCGCCGAGGGCGTGGTCCAGGCTCTCTACGACTTCATCTACGCCCAGAACTGGTGTCCCGAATCCTGGTTCCGGATCAACGGAAAGCCCGTCATCGTGGCGCCCCCCTCGGCCAACATCAATGATTTCTTTACCATCAAGCAGAATCAATGGCCCAACGACCCCAATTACAAGACCGACGGCTGGCCCTGGATGGACTTCGAGTGGCCTCAGCGCATCTTCACCGCTTCTACCAGCGTAACGGGTGACGCCTCCGCCATCAACGTCTCCATCGCCCAGCACAGCGGCAATACCATCTTCAGTTCCTCCTCCATTTACAATTACGCGGGGGCTAACGGAAACCGCGGCCGCAGCTTCGACGGCACCAAGACCCCTGCCGAGGCCCTGGCCGCCTTCAACGAAAACCCCGACCTGACCAAGTACGGCCTGAACTTCCAGGCCCAGTGGGACCGTGCCATTGCCGCCAACGTCCCCTACGTCCTGGTCACAGGATGGAACGAGTGGGTCGCCCAGCTCCAGCCCAAGGCCAATACGGGCTACGACGTGGGCTTTGTAGACACCGCCTCTGAGGAATTCAGCCGTGACGCCGAGATGCTCCGCGGCGGATACTTCGACAATTACTATATGCAGCTCATCGCCAACGTGGCCAAGCTCAAGGGCGCGGCTCCCGTGGTGGTGCAGGATGCCCGCCATCCCATCAACGTCACGGGCGACTTCTCCCAGTGGGACAGCGTGGTCGTGGACTACAACGATCCCGCGGGGGATATGCTCAACCGCCACGGACAGGCCTTTGGCAACACCTACCAGAACGACACCACCGGGCGTAACGACATTGTGAGCGCCAAGGTCACCGCGGACACACAGTACCTGTACTTCTTTGTGGAGACCGCCGGTAATATCTCTATGTACAACACCGACGCCTCCTGGATGCAGCTCTTCGTCAACACCGACCGCGACGCCGTCAACGGTTGGTACGGATACGATTTCATCATTAATTATAATGCCAAGGATCAGAATACTACCACGGTAGCCCGGTGCGACTCGGTGGACGGCTCCTTCGGGTTTACCGAGATCGGAGACGTACGGTATCGGGTCGAGGGCACCCGTATGATGATCGCGGTTCCTCAGTCCATGCTGGGCATCGACGGGTACAAGGAGATCTATCTGGAGTTTAAGTGGGCGGATGCCGACGTGCAGATCGATGAGATGGAGGACTTCTACTGCTACGGCGATGCCGCACCTGGCGGCAGACTGAACCACGTTTACCAGAACTATATCCCCGGGGTATCCCGCGTCAGCTACGACACCTACGCCGCCGATGACACCGCTCTGGAGGCTGCCATCGCCGAGGCCGAGACCGTGGACGGCACTCTCTACGTTCCCGAGACCTACGCCCTCTACGTAGTCGCCGTTGACGAGGGCCGCTTCTACCTGGATAACCCCTATGCCACCCAGGCCGAGGTGGATGCCGCCACCGAGGCGATCCTGAGCGCCAAGGCTGCCCTCCGTCGGGAGAATACCGTGGACAAGACCGCCCTGAAGGCCGCTGTAGAGGCTGCCGACAGCGTGTCCGAGGGGACCTACTCCACCCCGACCTATACGGCGTACCGGGCCGCCGTCACCGCGGGACAGACTGTCCTGGCGGATCCCAACGCTACGCAAACCGCCGTGGATGACGCCCTCGCCGCTGTTCTGGCCGCTCAGGCTGCCCTGACAACCGATCGGACCGCCTTGCGGGCCGCCGTGGATCGGGCCGCTGAGGTGGACGGCGCCCAATACACGGGGAGCAGCTACAACGCCTATCTCGCCGCCGTGGAGGAGGGAAGGGATGTACTGGCCGATGCCGCCGCACCCCAGAGCTTGATCGATGCCGTGACCCGCGCTATCGCGGAGGCCTTCGGGGCCCTGGAGGCCGTCGTCCCCGACGCGCCTCGGGTCGACGGGCTTACAAGTGCCTCCTTCCAGAACGCCTACGTCTATCAGGGCAAGACCGCCCGCATGAGCGTGGTCACCCTTCGGTCCGCCAACATCAAGGACGTGGCCGTGTTCGATGAGAATGGCAATCGGGTCGCCTACGCCAAGATTACCGAGGTGGCCTACAACCGCCGCAAGCCCACTCAACGCACCTTCTACGTGGATATCCCGGGGGAGACTCTCGGGACCCATACTTATACGGTCTACGGCGTGGATGAGAACGGAAATCTTACCTCCGACAGCATGACCTGCCGCGTTACGGTGAGGTGACACCGCGGAAAAAGCGCTGTTTCCGCGTCCCCTCGGGCAAAAGCCCGAGGGGACGTTTTTTCGCGTAAAACAAAGAAATTTGTGTGAAAATAATTTGAACAAAATGTTAAAAATGACAGATGCGGTGGATATATCTTGCATTTTGCGTATGTGTGTGGTATAATGACGATGTATATCGTGAGATTCTGGGCGAATTTTGCTCTGCCGTCGCAGTACCGGATGGGAGGTGTGTCTTTGGGTCTCATGAGATCCACATTCAGAAGGGAGTGTTTACGTGAAGCATGTGGTAGATACGGTTCTGCAAAATCCGGAGCAAAGGCTTCGATTGAGGCCCGGATACGCGGTGCGTGCCTTTATGGACGAGTATCTGGTGATTCCCGTAGGCGCCCCGGGAGCAGACGATTCAAAGATGGCTGTGTTGAGCCCTGTGGCGGAGTTTATCTGGTCGCTTTTAGAGGAGCCCCGTACCTTCGGGGAGCTTCTTGGGAGTGTGACGGATGAATTCGAGGTGGACGCCGAGGTGGCCGGCTCCGACATTGTGGACTTCTTGCGTGAATTGGAAAATCATCATTTTCTCTTAATGGAGGGTGAACAATTATGAAACATTGGAAAATGCCCAAACGGTTTCTGGCAACTGTTTTGAGCTTGGTCATGCTCTTGGGAACACTGCCCGTGATTTCTCTGTCCGTGACCGCAGCGGGCTCCGACGTCAGCAACACCGCTGACCTTATACAGAAGGGTGAGGCCGCGCACCTCCACGTGTACGATGGCGGCAAGCTGGATAAGAATGGCCTTCTGATTCCCGAGACCGTTCAGGGCGTGAGCCTCACCGAGGACGAGCTGCTCGCGGTCGCGGATGCCGCTGCCGATATGCCGCTTTCCTCCGACGCGAAGGTGGTTCTGTCCTCCGCTTCCGGTTTGACTGCGGGCGAGGGCATCAATCAGAATGCCGTTGTGAATGCGGACGGCGGTATCTCCTACACCTCCACCAAGGCGGGTGCCGATACCGTCTACTATGTGATCCTGGACGGCTCCGCCACCTACGGTCCCTTCTCCGTGGCTGTGTATACCTACGCTGTGGCCGACAGTGTCTTCGTCCTGGACTACGGTTTGGACGTGGATCTGAAGGGCGATAACTACTCCTTCATCGCCAACGACGTGCTGGATCTGGGCGGCTATAACCCCTACGGCACCGTTATGACCGAGAGCGCCATCTTCGACGCTACCGAGAACTACGGCTTCTTCACCGAGACCGAGGAGAACGTCTTCTACACGATGCACAGCATCATGAACGGCCGTGACAGCTTCAAGGTCACCCATACCGTGCTGGAGACCGGTAAGACTGAGGTCAACCAGTACAACGGTGTTGAGCTGACCCAGGAGGTCATCGTGGTTCCCGCCAACGTTATGTACTACGAGGACGACTTCTGCGCCCTTGACTACAACGTGACCTACGTCAAGAACGACTTCACTGAGGGCGTCGGCAACGTCTGGGCCTTCTACAACGGTGATTACGTGGGCACTCAGCAGAGCCCCAATCAGAGTCTGAACTACGGTTACGATCCTCATTACGCCGTGCTGGGCTCCGAGGTCCTGTTCTTCGATCCCTATTACATTGAGGATGCTGCTCTGTCCTCTCAGGTCCAGGCGAACCTCGACCGCATCCTGAACGGCTCTGCGGAGGACTGGAACAGCGAGAATCCCGACGTTCCTTACCCCGCAGGCGAGCTGCTGGGTGACGCGTCCAACGATACCATCCACGTCATGAACGTGGCCCATCCCACCAACAGCGAGATCTTCTCCTTTGAGTTCACCGGTGACGGCTTCGAGATCGTCAGCCGCACCACCTACGCGTCCTACGCGGTGCTCACCGTCAAGATCGAGCAGCGTCAGGAGGATGGCTCCTACAAGACCTACAAGCTCATTCCCGTGATCTCCGAGTCCCTGGGCGGCGATCTGACTCAGATCCCCCTCATCGCCCGTAAGGATCTGCCCTACGGCGACTACAGAGTCTCTGTCTACACCTCCAACGTCCGCGGCGAGGACCGTGTCGTCTACATCGACGGCGTCCGCGTCTTCAACCCCTTGACCGCTGAGGAGAGCGCCCTGTACTACAAGGCCGATGAGGCAAACGTTACCTTCGACGAGATCAAGACCTGCATCAAGGACAAGAACATCGTCTACGGTACCATTTCCCCCAGCATCCTCACCGAGGACGTGGTGGAGTACATCACCCAGTGGGCTTACGGCTCTACCATGATCGAGTGTCAGGACGGCAGCTTCGTGCTGAACGGTACCGATCCCTACGACGAGACCATGACCGAGTACGAGCAGTTCATGACCTATGGTCCCAACAACGAGATCTACCTCAACACCTCCAACGGCGCGAGAATGTCCTACATCGCCTTCTACGTCGAGGAGGATCCCACCTACGTGGGCGAGAGAAGCATCCAGGTGGGTGCCCATCTCAAGTATACCGGCGATAATCTGGGCGTCGGTGACGAGTTTATGGATTACTCTGCCGTTAGCATGGTCTACGGCGGCGCAGCATTTGATATCCTGTCTGCCGACAGTACCTATATGTACGCCGTTTCCAGCGGTACCGAGCAGTACTTCAGCATCGATACCGACTGCCTGACCTTCCAGAACGCCAACGGCGTCAGAAAGGCTCTGGTCATCATCGGTACCAACGACCCTAACCAGAACACACTGACTCTGACCAACCTGAAGCTGAACGGTTACTCCATCGCTTCCGGCACCGGAAATGAGGTCGAGGCTATTCAGGACGCTTCTGACGTCCTGGCCTCCAAGCTTGTCTCTGAGACCTACAATCTCTATGAGCATTACGTGCTGACCAGCTACAAGCTGAACAAGAAGAACTGAAGGAGGTATGTGACATGAAAAGAGAATATTCGAAACCCACGATTCACGTCGAGGTCATGTCTCTGGACATGCCCATCGCAGCGTCCTGCGATCAGTTCTCTGAGTCTCCCGAGCTGAAGGCCCAGGGATGGTTTATCGGTGATGCTTGTGAATTTGACTTTGATAGTGAGAATGGCGACCTCAGCTATATCGGTGACGTCGGCGATACCCTCTGCTATCACAGCCACGTAAAGACCGGCTTCCAGTCCTGATCCCTATTCCCGTTTCTATCTACGGCTTGCGGGGATACACCCGTATCTCCGCACCGTAGTTCGTTGTTTCCTATACTTGAACGCTTCCCATGGACCGTTCACGCAAAACCCGCCTGTTTGGGTGTTTGAAGTTTCCTTTGGTTTCCCAAATATCCCTATAGCCGATGGTGAGCGCGTACGTGGAACAGCTTCCGTACTCGAAACGCATCCGTCTCTATCCATTGATCGGCCTATAGGAAATCCTCCTGTAGGCCTTTTCACTTCCTCCGCGGTCTCAAACTGTTGGACGTGATGTCCATATACCCGCCTATGACCGCTCTTTGAGCCCACTGAATCGGGTAATGGCTCCGATCCCTTTCTCCGCGGAACGGTTGCTTACGCTACCGTCCATAGCCTATGCGGTGTGTCATAGCATCGCCGCCCCTCGTGGTGTAAATTCCCCCCCATTGGTAAAGCACTCCGTAATAGACCTCACCGTTCTTAAACGTGTCCTTGACACCGCTGTCCCGTCAACCCGGTGCTTCTGTATGCGTATACAGAGTGAATGTCCTCTGTGTTATGTTGACTGCAGGACGGAATCATGGCCGTCACGAGCCCGTGTGATTACAGGCTTTCCATGAAAAAATGATGAGAGGTACAAGTATGAATACCCGCACAGCCAGAAGAGTCATTTCCGCGTTATTGATCGTTTGCACGCTCATGTCCACCCTTTCCATGCCGATCTTTGCAGAAACGACCTGGTCCGTAACCGATACTACCCGCGTTTATATCGCTACCGACAGTAGCGACGTAAACGTGTTCGACAGCCATGATGCCGCCCTTCGATACGCTAACCTGTTCTCTAAGGAGTATGAGATCGAGTTTGGCTCCACCGTGCCCGTTGCCTTTGGCGCTGAAGCCGACGCGCAGAACGGTGACGTGATCCTGAAGCTGGACAGCTCTTTGAACATTCCCGACGAGGGCTTCGTCATTAAGGTTTCGTCTTCTAAGGCTATTGTTTCCGCCTCCTCGGTCGCCGGTCTGTTCTACGGCTCCCGCGAGGTCCTCAAGCAGCTGCTTGAGGACGGTACCGTGACTGCCGTCGAGGAAAGCCCCTCGGTCGCCGAGCGCACCGTCTCTCTGGACAATGGCCGCAAGTACTTCTCTGTTGACTTTATTAAGAATTTGATCCGCGAAATGTCCTGGGTGAACATGAACACCCTGGTTCTCCACTTCTCCGAGGAGATGGGTCTCGGTATCGAGAGCAAGACCTATCCTTGGCTCCATGGCCGTGACGGCTCTCTCTGCACAGGTGGCTCGGTCGCGACCGATAACACGGTCCTGACCTACGACGACGTACGGGAGATCGTGGAGTACGCGACCCTCTACAACGTTGAGATCATCCCCTCTCTGGACAGCCCCGGCCATATGAACTACATCGTGAAGAAGGTCAATGAAAAGGCCGCCTCTGCCGCCTTCAGCTTTACCTACAATGGGAAGACCTATACCCTTCCCAAGGGCCAGCAGATCGGCAACTACTTCCATTACAATGGCCAGACGCACATTGTTGAGGGTACCAGCAACAAGGCATATTCCCGCGGTATTGATATTTCCAATGAGGTCGCCGTGGCCTTTACCAAGAGCCTGCTCACCGAGTACGCCACCCTGTTTGCCGAGCTGGGCTGCACCCAGTTCGATATCGGCGGTGACGAGCTTCTGGGCTGGGGTACCGCTGTGGTGTCTACCTCCGTCGCCAGCCGCTGGAAGCAGCTGGATCACTGGAAGACCTACGCTCAGAACCGCGCTAAGGCTGAGGGCAAGTCCAACTGGAGCAAGGCCGTCGCCTACGACGCGTTCCTCTACTACATGAACGACCTGTACGATCTGCTGACCGACGAAAGCCTGGGCTACACCCGCGTCCGTATGTGGAACGACGACGCTATCCGTACCAAGGATACCGGCTGGCAGGGTGTTGTGCAGCTCAACAATAAGATCGAGATCTGGTACTGGGATTATGCCTCCAATAACGTCTGGACCTATATCAACAACGGCTATAAGGTGATCAACCTTCTGAGCGATTACAACTACTACGCCCTGACCACCGGCTACCTGAGCGATCCCCGTACGGGTGGCTTCCTGCAGGCCTACGCCGACCAGATCTACAACGAGTGGAACCCCTACGTTTTCAGCCCCAACAGCACCGAGCTGGGGAACTCGGTCAACGCCGATCCCGGTAACACCTCGGTTTTGGGCGGTGCCTTCGCGATCTGGTGCGACAAGCCTACCCTGAAGACCGAGAGCCAGCTCATGAACGAGGTCCTGCCCCTCATCCGCGCCAACGGTACCAAGAGCTGGAACTATGAGGCTAACCAGTCCCTTTCCTATAAGAACTTCACCACCAAGATGAGCAAGATTGGCTCCTGTCCCGCGGTGACTATCCCCAATACCGACGAGCTGGAGGCGCTGATCGCTGAGTACGACGTCCTTGTGGCGAGCCGCGACAGCTATACAGCCGAAAGCTTCGAGAGCTACGAGAGCATCGTCAACGACGCCCGCCACTGTCTCGGCCTCAACAGCTTCATGTACAGCCAGACCCAGATCGACAGCATGGTGACGCTTATCAAGGCTGACAAGGCAAACCTTACGAAGCTCGGCACCAACATTACCCAGCTGAAGATGCTGATCAATGCCTACGACGAGTCTCAGAAGGATCTCTATACCATTGAGAGCTGGATCCAGTACAGCAATGCCGTTCAGGCAGGCAAGAATCTTCTGGCCGACAAGAATTATACCAACCAGGATGCTTCTGTCCTGGCGTATATGATCATGTATTCTCAGGGTCAGCTGGTGCTGGAGAGTACCGTGGCTCATCTTCGTGTCGAGGGCTTAACCTCCGCTACCGTGCAGAACAAGGTGGTGTACCAGGGCGGTCAGATCAAGATCACCGTGGTGACCCCCAGAAGCCAGAACGTTTTCTCGGTGGTCGTTCTGGACGAGAATGGTATGCAGATCGGTCAGGGCACTGAGCAGGCCTATAACCGCCGCAAGCCCACCCTGCGTAACTTTACCATCACGATCAATGCCAATGAGCTTGGCACCCAGAGCTTCACGCTCTACGGTGTTACCTCCTATACCGATCCCGTAACCGGTGAGGAGTCCTTCCTCTATACCAACGACCCCATTACCTGCACCGTAACCGTGGTCGAGTAATTTCGCATATGCCGGCACCCACTATCAAACAATTCGTATATCGCGCGGGGACCCGTAAACGGGTCCCCGTCAGCGGTACCTTCGAGCTGACTCCCCGCTGTAACCTCAACTGCAAGATGTGCTACATCCATATGTCTGCTGAGGAGCAACAGGCGGCGGGAGCCGAGCTGACTACCGAGCAATGGCTGGATATAGGCCGTCAGGCGGTCAAAGCGGGCATGATCTACCTGCTCGTCACAGGCGGAGAGCCCATGCTGCGCCCCGATTTTACCACCATTTACAGCGAGATCGTCAAAATGGGGGTCATTATTTCGGTCAATACCAACGCCACTCTCATCACTCCTGAGATTATCGATTGCTTCCGTAAGCATCCCCCCGAGCTGGTCAACGTCACTCTTTACGGTGCCGAGCCTCATACCTACGCCGATCTTTGCGGTGTGCGACAGGGCTTTGAGCGTGCCAGAGATGGTGTCCGTATGCTGGTAGAGGCGGGGATCCGCGTCAGCATCAACACCACCTTTACTACCGCCAATCAGCAGGATATGGAGGCGCTGGTCGCCTACGCGAAGGAGATGGGGATTCCCATTCGAACAGCCAGCTTCACCTTTCCCCCTGTCCGGAACGGACATCCCGCCTGCGAGGTCTGCCTCTCCCCCGAGGAACAGGGACGGCTCAACGCTCGCTTCGAGTACCTTTCCACCCTTCCCGAGTACAGGGCGGGGAAAGCGGAACGGCTTCGGCAATGCCTTCAGCGTGATGCCGCTCGGGATCCCCACGCGGAGCTTCCTGAGGAGGGACGCCCCTCCTCCTGTATGGCGGGACGGGGCCTCTTCTGGATGGCCTGGAACGGTGAGATGTATCCCTGCGGGATGATGTCTCGTTTCGCTGCCGCCCCCGGTTCCTTCGATGAACAATGGAAGCAGGTGCGGGACATGACCGATCCCATCCGTCTTCCCGCCCTCTGTAAGGAATGTGCCTTCCGAACCGTCTGCCCCTCCTGTGCCGCCGTAACCGAGAGTGTTAACGGTGACCCCTCTGCCCTTGTGGAGTCCCTCTGCCGCTATACCAAGACCTACTGCCACACCTTTGTGGATCTGGTCTCCTTGGACGCAGCACCCCCTCAGGTAGAAGGCAAGCCTCAAGAGCCCGATGAGGGGGATCTATCCCCCTTCGTCTGCCTCTGACTGCGTCGGTTTTCCCAGGTCCTTTCCGAAAAAAAGCCCCGTTTGCGGAAAACCGCGGCGGGGCTCTTGTCATTTTGGAGAGTGTATGGTATAATTAGAAAAAGGAACTACAGAAAGGAGATCACATATGAACACCAAGCCCACCGCCATCGTCTACGTCTCCAACACAGGGCGCACCGCCCGCTATGCCCGCATGATCGGGGAGAAGACGGGCCTGCCCGTCTATGAGCTGACCGAGGCCAGGAAGGCTCTGCCCAAGAAGGCTCCCATCATCTACTGCGGTTGGCTCATGGCCTCTACCGTCAAGGACTATAAGAAGGCCGCCCGCCGCTACCGGGTAGTCGCCCTCTGCGGCGTAGGCCTCTGCCCCACGGGAGAGCTGCTGACCGAGGTGAGAAAAGCCACGGGGCTCCCCGCCGAGACCCCTCTGTTCACCCTCCAAGGGGGGATGGACCGCGCCGCGCTGACGGGGATCTACGGGTCTATGATCGATTTTCTCATCAGGTCCATGGAAAAGAAAAAGGACCCTTCTGAGAAGGACACCGCCATGCTGGAAATGCTCAAGGCGGGCGGGGACTTTGTGAGTGAGGAGAATCTGGGGGCGTTTCTCGCATGGTACAACGCCGAATAAGAAAAAGAAGGACTGCTTCACGAAGGGTGAGGCAGTCCTTTTGATTGTTAAGTGATGAGACAGGACAGAATCAGTAGAATCTTTCGTCTACGGACAAATCAATATCATATCCAGCTTCACGAGCCCTCTTGATAATCCTATAACAGTCTTCTCGGCTATCGAGTCGATTTCGACCAAAATTTGCGTTGCATTCTTCGTCATCAAACTCTACGCCATAAGGGTGTTTGGCCCATCTATCGTCATCAATTGCGATTGTTGCTTTAATTGCCATCGTTGAACCTCCTATGTTTTTTCATAATAGAATTACATCGCATCCAGATACCGACAAGCCGCCAGCGCCGCCACAGCCCCGTCGGCCGTAGCCGTGGTCACCTGACGGATGGCCTTGGTGCGGCAGTCGCCCGCCACGAACACGCCGGGGATGGTCGTCTCGGGGAGGCAGTTCTCTCCCGCGTCCACGTAGCCGTAGTCACCCAGCTTGACCACGTCAGCGAAGGCCTGATTGGCAGGCACCTGACCGATGCAGACGAAGGTACCGTCCACGTTCAGGACGCTCTCCTCCCCCGTGTCGGTGTTGCGGAGGAGCAGGCCCTCGAAGGTGTCGTCCCCCAGCACGGCGGCCACCACGGTGGAGTAGATGAAGGAGACGTTGTCCCGCTTGGCCAGGATATTTTGCAGGCTGGGTTCACCGGTCAGGAAGGGAAGGTTCTGCACCACGGTGACGTGGGTACAGCCCTCGGAGAGGAGGACAGCCTCCTGGAGGGCGGAGTTACCGCCGCCGATGACCGCCACGGTCCTGCCCTTGTAGAAGGCACCGTCGCAGACGGCGCAGTAGGAAATACCTTCGCCCACGAATTTCTCCTCGCCCTCCACGCCGAGGTCGCGGTGGCGGGAGCCTGTGGCGATGATCACCGCTCTGCCTTCAAAGGCAGAGCCACCCTCGCAGGTGACGGTGATATGGCCCGCCTCGCCGGAAATGCCTGTGACGGTGTCCAGCTCGATCTCGGCACCCTGCTCCAGCACCTGGCCGAAGAGCTTTTCTCCCAGCTCGGAGCCGCTGAGGCTGACGAATCCGGGGTAGTTCTCCACGCGGGGGGAGTGGGTGATCTGGCCGCCGAAGGTCTCCTTTTCGATGAGGAGGACGCTCTTCTCGGCACGGCGGGCGTACAGGGCGGCGGTCAGACCCGCGGGGCCTGCGCCGATGATGATGATGTCATACATGATCTTTTACCTTTAAGGAAAGGGCCCGCAACGGAGCCCTTTTATAATTTTGTTGAAAGTTTTGGGGATTCTTAAGGGACTCGCGATATTTGCCGAAGGCAAATTCGCACCGAGCATAAGCGAGGGGGTTTTCAAAAGTCCCTTAAGCGGGTACAGGGCAGAGCCCTGTCGGGGGTCAGGGGCAGAGCCCCTCGTTCTTACTTCTTCTCGGCGTACGCCTTGATGTTGGACAGATTGGGGATGGTCTCAAACTCGTCGCCCGTGACCACCACCAGGGTGGGAGCCTGCTTGATGCCGTACTTGGCTACCAGATCCTTGCTCTCCTCGCCGACCACCAGCTTCTCGTAGGCAACACCTGCCTTGTCCAGGAACATACCCGCGGCCTTGCAGTTGGGGCAGGTGGCGGTGGTGAACAGGATGGTCTGGGTGGGAGCGGCGGGAGCTGTGCTGACGGTCACGGTCTCGGTGGCCTCGGCGGGAGCGTACTCGGTCAGGGGCTGCTTGTTGGTCAGCTTGCTCTGTACGTAGACCTTGCGGGCCTTGAACTCGGCGGCCTTACCGTCGTTCCAGTTCTGGACGGGGCGGTAGTAGCCGGTGATACGGCTGTAGACCTCGGTCTTCTCACCGCACTCAGGGCAAGAGTAATGCTCACCCGCGATGTAGCCGTGGGTCTTGCAGACGCTGTAGGTGGGAGACAGGGTGTAGTAGGGCAGCTTGTAGTTCTCGGCGATGGTACGGATGAGGGTCGCGGCGCTCTTCCAGCCCAGGAGCTTCTCGCCTAAGAAGGCGTGGAAGACGGTACCCGAGGTGTAGAGGGTCTGGAGCTCGTCCTGAATGTCGAGGGCGGCGAAGATATCGTCGGTGTAGCCCACGGGGAGGTGGGAGGAGTTGGTGTAGTAGGGAGTCTTGCCCTCGTCGGCCTCGGCGGCGGTGATGATGTCGGGGTAGAACTTGCGGTCGTGCTTGGCCAGACGGAAGGAGGTGGACTCGGCGGGGGTTGCCTCCAGGTTGTAGAGGTCACCGTACTGCTCCTGGTAGTCGGAGAGGCGGTCTCTCATGTGGGTGAGGACCTCCCGGGTGAACTTCTGAGTCTCGGCGTGGGTCATGTCCTTGCGGAGCCACTTGGCGTTGAGGCCCACCTCGTTCATGCCCACCAGACCGATGGTGGAGAAGTGGTTGGCGAAGGTGCCGAGGTAGCGGCGGGTGTAGGGGTACAGGCCCTCGCCCATGAGGCGGGTGATGACCTCGCGCTTGATCTTCAGGGAGCGGGCAGAAATGTCCATCATGCGGTCCAGGCGCGTGTAGAAGTCAGCCTCGTCGACGGCCAGATAGGCGATACGGGGCATATTGATGGTGACCACGCCCACGGAACCCGTGGATTCACCCGAGCCGAAGAAGCCACCCGACTTCTTGCGAAGCTCACGGAGGTCAAGGCGCAGGCGGCAGCACATGGAGCGGACGTCGGAGGGCTCCATATCGCTGTTGATGTAGTTGGAGAAGTAGGGGGTACCGTACTTGGCGGTCATCTCGAAGAGGAGCTTGTTGTTCTCGGTCTCGGACCAGTCGAAGTCACGGGTGATGGAGTAGGTGGGGATGGGATACTGGAAGCCGCGGCCGTTGGCGTCGCCCTCGATCATGGTCTCGATGAAGGCCTTGTTGACCATGTCCATCTCAGCCTTGCAGTCCTTGTACTTGAAGTCCATCTCCTTGCCGCCCACGATGGCGTTGAGCTCGGCCAGGTCGTTAGGAACCGTCCAGTCCAGGGTGATGTTGGAGAAGGGAGCCTGGGTACCCCAGCGGGAGGGGGTGTTGACGCCGTAGATGAAGGACTCCACGCACTTCTTGACCTGGTCGTAGGTGAGGTTGTCCGCCTTGACGAAGGGAGCCAGGTAGGTGTCGAAGGAGGAGAAGGCCTGTGCGCCTGCCCACTCGTTCTGCATGATACCCAGGAAGTTGACCATCTGGTTGCAGAGGGTGGCGAGGTGCTTGGCGGGGGCGGAGGTGATCTTGCCGGTGATGCCGCCCAGACCCTCCTGGATCAGCTGCTTGAGGGACCAGCCCGCGCAGTAGCCGGTGAGCATGGTCAGATCGTGGATGTGGATGTCGGCGGTGCGGTGTGCGTTGGCGATCTCGTCATCGTAGACCTCGGAGAGCCAGTAGTTGGCGGTGATGGCGCCCGAGTTGGAGAGGATCAGACCGCCCACCGAGTAGGTGACGGTGGAGTTCTCCTTAACGCGCCAGTCGGCGACCTTGAGGTAGGAGTCCACGATGGACTTGTAGTCCAGCATGGTGGCGCTGACGTTACGCATCTTCTCATGCTGGCGGCGGTAGAGAATGTAGGCCTTGGCCACGTCGTCGTAGCCTGCCTGGATCAGAACCTTCTCCACGCTGTCCTGGATGTCCTCTACCGAGATGGAATGATCCTTGATCTTGGGCTCAAAATCGGCAGTGACCTTGAGGGCGAGGAAATCGATGATATCCTGGTTGTAGTTGCGCTCCTGAGCGTCGAAGGCCAGCTTAATGGCGCCGGCGATCTTCTGAATGTCGAAGTTGATGATGCGTCCGTCACGCTTGAGTACGGTGTACATAGTGTTCCTCCTTATATGAAATATGTATGTGTGGGCGGGGATTTTTGGCACAAAAACACCGTGACGTTTGTCCTTTCGTAGGGCGCGCGTCACGGCGAAACTTCGGTTTTACTGTCGAAATCCCCGATTGGGCGTGATATAAGAATACCACAATATACGGGATTTGTCAAGACCAAAAACACAAAATATTGAGCAAAAATCCAAAATCGGCACAATATATAGTGTATCAACCCCGGATTTGTGCATTTGGCACATACTTGCACAAGACCCCCAGAAGAGCCTCGGTCTCCGCCCGGTCAAAGGCGGAAAGTCCCTCTCCGATGAGATCCCCCGAGTCCTCAAAGGGCTGAAGGAAGAAGCGCTCCTCCCCCGCAAGCCTCATGCCCATTTCGGCAATGCTCCCGGAGGTGTGGAGGCCCTTGACCAGGGTGGTGCGGAACTCGAAGGGAACGCGGTTCTCCATGAGCAGGTCCATGCTCTCCTCAATAGGCGCGGTATCGAAGCGGGCGATGCCCACGGTTTCGGGGTAGCGGGACAGGGAATTCTTGATATCCATGGCCACGTAATCCAAAAGCCCCTCGTCTATGAGGGCACGGAGAACGGCGGGGCGGTAGCCGTTGGTATCCAGCTTGACAGCGAAGCCCAGATTCCTGACTCTCCGGATGAAATCGGGAAGATCGGGCTGAAGAGTGGGCTCGCCGCCGGAGATACAGACCCCCTCCAGCATACCTCTGCGCTTTTGGAGGAAGGAGAAGAACTCTTCCTCTGTTATGACAGCGTCATCGGCGCGGTCAGCCAGCACTAGCGAGGCGTTATGGCAGAAGGGACAGCGGAAGTTGCACCCGAATGTGAAGAGGGTACAGGCCATCTTCTCGGGGAAATCCAGCAGGGTGAGCTTTTGCAGGCCTTTGATGAGCATGGGGGACTCCTTACGATGTTTTTTTCATATATCTATTGCGTCTTGGCGGGATTTGTGCTATAATACGGGTGTGAACCCTTCCTATTATACCAAAAGGGCGGGGAAATTGCAAGAGCTTACGCGACAAATTTACAAATACTCACCGAAAAGGAGAACATACCATGAGAAAGACTGTTTCCACTCCCAACGCTCCCGCCGCCATCGGGCCTTACTCCCAGGCCATCCGTTGTGGCAACCTGCTTTTTACCTCGGGTCAGATCCCCTTGGATCCCGCCACGGGGACTGTGGTGGGGGACAACATTCGTGAGCAGGCCGAGCGGGTCATGCAGAACCTTGGCGCGGTGCTGACCGCGGGAGGCTCCTCATTTGAGAACGCCGTCAAGACCACCTGCTTTCTGGCCGACATGGGAGATTTTGCGGCCTTCAATGAGGTCTACGCCACCTACTTCACCACGAATCCCGCCCGCTCCTGCGTGGCGGTGAAGACCCTGCCCAAGGGAGTTCTGGTGGAGGTGGAGGTCATCGCCCTGGCGGAGTGAGCTTTCTCTGTTATGCCCGCATAACCCATTGATATGAAAGGATATTTTGATATGGAGAACAAGCAGTACGGCCTGGATATTACCGACCGAAATGATCTGGTAGGCATTTGCTACACCATGTGGTTCAACGCCGTTCTGGGAAGCGGCGACACCCCTGTGACCCACGCCAACAACGTCACCGAGTTGACCGAGAAATACGGCTGGAGTGACGAGTTCGGCTTCGGAAACGCTGACGAACAACATAATGATATGTACGCTTTCCACTACTGGGCGGAGCCGGCCCAGGGCTACTACCGAAGCTCGGACAAGGCCGCTCACCGACGCAATCTGATCATGCTCCAGGAGGCGGGGGTGGACTTCCTGGTGCTGGATTTCACCTTTGTGGGCGGGAATACCGTCAAAAACACGCAATTTTGGAATTCTCATGTGGAGTGGTCCTCCATCGCCCTACTGGACACCATCACCGAGATGCGTGCTGAGGGTCTGAAGACCCCCTACGTGGTCATGTGGCCCAACGAGGTGGAGGCCTTCGAGGTGTTCTACGACAAGTTCTACGGGATGGAGAAGTGGAAGGACTGCTTCGTCTATCGGGACGGCAAGCCCTTTATCCTCCATTGGAACTACAAGACCGCCGAGACCGAGCGCTTCGTGACCCGCGCTATGTACGGTTTGCAGGGGAAGGTCAAGACGGGGCAGTGGAGCTATCTGGAGGCGGACAACAGCCTCACCGTGTCCTACGACGCCGAGGGGAATCCCGAGCACGTGGGAGTGTCGGTGGCCACTCAGGAGACCTATATGTCCAATACCGCCACGGCCCACGGTCGACAGGGCGGGCGGTTCTGGAATGCTCAATGGCAGACCGCCTTCAAGGTCCACCCCAAGATCGTGACTCTGACCTGGTGGAACGAATGGTGCGCTCAGCTCTTCCGCGTGGATGGGAAGTACGTCTTCACCGACAATTTCAACCAAGAGTTCAGCCGAGACATCGAGCCCATGAAGGGCGGTCACGGGGATCTGTACTACCGCTGGCTGTGCGAGTACATCCGCGCTTACAAGGCCCACGAGGATTGTCCGAGGCTTACGCAGGAGTGACGCGGTTCAATCGTCGCACGATGTGAAAAGGGAGCGAAAGCCCATAAAACGAACAGAAAACGGCGCAAAACCATATATGAAGTGGTGGACGAGCCCTGTTATTACCGTGTAACCCCTATGAATACGAAAAGGCCCAAGGAGAGTGATCCTTGGGCCTTTTTTTCGTGACGGAGCCTTATTTGATCAGCACGGTCTTGACGTTCTTGCCTGCCAGGGCATCCTCGAAGGCCTTGTTGGCTTCGGCGACGGGGTAGCAGGCGGCGAGGTCGCGGATGATGGGGACGAGGGCGGGATGCTTCTCCAGGAAGGCCAGATAATCCTTCACGTCGATCATGGAGTACTGGGAGGAGCCGATGATGCGGACGGCCTTGAAGGTGATGAGCTGGGGCTGGATCTCGATGCCGCCCGCGTTGCTGTACTGGCCGGGGACCAGGTAGAAGCCGCGGTTGCGGAGGATGTTCATGCCCTGGGGGATGGCGCGGGGAGAGCCGGATGCCTCGTAGCAGAGGTCCACGCCCAGACCGCCGTTCTCGGCTTGGAGCTTCCCCGTGACAGCCTCGGAGCCCTCGGCGGCCAGGGTCAGCACCTCGTCGGCGCCCAGCTTGTACAGCAGCGCCTCGCGGGCGGGATCGGCTCGATTGATGATGGCGTAGACCCGCTCCACGCCCATGGCCTTGAGGTACATGACGGCGTAGGAGCCAACAGGGCCGCCACCCTGCACCACGGCGGAGCGGATCTCCTCCCACTTCAGTCCTGCCTGCTCACCCAGACGGAAGGCGTGCATGGCGGTGGGGCCGGGGCAGGCGAAGACGGCGACGGCGGTGGGATCCAGGGAGGCGGGGATCTTCACCAGATTGGACAGGGGGGTGTAGTTGACCTCGGTGTAGCCGCCCCAGAGGTAGGGGGCCTCCTCAATGCTGCCGCCGTTGGTGACGCCCATGTTCACGCAGTTGGCGTCGTCTCCCGTCTTGCACAGGAGGCACTCGCCGCAGGGGACGGCGATATCGGCGATGACGTTGTCCCCGATAGACAGGCCATACTGCGCGGCCTCGGTGGGGTCGCAGTCGGTGAGCTTGCCCACGAACTCGTGCCCGATGATGGAGGGGGTACCCACGGCCAGAGTGCCGCGGTAGAAGTGGAGGTCGGTGCCGCAGACACCGCTGGCGATGAGGTCGGAGCGGCCGTAGCCCGCGGGAGTGGCGGTGACGGGGAACTCACGGATCTCCATGGGCCGGCCCGCGCCTGTGAAAATGGCGGCTTTTGCGAGAGTATTGGTGTTCATGGCAGCGTTCCTTTCAACAATGAATTGAGAAATTAACAAAAGGTTTACAATTCGGTATATACCGAGAAGTCAGCGGATAGGATCTCCACCGCGCGGCGGAGGACGTCGGCGGGGAGGGGCGGGGTATCGCGGTAGGGGTAAGGAATGCCCATGGCCTCGTATTTACCCACGGCCAGGCGGTGGAAGGGAAGGAGGGCTACGGTTTTCGCGCCCGCCTCCCGGAGGTCGGCGGCTATGGCGGTGAGGGCTTCCTCAGAGGTGTTGATGTCGGGGATGAGGGGGATGCGGATGTGGGTTTCCTTGTCTGTTTGGAGGAGGCGGGCGAGGTTGGTCTTGATGAGGGTGAGGTCACCGCCGATCCGCTCCTTCATGATCGCGGGGTCGCTTGTCTTCCAGTCGAAGAAGAAGGTATCCACAAAGGGAAGAACCGCCTCGAATCGGCTCCACGGGACGCACCCCGCGGTGTCCAGAAGCACCGAAACGCCTTGGGCTTGCAGGGCTTTCGCCAGTTCGGTCACGGCCTCCGCCTGGAGCAAAGGCTCGCCTCCCGAGACGGTCACGCCGCCGCCGCTCTCGCGGTAGAAGTCGGTATCCTCCATGACCTCGTGAAGGACCTCATCCACCCTCATGCGCCGTCCGTAGGTGACGGACTTGTTCGCCTTGGGGTAGGTCAGGGTGACGGTTTCGCGGGAGATGGTCTCGGGGTTGTGGCACCAGGGACAGCGAAGGTTACAGCCCTTGAGGAAGACGGTGGTGCGGATGCCGGGGCCGTCACCTACGGAAAAGTGCTGGATATCCGAAATATTGAGCTGTGTCATGGCTTATTCCTGCTGGGTGCGGGCCAGGATGTCCATCTGCACCTCACGGGCGAGGGTGATATAGATAGCCGAGAAGCCCGACACGCGGACCACCAGATCGGGGTACTTTTCGGGGTGGTCCATGGCATCCTTCAGCACCTCGGTGGAGGTGGCGTTGATCTGCATTTCCTGGCCGCCCTTGGCGAAATAGACCCGGATGAGGGCGCGGAGCTTTTCCCGCCGTCCATCCTCAAACATAGACGGGGAATACTTCTGGTTGATGACGGTGCCGCAAGCCACCTTGGTGTAGTCGGGCTTGGTGATACTCAGCACCGTCGCCGTGGCGCCGCGGGTGTCTCTGCCGTATGTAGGGGAGGCGGCGTCGGACAAAGGCTCTCCGGCCTTGCGTCCGTCGGGGGTGGCGCCGATGACGTGGCCCGCGTAGATGTTGCTGACGTTGGCGGCCATGGCGGTATAGTAGCCACCTCCGTCGGGAGTCTTGTATTTCATGAACTCATCCGAGAGGAAGTCCACGAACCAGACGGCGTATTTATCCACAAAATCATGGTTATTCCCGTACTTGGGAGCGTTCAGAAGGGCCTCGCGGAGGGCTTCATAGCCCTCAAAGTTGGACTTCAGAGCGGCGGCCAGCTCGGAGATTGTGGCGGTCTTGTCGGTGAAGACCACCTGCTCGATGGCGGCCAGGGAATCACAAAGGGTGCCCACGCCCATAAGGGCCGCGCCGTGGACCGAGGGGTAGACCGCCCCGCCCATGTTGATGTCCAGGCCTCTGCCGATGCAGTCCTTGCAGAAGAGGGAGAGGAAGGGGGAAGTGAAATGCTCGGGGTCGGCGAGGACGTTGACACGGTTGAAGCCGTCTACGTATTCCTTCACGCCCACTTTCAGCTGGGTCTCCAGCCGCTCCATGAGGATGTCCATGGAGGTGATGGACTCCACCGAACCCGTGTCCAGCCCCGCCGAGGGGTGGAAGTAGCCCTTGCCGTCATTGAAGACGTACTCCAGGAAGCGGGGGGTATCGAAGCGGCCGTCGGACCACGGGGGCTGCATACCCGTGATGAAGTTTTCGATGCACCCCACCATGGAGTAGTTGCGGGCATCCTCCACGGCGTAGCCGTAGCGGGAGAGGGCGGCGATATTGACCTCGTCGTTCATGAGGGCGGGGTAGCCCAGGCCTGTGCCGATGACCTTCAGGCACTCGTCCAGAAAGTCCTCGGGGGTGGTGGGGGCGATACGGGCCGAGAGGTTGGGACCGGGGAGGTTGACGTTGCCTACGGCGCGGAGGACGCAGTAGCTCAGGCGGTTGGTGGCGTCGGACCCGTCGGGCTTGACACCGCCCACGGCGATGTTGACCACGTCGTCACCGCCCAGGTAGGCGCGGCGCTCGTAGATCTTCATGAAGACGTTCTCCAGAAGGGCGGTGGCCTCATCCTCGGTGAGGGTGCCGGCCTCTGTATCGTGGGCGAAGAAGGGGTAGAGGAACTGATCCATGCGGCCCAGCGCCATGGCGTAGCGGCCCTCGCAGACGAAGCAGTTATGGATCATCCAGACCAGCTGGAGAGCCTCTGGGAAGGATACGGGGGCGCGGTCGCAGAGGGAGGCGCAATTTTTCTTTATCTGACAGAGGGTTTCACTATGGTAACCCTCCGCTCCCGTCAGGGCCTCGGCGGTCTCGGCGTAGGCGGCGAGACGGTCACGGAGACCAAAGAGGGCGATGCGGCAGCTCTCCAGGAATTCCACGCGGTCGGGAGCGTCTCTATGGGCTGCCATTGAGTCCTCAATGCGGGACAGCATCCCGGGGATGCCCTCGGTGAGGATGGTATCGTAGTCGGGGGCGTAGTGATCGCCGTTGTGGTGGAAGCCGCGGATCTGGAAGCCGGTACAGGCTTCGGCGGCGGCTTGGCTCTCCTCGGGGGTGGTCTCCGCCCACAGGGGACGGATGCTGCCCACGATGGTGTCGCCCTTGTAGATATGGGGCTTGGGGACGGCGAAGAGGGAAGCGATGCTATGGGCGCGGCGAATGCCGTGGGGGGCGTCGGGATGGGTACGGAGCCCCTCGGCGCGGAA